>DATHWJ010000437.1:0-23760 GCA_035460745.1 Ideonella sp. | reverse complement strand
ATGGGCGCCTCCCATCGTGGAGGCCCCCTATGCCGATTGTCGGTGGACTTTGATGAGTTCCCCGCATGTCTGCTTGAGCGCACTGACCACAGGGCTCGCAACCGGGACCTGGCCGCCCTCTCACACCGCCAGCCCCTTCATGCCCTCTTCGCTGTAGCGCTGCCCAGCCGCCACGCCGGCGGGGAAGGCCTCGTCAATCTGCCGCAGTTCGCCGGCGCTCAGCGCCACCTGCAGCGCACCCAGGTTGTCCGCCAGATAGGTCTGGCGCTTGGTGCCCGGGATGGGGATCACGTCATCGCCCTGCGCCAGCAGCCATGCGAGCGCGAACTGCGCCGGGCTGCAGCCCTTGGCCGCGGCGAGCTCTTTCACCAGCGCGGCGAGCCGCAGGTTGGCTTGCAGGTGCTCGTCGGCGAAGCGGGGGTTGAAGCGGCGGAAGTCCTTGTCGTCCAGCTGCTCGGTGCCGGCCACCTGGCCGGTCAGGAAGCCGCGGCCCAGCGGGCTGTAGGCGAAGAAGCTGGCGCCGATCTCGCGGCAGGCGGCGAGCACGCCTTGCTCGGGGTCGCGCGTCCAGAGCGAGTATTCGCTCTGCACGGCGTCAATGGGGTGCAGCGCGGCAATGCGGCGCAGCGTGGGCACCGAGACCTCGCAGACGCCGATCGCGCGCACCTTGCCCTCGCGCTGCAGCGCGGCCAGCGCGGCCATCGATTCTTCCAGCGGTGTCTCCAGATTGAGCCGGTGCAGGTAGTAGAGGTCCAGCGTCTCCACGCCCAGCCGCTTCAGCGAGGCCTCGCAGGCGGCGCGGATGTAGGCCGGCGTGTTGTCGACCCGGCGCGCATAGGCGCCCGGCTCGCGCACCAGGCCGCACTTGCTGGCGATGCGCACGCGGTCGCGCTTGCCGCGGATGAACTTCGCCAGCAGCGTTTCGTTGTGGCCGAAGCCGTAGGCGTCGGCCGTGTCGTAGAGCTGCACGCCGGCGTCGAAGGCGGCCTCCAGCGTGGCCAGCGACTGTTCGTCGTCGGTCGGGCCGTAGAACTCCGACATGCCCATGCAGCCGAGGCCGAGCGGGAACACGCTGAGGCCGCTGCGGCCGATGGGGCGGGGGGTTGAGGAGAGAGTCATGTGGGCTCCTGGTGATGGCTTGAAGCCCAGTCTAGGAGCCGCGGCGCGGAGGGCGCTTGCCCTATCCGCCGCCGTTCTGGCCTGTTCCTCGCGGGATGGCGCTGCGACGCCCGGGCCCCTCTGGCGGCGGGTGCGCAGGATATGGTTATATAGTGGCCTATATTTCGAATCACGGCTTTTCTCACCATGACGCTGCCCTGCCTTGTGCCTTCCTCCTTCCGCCGCTCCGTTCTGGGCGTCGTCTTTGGCTTGCTGGGTGCCGGGTGGGGTGCCGCACACGCTGCCGACATCACCGTCTCGGCCGCCGCCAGCCTGACCAATGCGTTCAAGGAGGCCGCCCAGGCCTTCGAGGCGCAGAACGCCGGCAGCAAAGTGCTGCTGAACTTTGCCGCCTCCGACGCGCTGCTGCAGCAGATCGCCAAGGGCGCGCCGGTCGATGTCTTCGCCTCGGCCGACCAGGAGACCATGGACAAGGCCGAGGCCCAGAAGCTGCTGGCGGCCGGCTCGCGCAAGAACTTCGTCAGCAACGGCCTGGTCGTCGTGACGCCCATCGACAGCAAGCTGCCCTTGGCCACGTTGGCCGACCTGCAGCCGGCCGCCGTCGCCAAGGTGGCGCTGGGCAACCCGGCCAGCGTGCCGGCCGGGCGCTATGCCAAGTCGGCGCTGGAGGCGGCCAAGCTCTGGCCGCAGGTCGAGGCCAAGGCCGTCTACGCACAATCGGTGCGGCAAAGCCTGGACTACGTGGCCCGCGGCGAGGTAGAGGCCGGCTTCGTCTACACCACCGATGCCTACGTGATGAAGGACAAGGTCAAGATCGCCTTCCCGGTGCCCACCGAAACGCCGGTGCTGTACCCCATCGCGGCGGTGAGCGGCGGGCCCAACACCGACGGCGGCAAGAAGTTCATCGCCTTCGTGGTCTCGCCGGCCGGCCAGGCGGTGCTGGCCAAGTACGGCTTCGGCAAGCCCTGAGCCCGACTCCAGGCAATCCGGTGGACGCCGCATGGATCGCGCTCGGCCTGTCGCTCAAGGTTGCCGGCTGGTCGACCGCGCTGAACCTGGTCTTCGGCGTCGCGGCGGGCTTTTTGCTGGCCCGCAAGCGCTTCATCGGCCGCGAGCTGCTCGACGCGGTCCTCACATTGCCGATGGTCTTGCCGCCCACCGTGCTGGGCTACTACATCCTGGTCGTCGTCGGCCGGCGCGGCTGGATAGGCGGCTGGCTGCAGGAGACTTTCGGCATCCACCTGATCTTCACCTGGCAGGGGGCGGTGATCGCCGCCAGCATCGTCTCGTTCCCGCTGGTGGCCAAGTCGGCGCGGGCCGCGTTCGAGGGCGTGGACGGGCAACTGGAGCAGGCGGCTCGGGTGCTGGGCCTGCGCGAGGCGGCGGTGTTCACCCGCGTCACCTTGCCGCTGGCGTGGCGCGGCATCCTGGCCGGCACCTTGCTGGCCTTTGCGCGGGCGCTGGGCGAATTCGGCGCCACGCTGATGGTGGCCGGCAGCATCCCGGGCAAGACGCAGACCTTGTCGGTTGCGGTCTACGAGGCGGTGCAGGCCGGCCAGGACGACCTGGCCAACCTGCTGGTGCTGATCACCTCGGCCACCTGCATCGTGGTGCTGCTGCTGGCCGGCCGGCTGGCACCTGGGCGGGTTCAACATGGCTGAGCCGCTGAAACCCATGCGTTTCGAGGTCGACATCCGCAAGCGCCTGGTCAGCGCCCACCGGCCTTTCGAGCTGGCCGTGCGCTTTGCCAGCAGCGCCGCGCGCACGGTGATCTACGGCCCCTCGGGCGCCGGCAAGAGCCTGACGCTGCGGGCCCTGGCCGGCTTGCTGAAGCCGGACGAAGGCACGATACGCTTCGACGGCCGCACGCTGTTCGACGCCGCGACCCGGGCGGACGTGAGCCCGCGCGAGCGCCGCTTCGGCTACCTGTTCCAGGACTACGCGCTCTTCCCCCACCTCACGGTGCGGCAGAACGTCGCCTTCGCGCTGACCCCCGGCCTGTTGAACCCCGGCCTGGCCCACGCCAGCGAGGCGGTCGACCGCTGGCTCGCGGCCTTCCATTTGAGCGACCTGGCGCGCCAGATGCCGGCCGAGCTCTCCGGCGGCCAGCGCCAGCGCACCGCGCTGGCGCGCGCGCTGGTCAACCAGCCCCGGGCGCTGCTGCTGGACGAGCCCTTCGCCGCGCTGGACACCGAGCTGCGCGAGCGCATGCGCGCCGAGCTCGATGCGCTGCTGAAGGAGGTCGATATCCCGGTCGTGATGATCACCCACGACCCGCAGGACCTGGAGCGCTTCGGCGAGCAGGTGGTGCGGCTGCAGGATGGCGCCGTCGTCGCGCCGGCCCCCGCGCGGGCTGCCGCCCAAGCCCAGCTGGCGCCCGTGCCATGAAGCACGAGACACCGCCGCTCAGCCTCAGCGCCGAGCTCTGGCTCAGCGTCGAGGGCAAGGGCGTGGCCGGCCACAAGCGCATCGCGCTGCTGGAGCAGATCGACAGGCTGGGCTCCATCACCCATGCGGCCAAGGCCGTGGGCCTGAGCTACAAGGGGGCCTGGGACGCGGTCGAGGAGATGAACAACCTCTCCGGCGCCCCGCTGCTGGCGCGCAGCGCGGGTGGCAAGGGAGGCGGCTCCACGCGGCTCACCGAGCGCGGCACGCAGCTGCTGAAGAACTTCCGCCTGATCCAGCAGGAGCACCAGCGCTTTCTCGCGCGCCTCAACGAGCAGGCCCAGGGCCTGCACCACGACTACCTGCTGCTCGAAAGCATGACCATGAAGACCAGTGCACGCAACCAGTTTGCCGGGGCCGTCACCGCGCTACGCGCGGGTGCGGTGAACGACGAGATCGAGCTCGAAGTGATAGGCGGGCTGAAGATCGCTGCCACCATCACGCACGAAAGCTGCATCGACCTCGATCTGGCGGTCGGCAAGCGCGCCACCGCGCTGATCAAGGCCTCGTCGGTGATGATCGTGACCGAGCCCGGCGACGCGAAGTTTTCGGCCCGCAACCAGTTTGCGGGCGAGGTCAGCCGCGTCATCCCGGGCGCCGTCAACACCGAGGTGGTGATCGCGCTGCCCGGTGGCGGGTCGGTCGCGGCCATCGTGACCAACGAAAGCGCGCAGTCGCTGGCCCTGGCCGTCGGCAAGCCCGCCACCGCGATGTTCAAGGTCTCCAGCGTGATCCTGGCCGTGCCGGCTTGAGCGCGGTCAGCGCGCGCCGGCCGCCGTGCCCACCAGCACCGGCTGGGCCTGGTAGACGGCGGGGAAGAGCCGCTTCAGCTCGTTGATCTTGGGCAGGTCGTTGACCACGATGTACGGGTGGCGGGGGTTCAGCGTCAGGAAATCCTGGTGGTAGGCCTCGGCCGGGTAGAAGGCCTTCTGGGGCTCCACCGTGGTCGCCAGCGGCTTGCCGAAGGTGTTGGCCTGGTTGAGCTGCGCGATGTAGCTGCGCGCCACGCGCTCCTGCTCGGCCGTGGCCGGGAACACGGTGGAGCGGTACTGGCTGCCGGTGTCCGGGCCCTGGCGGTTCAGCTCGGTGGGGTCGTGCGCCACCGAAAAGTAGATCTGCAGCAGCCGGCCGTAGCTGAGCTTCCGGGGGTCGAAGGTCACCTTGACGGCCTCGGCATGCCCGGTCGAGCCGGAGCCGACCCTGCGGTAGGTGGCCGTCTCCGACGCCCCGCCGGCATAGCCCGAGACCGCGCTGCTGACGCCTTGCACGTGCTGGAACACGCCCTGCACGCCCCAGAAACAGCCGCCGGCCAGCACCGCCGTCTCGGTCGTGGCCGTCGTGGCCACCCCGTCCACGGCGGGGGCGGGCACCCGTGGAGCCGCGGCGGCGCTGGAGGTGGCCGCCCAGCCCGCCGCGATGCAGGCCGCGGCGGCCAGCAGGGCGGCGGCGAGATAACGCTGGGCGGGTTGTGCCGCGGAGGGAGCAGGTCTGGGTTGGTTCATGGCGGGGCCCGAAAGCTTGAAGGGGGATGCGCATGGGTCGCGGCCAGCCGGCCCAACCTTACATCGCATCGCCGGCACACGCAGCCCACCGCCCGGGGGTCCAAAAACCCACGGCGCCGACGGCCGGCAGGGTTCGGGCGACACTCTCGGCCTTCCCCTCTCCCTCTACCGCTCCGAGAAACCCCATGACCTACCCCGACACCCGCCTGCTGATCGACAACCAATGGGTCGATGCCGCCTCCGGCAAGAAGCTCGACGTGCTGAACCCCGCCACCGGCCTCGCGATCGGCAAGGTGGCCCATGCCGGCACGGTGGACCTGGACCGCGCGCTGGCCGCCGCGCAGCGCGGCTTCGAGAGCTGGCGCAACGTGCCCGCCCACGAGCGCGCCGGGCTGATGCGCAAGGCCGCCGGCCTGCTGCGCGAGCGCGCCGATTCGATCGCGCGGCTGCTGACGCAGGAGCAAGGCAAGCCGCTGGCCGAGGCGCGCGTCGAGGTGCTCGCGGCGGTGGACATCATCGAGTGGTTTGCCGACGAAGGGCGGCGGGTCTATGGCCGCATCGTGCCGTCGCGCAACCTGGCTGCCCAGCAACTGGTGCTGAAGGAGCCGGTCGGCCCGGTGGCCGCCTTCACGCCGTGGAACTTCCCGATCAACCAGGTCGTGCGCAAGCTGTGCTCGGCCTTGACGACCGGCTGCTCCTTCCTGGTCAAGGCGCCGGAGGAGACCCCGGCGTCGCCGGCCGCCCTGCTGCAGGCCTTTGTCGATGCGGGCGTGCCGGCCGGCACGGTGGGCCTGGTCTTCGGCAACCCCGCCGAGATCTCCAGCTACCTGATCGCCAGCCCGGTCATCCGCAAGGTCACCTTCACCGGCTCCACGCCGGTCGGCAAGGAGCTGGCTGCGCTCGCCGGCAAGCACATGAAGCGGGTCACGATGGAGCTGGGCGGCCACGCGCCGGTGATCGTGGCCGAGGACGCCGACGTGGCGCTGGCCGTCAAGGCCGCCGGTTCGGCCAAGTTCCGCAACGCGGGGCAGGTCTGCATCTCGCCGACGCGCTTCCTGGTGCACCGCAGCCTGAAGGACGCCTTCGCGCAGGCGCTGGTGAAGGTCGCCGAAGGCCTGAAGCTGGGCGATGGCCTGACTGAGGGCACCACGCTGGGCCCGCTGGCCAACGCGCGCCGCCTGAGCGCGATGAGCAAGCTGCTCGACGACGCCCGCGCCAAGGGCGCCACCATCGCCACCGGCGGCGAGCGCGTCGGCAGCGCCGGCAACTTCTTCGCCCCCACCGTGCTCACCGAGGTGCCGCTGGACGCTGACGTCTTCAACAACGAGCCCTTCGGCCCGGTGGCCGCGATCCGTGTCTTCGACGAGCTGGACGAGGCCATCGCCGAAGCCAATCGCCTGCCCTTCGGCCTCGCGGGCTATGCGTTCACCCGCTCGATCAAGACGGCCCACCAGCTGGCCCAGCGCCTGGAGCTGGGCATGCTGTGGATCAACCAGCCGGCCGCGCCGACGGCCGAGCTGCCGTTCGGCGGCGTGAAGGATTCGGGCTACGGCACCGAGGGTGGGCCGGAGGCGCTGGAGAGCTACCTGGTCACCAAGACCGTCTCGATCATGGCGGTCTGACGCATGGGCGCGCCGTGCCGGCCGCAGGGGCCGGCAGGGTCGCCTGCCTACAGCGCCTGCCTACAGCGCCTGCTCGCGCAGCCGCTTCATGTCGCGCGCGGGCGGCGCGCCGGACAGGCGTGCGTACTCGCGGCTGAACTGCGAGGCGCTGTCGTAGCCGACGCGGTGGCCGGCGTTGGCTGCGTCCACCGCCTCGCTCATCATCAGGCTGCGGGCTTCCTGCAGCCGCAGCTGCTTCTGGTACTGCAGCGGGCTCATCGCGGTGACGGCCTTGAAGTGGTGGTGCAGCGACGAGGCGCTCATGTGCACCGCGCGGGCCATGTCGTCGATCTTCAGCGGCTCGCGGTAGCGCTCGCGCAGCCAGGCGATGGCGCGGGTGATGCGCTGGCCCTGGCTGTCGGGCGTGGCGATCTGCGCCAGGCGCCAGCCGAGCTCCGAGCTCAGCAGCCGGTAGAGGATCTCGCGCACGATCAGCGGCGCCAGCGCGGGCAGGTCCTGGGGCGTGTCGAGCAGGCGCATCAGGCGCAGCACCGCGTCGAGCAGCGGCGCGCTGGTCACGCCGGTGAACAGGCCGCGCGCCGCTGCATGCGGAGGCGCCGGCGGGCAGCCGATCTCGAGCATCAGCGCGGCCAGGTCGCGCGGCTCGAAGTCCAGGCAGAAGCACAGGTAGGGGGCCTCCGGCGTGACATCGACCACCTGGCCGGAGACCGGCAGGTCCTGCGAGATGACGAGGTAGTTGAGCGCGTCGTAGACGGTCAGCTCGTCGCCCAGCAGCACCCGCTTGCGGCCCTGGGCCAGCAGGCAGATGGCGGGCCGGTACAGCGTGTGGGTGGGCTCGCCGGTGTGCGAGGTGCGGATCAGGCGCAGCGGCGAAAAAGGCGTGACGAGGACGCCGTCGTGCGGCAAGAAGCGCTCGATGCGCGCTGCCAGCTCGGCGCGCTGCACGACGAGCTGCATGGCTTCGCCGTCGTCGCCGGGGGCGCTGGCGGCGGTGGAAGAGGTGGTGAGAGGCGAGGGCGTTTGCATGGCGGCCAGCATAGACAGGCGCCGTGCCCTTGTCCAAGGGTGGGAGATCGTGGCGCGCCCGTTTGCAGGATCGGGCAACGACGGGCGAGCGCTGGGCAAGGCCGGCCGGCACCGGCCGCGCGATCGTGCAAAGACCGAGGCGCCGGGCTGCTCAGGCCAGGCACTGCCGCAGCAGCTCGGCGCGGAACGGCTTGGGCAGCGGCGGGGCGAGGTCCAGCCCCGCGGCCCGTGCCGCCGCCACGCTGTCCGCCAGGCGCTGGGCATCGACGCCGCTGGACAGGACCAGCCGGGCCCGGCAGCCCAGGCGTGCCAGCTCGGCGATGACCTGCTCGCCGCTCATCTCCGGCAGCGTCAGGTCCAGCACGATGTGGGTGGGCTGCCAGCTCTGCAGCAGCGCGAAGAAGTCGGCCGGGCGCTCGCTCAGCCGCGTCTCGAAGCCGACCGTGCGCGCCACCGTGCCGACCAGCAGCCCGACCATCGCGTCGTCGTCGAGTATCAGCAGGCGCCGCGGCGTTGTCATCGCGGCGCGTCGGGCGAGGGGTCGGCCGCCAGCACGCTGAAGACCTTGCGCGCCAGCTCGCTGCGGCGGTAGGGTTTGATCAGCAGGTGCACGCCGCGGTCGAGGCGGCCGTGGTGCACGATGGCGTTCTCGGTGTAGCCCGAGGTGTAGAGCACCTTCAGCGCCGGGCGCAGCTGCAGCGCCGCATCGGCCAGCTGGCGGCCGCTCAGGCCGCCGGGCATCACCACGTCGGTGAAGAGCAGGTCGATGTCGTCGCGCTCGCGCAGGGTCTCCAGCGCCTTGACGCCGTTCTCGGCGGCGAGCACGCGGTAGCCGAGCGCGCGCAGCTGGTCCTCGGCGAAGCGGCGCACCATCTCGTCGTCCTCGACCACCAGGATGGTGGCGCTGCCGCGGTAGCGCAGCTCGCTGGGCGGGGGCGCCGCGGGCAGGCCGGCCGCGCCGCTGTCGGCGCGCGGCAGGTAGAGCCGCACGGTGGTGCCGTGGCCCGGCTCGGAGTAGAGCTTGATGTGGCCGCGCGACTGCTTGATGAAGCCGTAGACCATGCTCAGGCCGAGGCCCGAGCCCTTGCCCGGCCCCTTGGTGGTGAAAAACGGCTCGAAGACCTTGCCCAGGTCCTCGGCGGCGATGCCGCTGCCGCCGTCCGAGACCGAGACCAGCACGTACTGGCCGGGCTGGACCTCGTCGTGGCGGTCGGCGTAGTCCTGGTCGATCGCGGCGTTGGCCGTCTCCAGCGTCAGCTTGCCGCCGCGGGGCATCGCGTCGCGCGCGTTCAGGGCCAGGTTCAGCACCGCGCTTTCGAACTGGGCCGCGTCGACCTGGGCCGGCCAGAGCCCGGCGCCGCGCACCAGCTCGATCTCTATCTCTTCGCTCAGCGCGCGCCGCAGCAGGCCGTCCATGCCGGCCAGCAGCTGGTTGACGTCCACCGCCTGCGGCTGCAGGGCCTGGCGGCGCGCGAACGCCAGCAGGCGGTGGGTCAGCTCGGCGCCGCGCTGGGCGGCGTCGCGCGTCATCTGCGCCAGCGGCAGCAGCTCGGGGTGGTCGGCCAGCTGCTCGGCCATCAGGTCGGCGTTGCCCAGTATCACCGTCAGCAGGTTGTTGAAGTCGTGCGCCACGCCGCCGGTGAGGTGGCCGATGGCCTCCAGGCGCTGGGCCTGGCGCAGGCTGGCCTCCAGCGCGAGGCGCTGGGTGATGTCGCTCTTGATGCCGAAGATGGCCTTGAAGCGGCCGTCGTCGTCGTGCACCCGGGTCCAGTGGCCCTCCACCGTGACCGGCCGGCCGTCCTTGCGCCGCTCGGTCACGGTGGCGCTCCACTGGCCGTGCGCCCGCACCTGGGCCAGCAGCTCGGCGGTGAAGCCGGGCGGCTGCTGGAAGAGCTCGCTGGCGTGCCGGCCCAGGGCTTCTTCGGCCGTCCAGCCGTAGAGCTGCTGGGCGCCGAGGTTCCAGTAGGTGATGCGGGAGTCGGCGCCGGCCACCAGGATGGCCTCCTTGGCCTGGTCCAGCAGCGCGGCCTGGTCGCGCAGCCGTATTTCGGCCTCGCGCTGCTGGGTCAGGTCGGTCATGCCGCCGACCATGCGCACCGCCCGGCCGGCGCTGTCGCGTATCACGATGGCGCGGTCCAGCACCACCGCGTAGCCGCCCTCGTTGCGCGCGAAGCGGTACTCGCTGCGCCAGCTGTCGGCGCCGCTGGCCAGGGCCTGCTCGACGCTGTCCAGCACGCGCGGCAGGTCGTCCCGGTGGACGCGGCGCCGCCAGGCCTGGCTGCCCGGATCGAGCTCTTCCAGCGAGTAGCCGAACAAGGTCTGGATGCCTTCGCTCCACCAGACCCGGTCGAGCGCCAGGTCCCAGTCCCAGACCGCGTCGGTGGTGACGCGGGCGACGTTCTTGAAGCGCTCCTCGCTGTGGCGCAGGGCCTGCTGCGCCGCCACGCGGCCGGTCACGTCGTGGGCCAGCACCAGCCGCGCCGGCCGGCCGTTAAACGGCACCGAATGGGCGGCGACGTCGACATGGATCAGCCGGCCGTCCTTCAGCCGGTGCCGCCACTGCTGCGCGGGGCGGAGGCTTTCGTCCGAGGCCGCCACGTCCTGCAGCAGCGCGGCGACGTCCTCGGTTGGCCGGATGTCCTTGATCGTCATCGCGAGGAACTCGGCCTGCGAGTAGCCGTAGCGCGCGGTGGCGGCCTCGTTGACGGCCAGGAAGCGCAGGGTCTCGAGGTCGTAGACCCACATGGCCTCGGGGTTGCGCTCGAACATCAGGCGGTAGAACGCGTCGCCCGGCGAGCTGTCCGGGCCGGGCTCGCCCGGTGCGGTCGGCGGTGCGGGCGAAGGGTCGGCGTCGCGATGGGGCATGGGCTCGGCGTTGAAACTGCGGCGGCCGGGGGGTGCGAGCTCGGGGCTGCCGCGTACAAGACGGCTGTTTCGAGGGGCGCCTGCCAGCCAGGGCAGTGTAGCCAAGCCCCTAGTCCGCACTGCACTTTGAAGGCCGCGCTGGTATAATCCAAAGCTTCGCGCGGCAAAAACGCAACAGGAATGCAACAGTCGCAGGGCCGTAAGTGTGGTCAGGCAAGCGTGGCTGGCGACGGGCGATCAGTGTGGCGCCTCGTGCAAGACCCTCGTTTGTTTGTCCGCAGTTCGTTGTCCGCAACTTTCTTGTGGGACCGCCCGTCATCTCTCGCAGCTCGGCTCTGTCCACCGGGGGCTTTGTGCCAATGTGCTGCCGATTTGCAAGCGACCGTTCGACCCGAACTGACGTGTCACGACGTGTCAACCACCCCGCTCCTGGAGCGCAGGTCGGCAGAGTATCGCTCTTCTGCCGCCGTGTTTCGGTGCGATGCGCCGAATCGTTACTTTCATTTCCAGCCGCCATCCCCAAGTGGACTCAATCGGTTGCCGGTACGGCCGATGCAGCCCCATTCACTCCAGCAAGTAGCTCCGTAGGAATCGCATGACCGCCAAAAAATCCGCTCCCAAGGCTGCGCCGGCAGAAGACAAGACCCTGGCCGCCGCCGCGTCCGCCAAGGCCGTGAAAGCCGAGAAGGCGCCCGCCAAGAAAGCCGCAGCCAAGGCCGTCGAGCCGGCCGCGGCCAAGGGCGGCGTGCGCGCGGGCAAGGCCAAGGAAGTCGCCCCCAAGAAGGTCGAAAAGGTCGAGATCGAAGAAGACTTCTCCGATGTCGAAGACGACCTGGTGGGCGACGTCGAAGGCGACGTCGAGGCGGTCGAAGGCGCCGACGTGGCCGAAGTGAGCGCCGCGGTCGCCGACGGCGAGCCCAAGGTCAAGGTCAAGGCCCTGCGGATGAAGGTGCCCAAGTCCAAGGAGCGCGCGCTGATCCGCGAGTTCGGCCTGGACGTGACCACGCTGACCGAAGAAGAAGCCGACAAGCGCCGCCAGGAGCTCAAGACGCTGGTCAAGATGGGCAAGACGCGCGGCTTCCTGACCCAGCAGGAGATCAACGACCACTTGCCCGAGAAGCTGGTCGACGCCGAAGTCATCGAAGCCATCGTCAAGATGCTCAATGACATGGGCATCGCCGTCTACGAGCAGGCCCCCGACGCCGCCACCTTGCTGGTGGCCGGCGGCGGCACCACCACCGCGACCGACGAAGAAGCCGAAGAAGCCGCCGAAGCCGCGCTCTCCACGGTGGACTCCGAATTCGGCCGCACGACCGACCCGGTGCGCATGTACATGCGCGAAATGGGCTCGGTGGAGCTGCTGACCCGCGAAGGCGAGATCGAGATCGCCAAGCGCATCGAAGGCGGCCTGCAGAACATGATGTCGGCCATCTCGGCCTCGCCGTCCATCATCGCCGAGCTGCTGGTGCATGCCGACAAGGTGGCCAGCGGCGAGATCGCGATCTCCGACTTCGTCGACGGCTTCGTCGTCGCCGACGAGGCCGACGACTACGTGGCCGAAGAAGAGGTCGACTCCTTCGACGAAGAAGAGGACGACGACGACGGCAACGGCGGCAGCAAGGCGCTGACCAAGCGCCTGGGCGAAGTCAAGGCCGCCGCGCTGGCCAAGTTCGCCTCGCTGCGCGCCAATTTCGAGAAGCTGCGCAAGGCCTTCGAGAAGGACGGCTACCAGTCCGCCAGCTACACCCATGCGCAGGACGCCATCAGCGAAGAGCTGATGACCATCCGCTTCACCGTCAAGACCATCGACAAGCTCTGCGGCAGCCTGCGTTCGCAGGTGGACGACGTGCGCCGCTACGAGCGCGAGATCCGCAAGATCATCGTCGACAAGTGCGGCATGCCGCAGGACCACTTCATCAAGCACTTCCCGCCCAATGCGCTGAACCTGCAGTGGGCCGAAGGCGAGGTCAAGGCCAACAAGCCCTACAGCGCCATCCTGGGCCGCAACCTGCCGGCCGTGCAGGAGCTGCAGACCAAGCTGGCCGACCTGCAGACCCGCGCGGTGGTGCCGCTCGAGGACCTGAAGCTCATCAACAAGAAGATGAACGACGGCGAGCGCCTCTCGCGCGAGGCCAAGACCGAGATGATCGAGGCCAACCTGCGCCTGGTGATCTCGATCGCCAAGAAGTACACCAACCGCGGCATGCAGTTCCTGGACCTGATCCAGGAAGGCAACGTGGGCCTGATGAAGGCGGTCGAGAAGTTCGAATACCGCCGCGGCTTCAAGTTCTCGACCTACGCGACGTGGTGGATACGCCAGGCCATCACGCGCTCGATCGCCGACAAGGCCCGCACCATCCGCATCCCGGTGCACATGATCGAGACGATCAACAAGATGAACCGCCTGTCGCGCCAGCACTTGCAGGAGTTCGGCTTCGAGCCGGACGCCGCACTGCTGGCCGAGAAGATGGAGATCCCGGAAGACAAGATCCGCAAGATCATGAAGATCGCCAAGGAGCCCATCTCGATGGAAGCCCCGATCGGCGACGAGGGCGACTCCAGCCTGGGCGACTTCATCGAGGACACCAACAACACCGCGCCTATCGAGGCCGCGATGCAGGCTGGCCTGCGCGACGTGGTGCGCGAGATCCTGGACAGCCTGACCCCGCGCGAATCCAAGGTGCTGCGCATGCGCTTCGGCATCGACATGAGCAGCGACCACACGCTGGAAGAAGTCGGCAAGCAGTTCGACGTGACGCGCGAGCGCATCCGCCAGATCGAAGCCAAGGCCATCCGCAAGCTCAAGCACCCGAGCCGCTCGGATCGGCTGCGCACCTATGTGGAAGCGCTCTAAGCGGGGATAGAACCCAAAGCAGCGTCCGCTGCCTTTCACCGCCTCAAAAAGGCACTGCCCGATCAGTCGGGCAGTGCCTTTTTTTGTTGCCGTGCGGCATGCGGAGGGTTAAGGGATTGTTCCGATTGCAGCAACATGCCATTGGCATCTGGGCCATTTATCTGGAGGGTCTTGGTCTCTACAGTTCATCCCATCGCAACCCACACCACGGAACGCATCATGAACACCAAGACCCTCATCGCCGCTTCGATCTTCGCCCTGATCGGCAGCACCGCCGCCGTCGCTCAAGAAGCCATCCCCGCCACCTGGGCCAATGAAGTGATCTCGCAGAGCGTCAACACCGGCAAGACCCGCGCCGATGTGAAGGCCGAGCTGGTTGCTGCCCGCGCCAACGGTGAAGTGGATCAGCCGAGCGACTTCTACGGCCTGGCCGATCAATCGAAGTTCGCCTCGACCACCACCCGCGCCCAAGTCGTCGCCGAGTACAAGAAGGCCCGCGCGGCCGGCCAGCTGGACCTGCGCGGCGAGCTCTACGGCACGTATGACCCGCAGGTCGCTTTCGTCTCCACCAAGACCCGCGCCGAAGTGAAGGCCGAAGTGCTGCAGGCCATCGCCTCCGGCGAACACCTCAGCCAAGGCGACCGCACCGGCGGCTAAGCCCACCCCAGCGCCGACGCGGCCGGATTCACGAGATCCGGCCGCGCCAGGCGACTCCTACCAGGAGCCCACACCATGAAAACCATCGTCACCCTGTTGATCGCCCTGCTGGGCTTTGCGACCAGCGTCGCCTGGGCCGGCCCCGAGCAAGGCCAGGCCGGCGCCGTCGCGCAGCAAGTGCAGAGCGCACCGGCCGGCAGACAAGCCGCCGCGCCTGCTGCCAGCGCCGCAAAGCGCGCCCCGGCCGCCCGCGGCAACCACAAGCCTGCCGGCAACCCGGCCGCGGCAGCGAGCTACGAGTTCGACCTGCCGGCGGTCCCCGCGGTGCTCTGTGCCTGCGTGGTGGACAAGAACCTGGGCTGATCAACCCTCGACGCGTGATGAGGCGGAACCCGCCGCCGATACGCCCCGCCGCATGGCGCTGCCGGATACGTCCGACAGCGCCATGCGGTTTTTGGGGGTGACCGAAGGCGGGCAGCCGGGTTCTACTCGGCAGGTCACTTCGACAGACTCCCACCCGATGAGCACCCCGCCACCAGCCCGCCCAAGACACTTCACGATGATCCGCGAGTTCCACCTCGCGGACTTCTTCACCCTCGGCAATGCCGCCTGCGGCCTGGCCTCGGTGCTGTTCGCGATGCGCTACATGGCCAGCCAGTCGCTGGCCGATTTCTACTGGGCCGCCGCGATGGCGCCGGCCGCTTTCATCTTCGACGTGCTCGACGGCCGCATCGCGCGCTGGCGCCAGCAGCACTCGTCGCTGGGCCGGGAGCTGGACTCGCTGGCCGACGTGATCTCCTTCGGCGTCGGCCCGGCCACGCTGGGTTTTGCGGCCGGCCTGCAGGGCGGCTGGGACGCGCTGGCGCTGGTCTACTTCGTCTGCTGCGGCGTGAGCCGGCTGGCGCGCTTCAACGTCACCGCCGAGGGCTTGTCGGGGGAGAGCGGCAAGGTGAAGTATTTCGAGGGCACGCCGATCCCGACCAGCGTGGCGCTGACGGCCATCTTTGCCTGGGCGGCGTCGCAAGGGCGCCTGGGCGCGGCCCTGCCCGGCGGCGCATGGGAGCTGGCCGGTGCGCTGCTGCACCCGGCGGCGCTGCTGTTCGTGCTCTCGGGCACGCTGATGATCAGCAAGACGCTGCGCATCCCCAAGTTCTGATCGCCGGGCCGCGGGTGTCTACACTCGCGCCCATGCAAATCTCGGACATCCGCCAGCGCCTGCGTGCGCTGGGCGCCAAGCCCGGCCACGAGGAGCGCGTGCTGCGCCTGTGGTCGCAGGCCTTGCCGCAGGACAGCGGCCGCCGCCAGCTGCAGGACTTCTTGCCGGCCACGCTGCGCGAGGCCTTGCCGGCGCTGGGCGCCGAGCTGGCCTCGCTGGCCCGGCTGCGCTCGGCCCACCCCGGTGAAGACGGCTCCGAGCGCCTGCTGGTCGGGCTGGCCGACGGCCAGACGGTGGAGAGCGTGCTGCTGCCGCGCGACGGCCTGTGCGTCTCCAGCCAGGTCGGTTGTGCGGTGGGCTGCGTCTTTTGCATGACCGGCCGCGACGGCCTGCTGCGCCAGCTCGGCAGCGCCGAGATCGTCGCGCAGGTGGCGTTGGCGCGCACGCGCCGGCCGGTCAGGAAGGTGGTCTTCATGGGCATGGGCGAGCCGGCCCACAACCTCGACAGCGTGCTGGAGGCGATGGAGCTGCTCGGCACCGCGGGCGCCATAGGCCACAAGAACCTGGTCTTCTCCACGGTCGGCGACCCGCGCGTCTTCGAGCGCCTGCCGCAAGGCCGCGTCAAGCCGGCGCTGGCGCTCTCGCTGCACTCCACCCGCGCCGCGCTGCGGGCCGAGCTGCTGCCGCGGGCGCCGCGCATCGCGCCGGACGAGCTGGTCGCGCTCGGCGAAGCCTATGCCCGCGCCACCGGCTACCCCATCCAGTACCAGTGGACGCTGATCGAAGGCATCAACGACGGCGACGAGGAGCTCGACGGCATCGTGCGCCTGCTGGCCGGCAAGTACGCGATCATGAACATGATCCCCTACAACACCATCGAGGGCCTGCCGTTCAGGCGCCCGGCCTGGGAGCGCGCCGCCGCCATCGCGCGCTCGCTGCACCGGCGCGGCGTGCTGACCAAGCTGCGCCAGTCGGCCGGCCAGGACGTGGACGCCGGCTGCGGCCAGCTCAGGGCGCGCGAGGCGGCGCCGCGGCCATTGCGCTTCCAGCCGCGGACGGGCCTGCCCGCCGGCCTGGCCGCCGGCTTGGCCACCGACTTCGCAACTACAGCAGCCGCACCCCCGGCAAGCTGAGCAGCGAGGTCTCGCGCATGATGCGCACGAACTCGCTCACGTAAGGCCGCGCCGCCAGGCTTTGCAGCGTCGCGGCGAAGAGCCGGCCGGTCAGCCCCTCGCGCCCTATGCGCTGGCTGGCCACGTAGCCGCGGTCCAGGTAGCTCTTGACGGCCCAGAGCGGCAGCGCCGCGGTGCCGCGCCCGCTGGCCACCAGCTGCAGGATGGCCACCGTCAGCTCGCTGGTGCGGCGGGGCGGGTTGATGCCGGCGGGCGTGAGCACCCGCCGCACCAGGTCCAGCATCTCGTCCGGCACCGGGTAGGTGATGAGGGTCTGCTCGGCGAAATCGGCCGCCTCCAGCCAGGGCCTGGCCAGCAGCGCATGCCCGTTGGGCAGCAGCGCCACCATGTCGAAGCTGAACAGCGGGTGGAAGACGATGCCGGCCTCCTGCTCCTCGGCCGACTCGGAGACGATGGCCAGCTCGGCGCGGTCCTGGTGCAGCAGCCCGACCGGGTCGGCGTGGAAGCCCGAGACGATGTCCAGCTCCACCTCGGGCCAGCGGGCGCGGAAGGCGTCCATCGCCGGCATCAGCCAGTCGAAGCAGGTGTGGCACTCCACCGCGATGCGCAGCGCGCCTGCCGCGCCGCTCACCAGCCGGCTCACGTCACGCTCGGCCTCGTCCACCTGCGGGAGCACCGCGTCGGCCAGCTTGAGCAGCCGCTGGCCGGCGGCGGTGAAGGCGACCGGGGTGGATTTGCGCTCGAACACGCTGGCGCCGAAGTGGTCCTCCAGCCCCTTGAGCTGGTGCGAGAGGGCCGACTGGGTGAGGCTCAGCAGCTGGGCCGCGCGCGAGAGATTGCCCGTCTCGCGCAGCGCCAGCAAGGTTTTCAGGTGGCGGAGCTCAAGCGGTGACTGCATGGCGATGATGAGCGATTCTCATGGTGATCACGAAAAACTTTCGTTTGAATCATAGATCGCTTGTGCCGATCATTGCAAACTGAATTCATGAAAGTTGGGCTTTGACATGATCCGTACTCATACTCTGGGCGTTCCGCGCATGGGCGCACAACGTGAACTGAAGTTCGCGCTGGAGCGCTACTGGCGCGGCGAGATCGACGCCGAAGCGCTGGAAGCCACCGGGCGCGAGCTGCGCCAGCGCCACTGGGCGCAGCAGCGCGACGCCGGGCTGGCGCTGGTCACCGCCGGCGACTTCGCCTACTACGACCATGTCGCCAACCACATCCAGCTGCTGGGTTGTGAGCCGGCGCGCTTCGGCTTCAGCGGCCGCGAGCCCGCGCTGGCGCGCTACTTCGCGATGGCGCGCGGCGTCGGATCCACCGGCGCGGCCGCCGAACATGGCCATGACCACGCCGACCACGGCTGCGCCTGCGGCGAGACCCCGGCCGGCCGGCCCGCGCTGGAGATGACCAAGTGGTTCGACACCAACTACCACTACCTGGTGCCCGAGTTCGACGCCCAGACCCGCTTCGAGCTGGCCTCGGAGCGCCTGTTCGAGGAGGTCGCCGAAGCCCAGGCCCTGGGGCACCCGGTCAAGGCCGTGCTGCTCGGGCCGCTGAGCTTCCTGTGGCTGGGCAAGGCGCGCCAGGAGGGGGTCGACAAGCTGGAGCTGCTCGACAGCCTGCTGCCGGTCTATGCGCAGATCCTGCGCCGCCTGGTGCAGCAGGGCGTGGCCTGGGTGCAGCTCGACGAGCCCATCCTCGGCCTCGACCTGCCGGGCCCCTGGGCGCTGGCCTACGAGCGCAGCTACCACACGCTGCAGGCGACCGGCGCCCGCATCATGCTGGCCACCTACTTCTCGCCGCTGGAAGACCACCTCAGCCTGGCCTGCCGCCTGCCGGTGGCCGCCCTGCACATCGACGCGGTGCGCGCGCCGCACGAGCTGCGCGCGGTGCTGGACTGGCTGCCGCCGCAGCGTGAGCTCTCGGTCGGCATCGTCGACGGCCGCAACATCTGGCGCACCGACCTCGACCGCGCGCTCGCCAGCCTGCGCCCGGCGCTGGAGCGGCGCGGCGGCACGCTCTGGGTCGCCCCTTCGTGCTCGCTGCTGCATGTGCCCGCCAGCCTGGGCCAGGACGCCGCGCTCGACCCCGAGCTGCGCGGCTGGCTGGCCGGCGCGCAGGAGAAGCTCGCCGAGCTGGACCTGCTGAAGACCACGCTGCAGCACGGCGACGAGGCCGTGCACCACGAGCTCGCCGCAGCGCGCGCCGCGCGGGCCCTGCGCGCCGCCAGCCCGCGCGTCAAGAACCCCGCCGTGGCGGCCCGTTGCGCCGCGCTCAGCCCCGAGGCCGACCGCCGCCACCGGCCCTTCCCGGTGCGCGAGGCCTTGCAGCGCGAGCGCTTCAAGCTGCCCGCCTTCCCGACCACCACGATTGGCTCCTTCCCGCAGACGGCCGAGATCCGCGCCGCCCGTGCCGCCTTCAAGCGCGGCAGCCTGTCGCAAGAGGCCTACCACGAGGCCATGCAGCGCGAGATCGCCTTTGCGGTCCAGCAGCAGGAGGCGCTGGAGATCGACGTGCTGGTGCACGGCGAGGCCGAGCGCAACGACATGGTCGAGTACTTCGGCGAGCAGCTCGACGGCTTCGCCTTCACCGCCAACGGCTGGGTGCAGTCCTACGGCTCGCGCTGCGTGAAGCCGCCGGTGCTGTTCGGCGACGTCTCGCGCCCGCAGGCGATGACGGTGGGCTGGACGCGCTATGCACAAAGCCTCACGCCCAAGCCCATGAAGGGCATGCTGACCGGCCCCATCACCATCCTGCAGTGGTCCTTCGTGCGCGACGACCAGCCGCGCGCCGACACCGCGCTGCAGATCGCGCTGGCCATCCGCGACGAGGTGGTGGACCTGGAGCAGGCCGCCATCGGCATCATCCAGATCGACGAGCCGGCGCTGCGCGAGGGCCTGCCGCTGCGCCGCGCGCAATGGAAGGGCTACCTCGACTGGGCTGCCCGCGCCTTCCGCGTCTCGGCCTCGGGCGTGGGCGACGCGACGCAGATCCACACCCACATGTGCTACGCCGAGTTCAACGACATCCTGCCGGAGATCGCCGCGATGGACGCCGACGTGATCACCATCGAGACCAGCCGCTCGGGCATGGAACTGCTGAAGGGCTTCGGCGACTTCCGCTACCCCAACCAGATCGGCCCGGGCGTCTACGACATCCACTCGCCGCGCGTGCCGCACAGCGACGAGATGCTGAGCCTGCTGCGCAAGGCGGCCTCGGTGGTGCCGGCGCAAAGCCTCTGGGTCAACCCGGACTGCGGGCTGAAGACACGCGGCTGGCCGGAGACGAGCGCCGCGCTGCGCAACATGGTGAGCGCCGCGAAGGCGCTGCGCGAGCCGGCCTGAGTCTGCTCGCCGGCGCGGCCGTTCGCGGGAGCGAGCGGCCGCGATGCGCCGCGCCGGCAAGGCGCACCATGCGTCATCGATCCGGAGGAACAAGCGCCCTATCCCCCCAGGATGGCACCGCGCAGCTCCCTAAGCAAAGGGATGTGCGCTGTGCGATTGCGCAGGACAGTGGGCTCCTGTTCTTACGGGAGAGATTCATGTCCAGAGAAGTCAGGATTCACAAGGCGCTTGCCGCGGCATGCCTGTTGGCCGGCGCTGCGGCCGCCTTCGCGCAGGGCGCTGCGCTCGATGTCCAGGCCCTGTCCGCCGCGGCGAAGTTCGTCGTGCACAGCCGGGTCAGCAAGGTCGAATACCGCCTGTCGCAGGCCGGCCCGAAAGGCCAGGCCGCCGTGCCCTACACCCTCGTCACCTACGACGTGGTGCGGCCGGTGCGCGGCTCGGCGGGCAGCGCGTCGTTCACGCTGCGCTTCATCGGCGGGCCGGACGGCCGGGGGCGCTTCCTGCGCGCTTCCACCGTGCCGGTCTTCCAGATGGGCGACGAGGACATCCTGTTCGTGCGCGACAACGGCAGCAACGGCTGCCCGCTGGTGAGCTGCGGCGAAGGGCGTTTTCGCGTGCTGCGGGGCGCGATGTACGAAGGCAGCGGCACGCCGGTGCAGGCCATCCAGGCCAACCGCATCGTGGCCGGTGGCGCGCTGGCACCCGAGTTCAGCAAGTTCAGCTACCCGGCGCCGGCCTTCGACGAGCTGCTGAAGAACCCCGGCGTCAAGGAGCGCATCGCCCAGCAAGGCCTGTCGATCGCCGAGGCGAGAAGCCGCTACCAGGCGGAAGCGCCGGCCATGATAGAGATGGCGATCGTCTCCGGCGAGCGGGCCGGCGACGACACCGCCGGCTTCGGCGAAGGGCAGGCCGCCACCGACGCCGCCCGGCTGCAGGCCGCCGCGCGCGCAATGCCCACCGACGCCTTCGTGGCCGCGGTGGCCGGCGTGCAAGTGGCCGAGCGCAAGTCCGGGCCGGCGTTCGAGAGCGCGGACCCGCAGGCGCAGATCGGCACACCCGCATGGCGAGCCGTGGCACCCGCCGCTGCGCCGGCACCGAGCGCCGCGCCGCAGCGCTCGGCGGCCGACCTGGCCGAAGAGCGCTCGCTGCCCAAGGACGACCCGAGCCTCACGCGCAACAAGGCGCGCTGAGCGCCTGCCGCGCTGTCGTCCTTCACCCGCAACTTCACCGAAGAGTACCGCCATGAAGATCCAACTTGCCCTGGCCGGGGCCGCCCTGTCGTGCCTGGCCGCCTCGCCCGCCTTCGCCTACAACGTCGGCTCATGCCTGGGCCTCCCCGTCAAATGGGGCACCGACAACCCGACCTTGAACGCCAGCCCGATCAGCTTCCCGACCGGCTACTGGCGCGACGGCCTGCAGCGCACCGTCGATCTGATCAACCAGAACCCGACGCCCTTCTTCTTCTCGCTGGCCACCGACCCGGACGGGCTGGGCCTCGGCAACGGCCAGAGCGAGGTCTGGGGCAGCACCGATCCGGCCGTGCTGCAGGGCGCGCCGGCCATCGCCTACTGGTACGACACCTGCTATTGGCTGTTCGGCCCGATCAGCTATCGCACCGAATCCGACGTCATCTTCGACTACAACTCGCCGTTCCAGTGGACGGCCGACGAGCTGAAGTCCAGCCTCATCATGTACACCGGCAGCCTGCGCCAGCTGCAGGGCACCGGCGTGCACGAGTTCGGCCACGCGATGGGCCTGCTGCACGTCAACACCGAGTACAACGTGATGGGGGCCGACTTCCAGCACATCTGGGCCAACGGCTCCTCGGCCCACGGCTACCTCGGCGAGGACGCCGCCGACGGCGCCACCTACCTGTATGGCCCGTGGTCGTTTGCCTGGCAAGACCTGGGCGTCGCCCACTGGAAGTACTCGTTTGCCTCGGGCGAGTACTCCATGCACGCCAAGACCGGCATCTACAACGCGGCCGGCGTGCTGCTGCCGGCCGCCACCGTCAAGGGCGAAGCGGGCTACCAGGTCAAGCGCGGCCAGTCGGTGCAGGTCGAGTTCACCTACGAGAACAACGGCCGCGACAGCCAGACGGTGAACACCGGCTGGTACCTGTCGACCAACGACATCATCTCGGTCAACGACCGGCTGCTGGCCACCAACACCGGCATGACCCTGTCGCGCGGCGACGTGCTGACCTACCGCCGCGCGCTGAGCATCCCGTCGGACCTGACGGTCGGCAAGGTCTACTGGATAGGCACCGTCGTCGACAAGGACAACGTGGTCGCTGACAGCGTGCCGAGCAACAACGCGACCTACATCCCCATCCGGGTCAAGAAGTAGCAGGCCGGCGCGTGCGGCCCCGGGCGAGGGCCGCATGCCGCGTCAGCCGCCTGCGTGTTGCGCGGCGCGTTCGCTGGCCACCAGCACCACCATGTCCTGGCCGGCGCCGACGGCCGCGCCCTCGCGGCAGGCCACGCGCCAGACCTTGCCTGCACTCGGCGCGGTCACCGGGAACTCCATCTTCATCGACTCGACGACCGCCAGCGTGTCGCCGGCATCGACCTCGTCGCCCACCGCGACGAGCAGCTTCCAGACGCTGCCGGGCACTTGCGTGGTGACGACACGTGCGCCGGCCGGCACCTCATCGACCTCCGGTGCCTCGATCGCCGCCGCCTCGCCGACATACTCGGCCTGGCCGGCTTCGCGCCAGCGCTCGCGCTCGGCCTCGAAGGCGGCCTGCTGGCGCGCCTTGTGGCGCTCGATGTCGGCCGCATGCTCGGCCATCAGCCGGCGGTAGTCCTGCAGCCGGAAGCGGCCGTGCTCCATGCGCAGCCGGTGCCGCCCGGCCGGGAAGTCGCGCCGCAGCTGCAGCAGCTCGTCTTCGCCTACGGGATAGAAGCGGATCTGGTCGAAGAAGCGCAGCAGCCAGGGCTTGCCGGGCTCGAACTCCAGCGCGCCTTGCCGCGCGTCGCGCCAGCGGTTCCACATCTGCAAGGTGCGGCCGACGAACTGGTAGCCGCCGGGGCCTTCCATGCCGTAGACGCAGAGGTAGGCGCCGCCGATGCCGACCGCGTTCTCCGGCGTCCAGGTGCGCGCCGGGTTGTACTTGGTGGTGACCAGCCGATGCCGCGGGTCCACCGGCGTGGCGACCGGTGCGCCGAGGTAGACGTCGCCCAGGCCCATCACCAGGTAGCTGGCGTCGAAGACGATGCGGTGCACGTCTTCGATGCTGTCCAGCCCGTTGATGCGGCGGATGAACTCGATGTTGCTCGGGCACCAGGGAGCGTCGGGCCGCACCGACTGCATGTACTTGTCGATCGCGAGCCGGGTGGCGGCGTCGTCCCACGAGAGCGGCAGCCAGACGGTGCGCGTGGGCACCTCGAAGTCGTCGGCCGCCGGCAGCGACTGTTCGGCCGCGGCGAGCTGCGAGAGCAAGGCCTCGCGCGGCAGCCGCTGCGGGTCGAAGTGCACTTGCAGCGAGCGGATGCCGGGGGTCAGGTCGACGATGCCTTCGAGGGCGCCGGCATCGCCGATGGTGTCGCGTTTGGCCTGCAGCGCGGCCATCAGCGCATGCACGCGCAGGCGCAGTTCCAGGTCCAGCACCTGCGGGCCGTACTCCACCAGCAGGTAGCGGTCGCCGGCCTGGCGCACCACCATCTCCGGCAGCTCGCCGGCGGCGGGGTCGCGCAGCAGCACCGGGCTTTGCGTGGCAGCCACCTGCCTGGCGGGCACGCCCGGCGGCAGCACGGGCCAGGTCGCCGTCAAGGTCTCGACCAGCGCATCCTGCGCGGCCTGCAGCCCGGCCGCCTGCGCGGCGCTCAGGCAATGGAAGCGCAGCGTGTCGCCCGGGCGCAATTGGCCCAGCTTCCAGCGCTCGGCCGCCACCACCACCGCGGGGCAGACGAAGCCGCCCAGGCTGGGCCCGTCCGGGCCGAGGATGACCGGCATGTCGCCGGTGAAGTCGATCGCGCCGATGGCGTAGGCGTTGTCGTGCAGGTTGGAGGGGTGCAGCCCGGCCTCGCCGCCGT
>DATHWJ010000436.1:0-3274 GCA_035460745.1 Ideonella sp. | reverse complement strand
CTCGAAGCGTTGCGAGCGCGCGTCCATCGCCGGCCGGCAGGCCTCGACCACGTCGGCGATCACGCTGGCCAGGTCCATCGCGACCGGCTGCAGCCGCAGCTTGCCGGTGCTCACGCGGGAGACGTCCAGCAGGTCGCCGACGAAGCGCGTCATGTGCACCACCTGCTGCTCGATGATGGCGCGCATGCGCGGCAGCCGCGGCTCCTCGCTGCGCACCCGGCCGAGCAGCGCCGAGGCCGCGCGGATGACGGTCAGCGGGTTGCGCAGCTCGTGGGCCAGCACGGCCAGGAAACGGGTCTGCTGCTCCTGCCTGTGCTCGGCGCCGGCCTGCAGCACCTGGGCGCTCAGGGCCGCCAGCACGAGGTGCTCGTTGGCTTCGCGCATCTGGGCGTGCCGGGGGGCGTCCAGCGCTGCGGCAGTCGGCGCCGGCATCTCGGTGGTGGACTCGCCGTGGAAGGCGAAGCGGCCGCGGCCCTGCTTCTTCGCGCGGTACATCGCGGCGTCCGCCAGCGCGATCAAGGCCTCGGGCTCCTGCGCGTCGTCGGGGAAGAGGCTGATGCCTATGCTGGCACCGGGGCGCGGCAGTTCGTCGCCCGGGCCGGGCGGGCCGTCGAGCGCGGCGATGAGCTTGTCGGCGATCACGACGACGTCGGCGCGCTGTGACACATCGGCGAGCAGGATCAGGAACTCGTCGCCGCTGCGGCGGCTCACGGTGTCCGAGGCCCGCACCGAGGCCGTCAGGTCCTGCGCCACCCGCTTGAGCACCTGGTCGCCGACCGCGTGTCCATGGGTGTCGTTGACCTGCTTGAAGTGGTCCAGGTCGACGAACAGCAGTGCCAGGCGCGTGCCATGCCGCCGGGCGCCGGCGATGGCGTGCGCCAGGCGGTCCAGCAGCAGCGCGCGGTTGGGAAGCTCGGTCAGCGCGTCCAGCTCCGCGACGCGCGATGCCTGGTGCAAGGCCTCCACCGCCGCGTCGGCGTCGGAATGCGCCTGCAGCGCCGCCAGCACGAGTTGTTCGTTGGCTTCGAGCAAGCGGGCGCCGGGGTGGTTGCCCAGCAGCCGCTCGGCCTGCACGACCTTGTCCTGCAGGTCCGCCAGCAGGCGGCGCGCCGCCTCGACCCGCTGCCGCATCTCGGCGAGCGCGCGTGCGTCCTGGTGCGCCTGGGTGTCCATCACGAGGCTGCCGGGGCGTCGGCGTCACGCGCTTCCAGTGTGCGCCTGCGGGTGGGCTTGCCGCTCAGCAGGCCTTCCTGGCTGGGCAGCATCGCGCCGATGTGGATGCCATCGTCGTCGATGCTGAACTCGCGCAGCTCGTCCGAGTGCGCGCTGGAGCGCACCTTGACCACCGCGATCACCCGCCGCAGCCGGCTCTCGACCTCGATGTAGCGCTGCACGATGATGGCGTCGGTCATGAAGGCGGTGCCGTAGGGGCTGAAGCGCAGGTCGGTGTAGCGGTCTTCCAGCTCGGAGGTCATCAGCACCGTCACGCCGGTGTTCGCCAGCGCCAAGACCATGCGCGAAAGCGACTCGCGAAAGTCCTCGCGGAAGGTGGGCGCCAGCGCCAGCTCGAAGCCCGAGAGCGAGTCGATCACGACCCGGCTCGCGCCCAGCCGCGCGATCTCGCCGAGCAGCAGCAGCACGATCTCGTCGATCGACAGGTCGGGCGCCCGGCTGTCGACCACGCCGATGCGGCCGGCGGCGATCAGGTCGGCCAGCAGGCGGCTGCGCGAGCGGTCCGGCCGCTGCTCGAAGGCGGCGATGACGCCTGTCTCGCCGCAGCGCGCACCCTCGGCCAGGAAGGCCGCAGCCAGGATGCTCTTGCCCGAGCCGGAGGGGCCGGCCACCAGCAGCGAGTAGCCGGTCGGCAGCCCGCCGCCCAGCATCTCGTCGAGGTGGGGCACGCCGGTCAGCATGCGCGTGCTGGGGGGCGAGAGCGGCGCCCCGCTGCCCATGGCGAGTGGCGCACCGGCGGGCGCGAACACCTGGATGCCGGCGTTGTCGATGCGGAAGGTGTGCAGGCCCGGTACGGTGGGCTGGCCGCGCATCTTCATGACCTGCAGCTTGCGCACCATGGAGTTGCGCTCCACGCTCTGGCGCAGCCAGATCAGGCCGTCGGCCACGGTGAAGACGGGGTTGGCGTCGTTCTCGCTGAAGTACTCGCCGATCAGGAAGGTGGTGGCCTGCCAGCTCGTCAGCAGCATGCCGAGCTGCTGCACGAACTGGGGCATGGCGTTGTAGGCGCCCTGCTGCGGCAGGCTTGCCGCATCGCTGGCCAGCAGCACCGAGCGGAACGAGTCGACGAAGACCAGCGCCGAGGCATGGGCCTCGACCTCGGCCACGATGCGCCGCAGCACCTGGTTCAGGTCGCCCGCCAGGATCTCTTCCGACAGGTTGACGAAGCGGATGCTGCGGTTGACCGCCTCGCTGTCGAAGAAGCCGAACTGCTGCTGGTAGCGCAGCATCTTCAGCGGCGGCTCGCCCAGCACGGTGAAGTACAGGGCCGGGCGCTCGGGCGTGGCGAGCGAAAACATCAGCTGGTGTGCCAGCGTGGTCTTGCCGCAGCCCGGCGGGCCCGCGATCAGGTTGAACGAAAACTCGGGCACGCCGCCGCCGAGCACGGCGTCCAGGCCGGGCACGCCGGTGGTCAGGCGGTTGAGGGTGACTTTGGTGGGGGCAGGGTCGGTCATGGTGGGGGAGCTGCCGGGGGCAGGTCGCTGAAGAGTGGGGCAGGGGCCGCGGCGCTCACCGGGCGCAGCAGCCGCTCGGTGAGCGAAGCGCCGATCAGGCTGGCCAGCAGCGTGGCGAAGGTGGCCAGCAGCAGCGCACTGCCCGCCGCGGCCTCGGCGGCGCTCTGCCGTGCCAGCGCGCCGCGCAGCTCCGTCAGGTCCAGCGCGGGCCGCACACCCTCCTGCGCCAGGTCCAGCCAGGCGTGGCTGGGCGCCGCCAGGAAGAGGCTGCGCTTGAACAGCGCCGCCACGCCCCGCGCGCCGATCACCGGGGCCAGCGCCGCGTCGATCTGCTGCCAGGTGGCTGTCACCGCATCGCTGACGCGCTGCAGATCCTCGGGCGCTTGCGCGGCGGCAGGGGGTTCGGTCGGCAGGGGAACGGGTGCGGGCATCGAGGGCTGAGAAGGTGGCAGTAGCCAAGCTACCCGATGCGCGCGCCGCTGTCTGTGCGCTAGCGAACGCAGAGCGGGTGCGGTGCACTGCCGCTGTGTACGCTGGCGCACCGACAAGACGGCGCCGACAGCGCTACAAGCGAAGGCGAGAGAGAG
>DATHWJ010000435.1:0-5806 GCA_035460745.1 Ideonella sp. | reverse complement strand
ATCTTGATGTCGCGCCCGGGCTCGGCCCAGCTGCCCAGTTCGGGCCGCTGGCCTCGCTGGCCCCGCTCGAAGATGTCGGAGGTGAGGATGCGTTCGTCGGTGCGGACCACGGTCTTCATGGCGGAGGCTCACAGAGTGTTTTCACTATTTTGGTCGTTCATTCCATAAAAATCAATCTCAAGCGTTAAAAACAGGTGTTTACCCTCTATATCAGCTCACTACAGGCCATGTGAAATCGCATTCCGGACGCGGCGACCGAATTTGACGGTTGCCGCCCACTCAATTCAGCGGCGCGCGCCACCGGCCGCCGCACAGGAGACCTGGCGTGATGTTTGTTGTGAAGCAAGGCGTTCTGGCCCAGCTGCTGTGCGCGGCCGTGGGCATCGCGGCGCTGGGGCTCCCCGGCCTCGCCGCGGCCCAGGACTACCCCGCCAAGGGCCGCACCATCCGCGTCGTGGTGGCCTTCCCGCCCGGCGTCGGCGTCGACGCGCAGGCGCGCGCGGTCACGCCCAAGCTGGCCGAGATCCTCGGCGTGCCGGTGATCGTCGACAACAAGCCCGGCGCCGGCACGCTGATGGCGGCCAACGAGGTGATCAAGGCGCCGGCCGATGGCTACACGCTCTTCTACAGCGCCTCGTCGACGATGGCGCAGAACCCGCACACCATGCTGGCGGCCACCTACGACCCGTTCAAGGACTTCACCCCCATCTCGATGGGGGCCAAGGGGCCGCTGGTGCTGGTGGTGAGCAACACCCTGGGGGTCAACAACGTGAAGGAGCTGGTCGCCTATGCCAAGGCCCACCCGGGCCAGCTGAGCTACGGCTCCTTCGGCACCGGCACCTCCTCCCACATCTTCGGCCAGATCTTCGCCAAGCAGTACGGGCTGGAGATGACGCACGTGCCCTACAAGGGCGGCAGCGACCTCGCGCTGGACCTGCTCGGCGGGCGCATCCAGCTCGCCTTCGACGCGGCGCCGGCCTCGATCTCGCATGCCGCCTCCGGCAAGGCCAAGCTGATCGGCGTGGCCTCGCCGCAGCGCAACCCCTTCCTGCCCGGCGTGCCGACGCTGAACGAGCAAGGCGTGGTCGGGCTGGACCTGACGAGCTGGCTGGGCTGGTTCGGCCCCGCCAAGCTGCCGCCCGACGTGGTGAAGAAGCTGCAGGCCGCGCTCGCGCAAGCCCTGCCGCAAAAGCCCGTGCAGGACTTCTACAAGCAAGGCGCCTACGTGGCCGAGAGCTCCACCCCCGAAGAGCTCGCCGCGGCCGTGCGCGAGGCCTACGACCGCTGGGGCGCGCTGGTGCACCAGGCCGGCATCGTCAAGCAGTGACCACCGCCGGCCACACGGCAGCAGCAGGCGCCTGCTTCGACTTCATCGTCGTCGGCGCCGGGGCGGCGGGCTGCCTGCTGGCCAACCGCCTGTCGGCCGACCCGGCCCACCGCGTGCTGCTGATCGAAGCCGGCGGGCGCGACGACTCGGTCTGGTTCCGCATCCCCGTAGGCTACCGCCACACCATAGGCAACCCCGCCAGCGACTGGTGCTACGCCGGTGAACCCGAGCCGCGGCTGAACGGGCGCGCGCTGCGCCACCCGCGCGGCAAGGTGCTGGGCGGCTCGACCGCCATCAACGGCATGGTGGCGATACGCGGCCAGGCGGCCGACTACGACGGCTGGCGCGACCTGGGCCTGCCCGGCTGGGGCTGGTCCGAGGTGTTGCCCTTCTTCCGCCGACACGAGGGGCATTTCGGCGGCGAGAGCGCGGCGCACGGTGCCGCCGGCGAGTGGCAGGTGGCCGCGCCGCGCGTGCACTGGCCGGTGCTGGACGCCGTGCAGGCCGCCGCGGTGGCCGCGGGCATCCCGGCGGTGAACGACTTCAACGCTGGCGACAACGAAGGTGTCGGCCCCATCCATGTCAACCAGAAAAACGGCCAGCGCTGGAGCGCGGCCGACGCCTTCCTGAAGCCGGTGCTGCAGCGCCCCAACCTCACCGTGGCGACCCACGCGCAGGTCGAGCGCGTGCTCTTCGACGGCGCACGGGCCTGCGGCGTGACCTGGTTTGCCGAGGGCGCCGCGCACCAGGCCCAGGCCTCGCGCGAAGTGATACTGGCCGCGGGCGCGATGGCCTCGCCGCTGATACTGATGCGCTCAGGCATGGGCCCCGCCGCCCACCTGGCCGAGCACGGCATCGCGCCGCGGCTGGACCGCCCCGGCGTGGGCGCCAACCTGCAAGACCACCTGCAACTCGCGCTGCGCTACCGCCTGAGCGGCGCCAGGACGCTCAACGCGGCGATGAACTCCCGCCTCGCCACCGCGGCGATGGCGCTGCGCTACGCCCTCACCCGCCGCGGCCCGCTGACGATGGCGCCCTGCCAGCTGGGCCTGTTCGCGCGCTCCAGCCCCGGCGTGGCGCGCGCCGACCTGGGCTACAACGTGCTGGCGTTTTCACGCCCGGCCATCGACGCGCCCTTCGACCCCTACCCCGGCCTGACGATGATCGCCTACGACCTGCGGCCCACCAGCCGCGGCACGCTGCGCCTGGGCGGGCCAGGCGTGGGCCAGGCCCCGTCCATCCGCATGAACTACCTCGCCACCGAGCGCGACCGGCAGGTGGCCATAGACGCGATCCGGCTGACGCGCCGCATCATGGCCGGCAGCGCGATGGCCGCCTACCAGCCCATCGAGACCTGGCCCGGCCCGGCCGTGCGCGACGACGACGACGCGGCACTGCTGAATGCGGTGGCCGAGAAGGCCAACACCATCTTCCACCCGGTGGGCACCGCCCGCATGGGCCCGGCGGGCGACCCGCTGGCCGTCGTCGACGCCGAGCTGCGCGTGATCGGGCTGCAAGGCCTGCGCGTGATCGACGCCTCGGTGATGCCGCTCATCGTCTCCGGCAACACCGCGACGCCGACCGTGATGATTGCCGAGAAGGGCGCGGCGATGCTGCTCGCCTCGGCGCACGCCAGCCCGCGACACGCGCCCCAGGCCCTGCAGCTCGCCGCCTAGCACCCCCCGATTTTCAGAGACCCTTCCGCGTTTTTCCCAGGAGTTTTTCAGATGGACCGCCGACTCTTTTCGACCGCCCTCGCCGCCACGGCCGCCACCGCCGCCCTGCCCGCGCGCGCCCAGGCCTTCCCCAGCAAGCCGATCACGCTGGTGGTGCCCAACGCCCCCGGCGGCGCGATCGACATCCTGGCCCGCCTGCTCGAAGCCAAGCTGAAGGACGCCTGGGGCCAGCCCATCAACGTGGTCTACAAGGCGGGGGCCAACACCACGCTGGGCACCGACTTCGTCGCCAAGTCCGCCCCCGACGGCCACACCATGTGCCTGGTGGTCACCTCGCACGTGATCAACCCCAGCCTGCGCAAGACCATGCCCTACGACACGCTGAAGGACTTGTCCGGCGTCTCGCTGCTGGCCACCTCCCCGATCGTGATCTCGGCCACGCCCAGCCTGCCGGCCAACAACCTGAAGGAGCTGATCGCGCTGGCCAAGAAGGAACCCGGCAAGCTGACCTACGCCTCGCCCGGCAGCGGCAGCTCCATGCACCTGGCCGGCGAGCTGCTGAAGACCACCGCCGACATCGACATGCTGCACGCCCCCTACAAGGGCTCCGGCCCGGCCTACACCGATGTCTTCGCCGGCCGCGTCGAGGTGATGTTCGACCCGCTGTTCTCGTCGATGCCGCACATCAAGTCCGGCCGCATGAAGGCGCTGGCGGTGATCAGCCCCAAGCGCTCGGCTATCGCCCCCGACGTGCCGGCGGCCGTCGAAACGCTGCCCGGCTACGTGGTGGAGAGCGTCTTCGGGCTGGTGGTGCCCAGCGGCGTGCCCAAGGCCACCATCGCCAAGATCAGCACCGACATCAACGCGGTGCTGAAGTCGCCCGAGACCCATGCGCGCATGGCCGACATCGGGCTGGTGCCCAAGGGCAGCACGCCGGCGGAGTTCGACAGCTTCATCCGCACCGAGATCGAGAAGTGGGCCAAGGTGGTGAAGATCTCGGGGGCGACGGCGGACTGAAGCGCCGCGGGAAATAGTCATACTGATGGCCGCATTGACCGGCCATTATTCGGGTAAATACCGGGTTCTCTGCAGATAAAGTCATACTTTATCCTCCAGACCCGCGTGGTGAGGGCCCACGTCCGCCCTCCACACGCCGCCCTCCCGGAGACACTCAGCATGACCCACCCCCCCGCCGCCGCCCGCTACCGCGGCGTCTTCCCCGTCGCGCCCACCACCTTCACCGACGGCGGCGAGCTCGATCTCGAGAGCCAGAAGCGCTGCATCGACTTCATGATCGACGCAGGCTCCCACGGCATCTGTATCCTCGCCAACTTCTCCGAGCAGTTCGTGCTGTCGGACGACGAACGCGAGCTGCTGACCCGCAGCATCCTCGAACACGTCGCCGGCCGCGTGCCGGTGATCGTCACCACCACGCACTTCAGCACCCGCGTCTGCGCCGAGCGCAGCCGCCGCGCGCAGGACATGGGCGCGGCGATGGTGATGGTGATGCCGCCGTACCACGGCGCGACCATCCGCGTGCCCGAGGCGCAGACCTTCGAGTTCTTCGCCCGGCTTTCGGACGCGCTGGCCATCCCCATCATGATCCAGGACGCGCCCGTCAGCGGCACGCTGCTGCCGGCGGCCTTGCTCGCCCGCATGGCGCAGGAGATCGAGCAGGTGGCCTACTTCAAGATCGAAACCCCCGGCGCGGCCTCCAAGCTGCGCGAGCTGATACGCCTGGGCGGCGACGCGATCGAGGGCCCGTGGGACGGCGAAGAAGCCATCACGCTGATCCCCGACTTCGACGCCGGCGCGCGCGGCGCGATGACCGGCGGCGGTTTTGCCGACGGCATCCGCAGCATCGTCGACCCCTATCTCGCCGGCCGCCGAGAAGAGGCCGTCGCGGCCTACCAGCGCTGGCTGCCGCTGATCAACTACGAAAACCGCCAGAGCGGCCTGCTGGCCTGCAAGGCCTTGATGAAGGAAGGCGGCGTGATCGCGAGCGAAGCGCCGCGCCACCCCTTCCCCTCGATGCACCCCGACACGCGGGCCGGCCTGATCGAGACCGCCCGCCGGCTCGACCCGCTGGTGCTGCGCTGGGGCCGCTGAGCCGCCGAAGCCGCGGGCACCCCGACACGCCATGACGAGCTACGCCGGCGACACCGGCTACCGCCAGCCGCCGGAGCGCAAGAGCATGCATGCGCGCATCGTCCACGACCTGGGCCTGCGCATCGTCTCCGGCGCCTTGCCGCCCGGCGAGCGGCTGCCTGGCGAAGCCTCGCTGTGCGCCGAGTACGCGGTCAGCCGGCCGGTGCTGCGCGAGGCCACGCGGGTGCTGGTCGCCAAGGGGCTGGTGGTCTCCAGGCAGCGCAGCGGCGCCAGCGTGCGCGCCCGCAGCGACTGGCATCTGCTCGACCCCGACGTGCTGTACTGGCTGATCCAGAGCAAGCCCCAGCAAGACTTCGTGCAGACGCTGCTGGCGGTGCGCCGCATCTTCGAGCCGGCCACCGCCGCGCTGGCAGCCCAGGTGGCCAGCGACGAGAGCCTGGCCGCCGTCGCCGAGGCCTATGGCCGGATGGAGCAGGCCACCACGCCCGAAGAACTGCTCGAGCCCGACCTGGCCTTCCACCGCCGCATCGCCGAAGCCACCGGCAACGACCTGCTGGCCTACATCGGCAACATGCTCTCGCTCGCGCTGCGCGAGTCCATCCAGCTCAGCAGCCAGTTGCCCGGCACCCACGCCCTCTCGCTGCCGCGCCACAAGGCCATCCTCACCGCGCTGCAAAACCGCGACCCGCTCAGC
>DATHWJ010000434.1:0-2810 GCA_035460745.1 Ideonella sp. | reverse complement strand
GCGGCTGGATCGAAGCGGCGCGGCCGGGCATCGTGGTGGACCAGTGGTTCAACCGCGACGACGCCGAAGCGGCGATCGCCCGCGAGGCCTACGACCTGGTGGTGCTGGACATCGAGCTGGGCCGCGAGCGCCACGCCGGAGTGGCGCTGATCAACGTGATCAACAAGCTGAACCAGGGGCCAGGCACGCCGGTGCTGGTGGTCTCTGCGATGCCGGCCACCATCTACCGCAGCATCATGAAGGCGCTGGACGCCTGGGACTACCTGCAGAAGACGACCTTCACCGAGTCGGACTTCATCGACACCTTCCTCGACATCCTGCGTGCGACGCGCGACAAGGCGCCCGCCAAGGAGCCGGCGCCCGCGGCGGCGGCCGACGAGCTCTCGCTCGACCCGCTGCGGCAGGGCTCGCCGATCTGGCGCGGCCAGCGCATCAACCTGCCGCTGACCGCCCAGCGCATCCTCGCGGCGCTGCACCAGCGGCGCGGGCAGGTGGTGTCGTACGACGAGCTCTTCCAGGTGGTCAAGAGCGGGCGCAACCGCGACAACATCCGCAAGCATGTGAGCACCATCCGCGAGGCGTTCCGCGAGATCGACCCGGCCTTCGACGGCATAGAGAACGTGCCGATGCGCGGCTTCCGCTGGGCTGAAAGCCCCACCGGCGGCCTCCCGTGAGCTGGCGCCCCGCGTGGCGGCTGCCGGGCCGCATCCCGCTGCGCCTGCGCGTCTTCTTCCGCGGCGCCTTCTTTCTGCTCGCGCTGGCCACCGTGGCGCTGGCGCTGAGCGTGCTGCAGGAGGAAAAGCAGCTCAGCTGGCGCAACTACCAGGACGGCTTCACGAAGAACCAGGCGCAGATCGCGGCGCGGCTGCGCCACCCGACCGGCCAGCTGGCGCTGCTGAACCCGGGGGCGCGCAGCGCGGGGGTCACGCCGCTGCGGCCGCTGGTGCTGCCGTTTTCGGCCATCGACTTCGACGACAAGGCCAAAGCGCAGCAGGCGGTGGAGATGGCGGGCTGCCTGGTGCAGTACCGCGACGCGCAGCTCTGCGTGGCGGTCGGCAACAACCCGCTGGCGGGGGGCTTCATCTACACGGTGGGCAGCTTTGCCAGCGGCGCGCTGGTGGCGCGCGCGCCGGGCGAGCTTGATCTCAGCTTGGCGCATCGCGCGCGGGTCACCGTGCAGATGCGCGGCCAGAGCTTTCGCTGGATCGCGCCGTTCGAGCAGGCGGCGGGCGACGGCAGCGGACTGGGCACGCGCGGGCGGTTGACCGGCTTCGTCGAGGGCGCGAGCGGGCCGGCGGCGACGCGGCCGGTGCGCGACTTCCGCGGCTGGCTGTGGCAGGACGGCCGCTGTGCCGGCGACGCCGCCCCGGCGGCGGGCACGGGCTGCCTGAAGCGCTCGTTCTTCTCGATACGCCTGCCCATCGAGCTCTTCCGCGACGAGCTGTTCCAGAAGACCCTGGTCTGGCCGCCGCCCGATCTCGACCAGATCCAGGTCCGGGTGCAGTTGCTGCCGCCGGGCGACGGCCCGGCCCTGTTCGACAGCGACAGCCCGGGCGCCACGCCGCCGTTTGCGCTGGCGGACCTGACGCCGCTGCTGCTGCCGGGCGAGACGCTGCGCATCCGCAAGCTCGGCGCCGCTGCCGGCGCGCCCGACCTGGTCACGCTCAAGGGCCAGGAGGACACCACGCAGACCACCTCGCCGTGGCTGCTGCGCCTGATACGGCAGCTGCCGGTCGAGGCCTACGAGCAGCCGGTGGCGGCGCGCGAGCTGATCGCCACGCCGCTGGGCGAGTACGAGCTGCTGCTGACCGGCGACCTGCGCACCGTCAACCGCGGCCTGGGCGTGGTCGCGACGCGGGTCTCGTGGTTCGTCGGCGCCATGCTGGCGGCCATCGTGCTGACCTGGGCCGCGATCGAGCTGCGCATGATCCGCCGCATCACGCTGCTGACCAAGCGCGCGGCCGCGGTCTCCGGCAGCGTCAAGGGCCACGACGGCCTGGTGCAGCTCGACCTGAGCGAGCTGCGCGGCAGCGACGAGCTGGGCCTGCTGGCCGACGTGCTGGCCGAGCTGATGCAGCGCGTCAACGACGACGTGCGGCGCGAGCACATCCGCGTCGAACAGGAGAAGGATCAGTGGCACGCGGTGGGCCACGAGATCATGTCGCCGCTGCAGTCGCTGATGGTGCTGCACGCCGACCCGGCCGACCCCAGCCAGCGCTACATCAGCCGCATGCAGCAGGCGCTGCGGGTGCTCTACGGCAGCGCCTCGCCCAGCGAGGCCTTCCAGTCGACCACGCTGCAGGTGCAGGCGATGGACCTGCGCGCCTTCCTGCAGCACGTGGCCGACAACGCCGCCAGCGCCGGCCTGCCCGGCGTGGTGCTGCAGGCCGCGCCGGGGCCGGTGATGGTGCGGGCCGACGAGTATTCGCTCGAAGACGTGGTGACCCACGTGCTGCGCAACGCCGACCGCTACCGGCCCGCGGGCACGCCGCTGACGATCACGCTGGCCACCACCGAGACCCGCTCCGAGGCCACCGCCGAGGTCACGCTGCACAACCAGGGCGAGCCGATACCGGCCGAGCTGATCGACACCATCTTCGAGTACGGCGTCTCCGACCAGCCCGACGCCGCGGCGCTCGGCCACCGCGGCCAGGGCCTGTTCGTCGCGCGCACCTACATGGCCAAGATGGGCGGCACGATCGGCGCCCACAACACGGCCGATGGCGTGTGCTTCGTGCTGCGCCTGCAGCGGGTGGCAGGGCCGGCGGCGGGCTGAGGCAGGCCGCGCCGCGGCCTATTTGCCCGGCGCG
>DATHWJ010000433.1:0-1750 GCA_035460745.1 Ideonella sp. | reverse complement strand
CGAGCACTCAAGCGGTGTGGCCTGCGGTGGGAAGCGGTCAACTACCGGATCTAGGATCATGGCAGCACGTCCGGGGCCTCGGGTTTGCGGCCCGCCAGGCGCAATGGGGGCCAGGCGCGCCCTTCCGGCCGGCGGCGCCAGGCCACCGCGCCGGCGGCCGCCAGGCTGCCCAGGCCCACCAGGCCCGCGCCCCACAATGCGGCGCGCAGGCTCTCGGGCACCGCGTCGGGCGGCGGTGGCGCCGGCAGCCAGGCCTCGGCCACGAAGGGCACCACGGTCACGCTGTCATAGGGCAGGCCCTCGACGCTGTTGACCACCAGCGCGCGGATCTTGGGCACCAGCGCCTCCACGTCCAGGCCGGGCCGGTGCTTGATCAGCACCGAGGCCGACGACGGCACGACCTTGTCCGACAGCGGATGTTTCTCCGGCATCGCCAGCGTGACCCGCGCCAGCACCACGCCGTCGATGCTGGAGACGGTGCGGCTCAGCTCCTGCGACAGCGCATGGACCAGGCGCGAGCGCTCCTCCAGCGGCGTGGAGACGAAGCCTTCGCGCTTGAAGACCTTGCCGAGCGAGTCGAAGTCCTCGCGCGGCAGGCCCATGGCGCGCAGCGTCTGCACCGCGCGGGCGAACTCGCTCTGCGGCGCCGACACGGTGTAGCCACCCTCGCGCGCCGCCTTCTCGGCCGGGATGCCGGCCAGCTGCAGCACGGCCACCATCTCGTTGGCCTGCCGCTCGTCGAGCTTGGCGTAGAGCTCCTGCTCGCCGCAGGCCGACAAGGCGATCAGCACCAGCGCGGCGAGCCCGCCGCGCAGCGTCGGGAAGGCCGGCCGGGCCGAGGGCGCGGGCACGGGGGAAGGCGTCATGTCAGGCATCTCCGGTGGGACCAAGGCTCAGGACTGCTGGCGGAACAACTGCTGCAAGCCGTCCGAAGTCCGGTTGGCGATGTTGGACGTGAGCTGGCAATGGAACATGAACTCCTGGCAGCGCACGGTCAGGTTCACCAGCTCGCCCGGCGTCAGCTCGCGGCCGGCCGCCGCGGCCTGCTTGGCGTCGCGCGACAACAAGCCCGCTTCGTCGTTGATGTGCTCCAGCGGGCGGAACAGGGCCTGCGTGGCTTGTGACGGCGCTGCCACCGGGCGGCCCTCGATGCGCTGCGCCGCGCCGGCCAGCGCCCGCTCGAAGGCGCCGAAGTCGGTCAGCGAGGCGCCCCAGCCCAGCTCGACGTTGGGGATCGCGGACGGGCTGGCGGCACCGCCCACCGAGGCGCTCATGGGCGGCAGGGCCGCCGTCAGGTCTGGCGTGGTCATGCCTTGGCCTGTGCGCCGGTCATTGTTTGCGCGCCATGGTTTCCAGCGCCGCGCCGACCGACGAGATCGCGGTGTGCGAGCTGCTGGCCAGGAAGCTCATCTTCAGCGACATGGCCGTCAGCTCCGTCACGTCCGCCGGCATGTCGCCGTTGCCGGTCATGCCGGCCGACTTTTCCTCGATGGCGACGGCCTGCTCGTCCAGCGCCTTGCCCCAGGCGTCGGCCATGGCCTCGAACCAGCTGTCGCCCGACGACGTGCCGGTGCCCGCGGCACCGAAGGCCAGCGTGCTTTGAATGGAATTGCTCATGAAAACTCCTTTCGAGAGGTGGGAGGGGGAAACCAGGAGCGGGGTGCTCATCTAGAGCGTCAGCCGCGTCAGCAGGCCGTCGCGTTCGACCATCACCGACCGGTCGGCGATCTGCATCACCCGGTGGCCGCTG
>DATHWJ010000432.1:0-2578 GCA_035460745.1 Ideonella sp. | reverse complement strand
ACCTCGGCAAACTCGGTCACCGCGAAGTCGGCCGGCATCTGCTGGATCTCGCCCTCGATGCGCGACTGCGGCTCGTACTCGACGAACACGCGGGTGTTGGGCAGGCGCAGGATGTCGGCATGCAGCTCGGTCTTGCCGGGGCAGTCGCCGCCCACCGCGTTGATGTGCACGCCGGGGGCGACCATGTCGGCGGTCAGTATCACGGCGTTGCGCTTGTCGGCGGTCACGGTGGTGACGATGTCGGCGCCGCGGGTGGCGTCGGCGGCGGACTCGGCGCGCACGATCATCAGGTCGTGCAGCTCCGGCATCGCGCGCAGGTTGCGCTCCAGCTTCGTGGTGGCTTGGGCGTCCACGTCCCACAGCCGGAGCTCGCGGATGCCGAGCAGGCGGTGGAAGGCGATGGCCTGGAACTCGCTCTGCGCGCCGTTGCCGATCAGCGCCATCACGCGGCTGTCCGGCCGGGCCATCCACTTGGCGGCCAGCGCCGACATCGCGGCGGTGCGCAGCGCGGTGGTCACGGTCAGCTCGGAGAGCAGCAGCGGGTAGCCGGTCTCCACGTCGGCCAGCACGCCGAAGGCGGTCACCGTCAGGCGGCCGGTCGCGGTGTTTTTCGGGTGGCCATTGACGTACTTGAAGGCGTACAACCGGCCGTCGCTGGTCGGCATCAGCTCGATCACGCCGACCTCGGAGTGGCTGGCCAGCCGGGCCGACTTCTCGAACTCGCCCCAGCGGTGGTAGTCGGTCTCGATCTCGCCTGCCAGGCGCTCGATGAAGCTGCCGGCGCCGATCTGCTGGACCAGGCGTTGAATGTCTGCGATGCCGATGTAGTCGACCATGGTGCGGGAGTCTCTTGAATGTTGGGGAGGCTTGCGGCGAAGGAGCCGCTGGCACCCCGCACTGCGCTGGTGCGGGGCTGTTGTTGTGTAAAGAATTTTGTTCGGCTTGCCAGCCAACAGGAAGCCAGAAGACTGCACAAAACGCTGGCCGCTCAGAGCAGAATGTCTACCTTGACTGACGTTTTGATCGAAGCGAGGCCTCTGTGGACGACACCGACCACCAACTGATCAGCCTGCTGCGGGCCAATGCGAGGTCGTCGGTCGCGTCGCTCGCCAAGACCTTGCGCTGTGCCCGCGGCACGGTGCAGAACCGCATCGCCAAGCTGGAGGCCAGCGGCGTGATCGTCGGCTACACGGTGCGCCTGAAGCCCCAGGTGGAGGGCCACCGCATCGCCGCGCTGATGACGGTCGCCGTCGAGGGCAACCGGGCCAATGCGGTGCTGCGCGCGATGCGCGGCGACCCGGCGGTGCAGACGCTGCACACCACCAACGGCCGCTGGGACATCGTCGCCGAGATCCGCGCCGATAGCCTGGAGGCTTTCGACCAGGTGTTGGGGCGCATCCGCCTGATCGAGGGCATTGCCAGCACCGAGACCAGCCTGCTGCTATCGACGCACAAGCTCTGAGCCTATGTCTAGGCTGAGCCTGCTCAGCCCAGCCAGCGGCGCAACTGCTCGTACGCGGCCGGCCGGTCCAGCAGATCGAAGTGGCCGGCCTCGGTGATCACCGCCTTGTGCGCCGCCGGCAGGCCCAGGGCCAGCGCCGCGTCCTCGTGTTCGCCCAGCGCGCTGCGCAGCGGCACCAGCCCGTCGCCGAGCAGCGTGTCGCGCCAGCCGCCGGGCTGCTCGCCGGTGGTGGCCGCCAGCGCGAAGCAGCGCACGCCGCGCGGCAGCGCCGGCCCGCCGCCGTGGCGCAGGTCGGTGATGCCGGCGCTGCGCAGCCGGGTCACGCGGGCCAGCGGCGCGATGTAGGGGCTCAGGCGCATGAGGGTGTCTATCCAGTGGCCGCCACGCTCCAGCGGCGCGCCGTGGTGGGGCGTGCCGGCGAAGACCATGCGCCGCAGCGCACGCGGCCACGCGAGCCGGCCGGCCCGCGCCTGCTGCACCGCGCTGCGCGCCACCAAGCCGCCCATGCTGTGGCCCAGCAGCGCGAGTTCCTCCACCGGCACCGGCCAGGCGCGCAGCAAGGCCTCCAGCTCCCGAGCCAGCTGCGCGCCGTTGTGGGCGATGTGCAGGCCGCTGTTGTAGCGCAGATAGACGGGCGTCCAGCCGGCCTCGGCCGCCAGCGCCGCGCCGTGGTCGTGGCCGTTGCGCAGCCATTGCGCGTCGTTCATGCACAGGCCGTGTACCAGCACGAGCAGCCGGCCGCTCGCCGGCGCGGCCAGGCTGGCGCTCAGGCTCGCGGCGCTCTGCAGATCGAGGTCGCGGCCGGCTTGCCGCCACGCCATCGGCGTTGCCAGCGGGTTCTTCGTCGCCGCCAGGTGGTCGCCCAGCACGCCGTTCAACGCGGCCAGCAAGGCCTCACGGCGTGGCCCGCTGGCGCCCTTGTCGAGGGAGGAGAAGACCTGCAGCGCCAGGTCCAGGCCACCGCCCACCAGCCCCGCCACGCCGTGCACGTTGCGGTAGACCAAGCCGGTGATGCCGCGGGTGCGGCCCGGCGCCACCTTGCCGAGCGGGCCGGGAACCTGCAGCACGGTATGGTGGACGGCTTCGACCACGTCGGCCAGGCCGCGGGTGCCGCTG
>DATHWJ010000431.1:0-1950 GCA_035460745.1 Ideonella sp. | reverse complement strand
CTGCGCCTGCGCCGGTGCCGGTGCCGGTGCCGTTGCCGGTGCCGGTGCCTGCACCAGCGCCCACACCGGTCCCTACACCCGCACCTGCACCTGCACCTGCACCTGCACCTGCACCTGCACCTGCACCTGCACCTGCACCTGCACCTGGCAGCGTCACGACGTTGGACGCCGTGCGCCTGGCGCACCAGGCCAGCTTCGGCCCAACGGAGGGCCCTGGTGGCGCAGATCCAGAGCACCGGTACCGCGGCCTGGGTCCGCAGCCAGATGGCGCTGTCGAACTCGCGCTACAGCCTGGGCGGCGGCGACGCGGTGCACAAGAGCACCGTCGGCGGCAACTTCTGCGAGACGCCGGCCAGCGGACTGAGCGTGGACGAGTGCTGGCGCCTGTGGTTCTCTGCCCAGCCGCTGGCCTGGGACTTCTACCGCAATGCTTTCCAGCAGCCCGACCAGCTACGCCAGCGCGTGGCGTACGCGCTGCAGCAGATCGTGGTCGTCAGCGAGCTGGAGGTGTCGGGCACCTACGGATTTCGCAACTACTACAACATGCTGCTCGACAGCGCCTTCGGCAACTACCGGCAGCTGCTGAAGCAGGTGGCGCTGTCGCCGCTGATGGGCGCGTACCTGAACAACGCCAACAACGACAAGGCGGCGCCGAACGAAAACTTCGCGCGCGAGTTCCTGCAGCTGTTCTCGATCGGCACCTGCGCGCTGAACGCCGACGGCAGCCTGCGCGGCGGAAACTGCATTGCCACCTACGACAACCAGACGGTGCGCAACTACGCCTTCGCGCTCACCGGCTGGACTTATCCGAGCGGCGGCGCCACCCCCTGGGGCTGCCCGCCGGGCGGCAGCCACTGCACCTACTACGGCGGCGACATGGTGCCGGTGGCCAGCCGTCACGACCAGACTCAGCGAGCGCTGCTGTCAGGCGTCGGCGTGCCGGCCGGCAGCAGCGCGCCGCAGGCGCTGGAGCTGGTGCTCGACAGTGTGATGGCGCATCCCAACATGCCGCCGTTCGTCGCGCGCCAGCTGATCCGGCACCTGGTCAGCAGCAACCCGAGTGCCGGCTATGTGCAGCGCGTCGCGCAGGCCTTCATCGACGGGCGCTACGCCGAGGCGGGCGCCAGCTTCGGCGCGGGCCAGCGCGGCGACCTGGCGGCTACCGTGGCCGCGGTGCTGCTAGATTCCGAGGCGCGCACCGAAAGCCCGGCGCGCAGCGCCGGCAAGCTGCGCGAGCCCACGCTGCTGATGACCGGCGTGCTGCGCGCGCTGAACGGCCGCAGCGACGGCGAGGCGCTGATCTGGCTCGGGCGCGGGCTGCAGCAGCACCTGTTCCGCCCGCCGTCGGTGTTCAACGACTACCCGAGCAACTACCCCTTGCCCGGCACCAGCCTGTCCGGCCCCACGTTCGCCATCCACAACACCAACAGCGCGCTGGCGCGCCTGAACTTCCTGACCTTCGTCGTGAACTGGGGCGGCTCGGAGCCGACGTCCGGGGTACCGGGAGCGTTCGGCACCCACGCCGATCTGAAGACCTTCGAGGCCGATGCCGCGGACCCGGCCAAGCTCGTCGACCGCCTGTCGCTGCTGGCGCTGGGCAAGCCGCTGCCGGCCACGATTCGCGCCGAGTTCATCGCCGCCGTCGGCGCCAACATCGCGCAGACCGACGCGCAGGGCTGGCCGGCAGCCCGCGTGCGTCAGGCGGCGTTGCTGGTGTTCGCCTCGCCGGACTACCAGGTGCAGCGTTGAAGGAGCCCGCCTTGCTGATTTCGCTGTCGCGCCGCCAGACCCTGAAGCTCGGTGGCCTCGGGCTGCTCGCGCCACTGCTGCCGGCCTTTGCCCAGGGCGACTACAAAGCCCTGGTCTGTGTCTTCCTCTACGGCGGCAACGACGGCCTGAACACTGTCGTGCCGACCGACAACGCCCGCTACGCCCAGTACCGCGGCGTGC
>DATHWJ010000430.1:0-2418 GCA_035460745.1 Ideonella sp. | reverse complement strand
GCCCGCCGGCCGAACGCCGCATCCTGGCGCTGGACGAGCTGCCGCCCGAGATCCGGCGCAGCCTGCCGCCGCTGGCCGTCAGCGGCTCGATCTACTCCGACGACGCCGCCAGCCGCTTCGTGATGATCAATGGCGAAGCGGTGCACGAAGGGGGGCGGATCACGCCGGAGTTGACGCTGGAGCAGATTCGGCTGAAGAGCGCCGTGCTGCGCTACAAGGGCTATCGCTACCGCATTCCGCTCTGACGAGCTGGCTTTCGGCGTCTATCACAACCGGAATCCGCGTCAATACGGAATGTGAATTTCTCACGGTATTTGTTGGTGATAGTGGCGACCTGAAGACTTTGCACATGGTTACGCTTCATTCCGATGCCGTCGGCGCGCCGCGCCCGCCGACATCGCAACCACAGTGGAGGTTCACCATGTTCGAACTGTCTTCCTTGAGCCGCAGCGACGGTATAGACACAGCTTCCGACGCAGCCGCTGGGGGCCGCCGCAGCAGCACCTCCTGGGGTGCGCTGGCCGGGGCGCTGGCCTACCGCGGGCCGGAGCGCCGCGGCGGTGCCGCGCTGATGACACGGCTGCTGGCGCTGATGCTGGACGAGATCGACTACGGCCTGTTGCTGGTGGGCGACAGCGGCGAGCTCCTGCATGTCAACCACGCCGCCCGCGCCGAGCTGGACGCGCAGCACCCGCTGCAGCTGGCCGGCACCAGCCTGCACGCCCGCTATCCGCAGGACGTGGCGCCGCTGACGGAGGCGCTGCAGGCGGCCGCCCGGCGCGGGCTGCGCCGCATGCTGACGCTGGGCTCGGCGGAGCACCGCGTCGGCCTGTCGGTGGTGCCGCTGCCGCTGCCCGCGGTGGCGATGGCGCTGGGCGTGAGCCTGCCGACGCGCGCCACGCTGCTGGTGCTGGGCAAGCGCCACATGTGCGCGGCGCTCTCGGTGCAGGGTTTTGCGCGCACCCACCGCCTCTCGTCCAGCGAGGAGGAGGTGCTGAGCGAGCTGTGCGAGGGGCTGCGGCCCAACGACATCGCGCAGCGCCGCAGCGTCAAGATCGCCACCGTGCGCACGCAGATCGCCAACATCCGGGCCAAGACCGGTGTCGACAGCATCCGCGAGCTGGTGCGGGCGGTCGCGGTGCTGCCGCCGCAGGTCAGTGCGCTGCGCGGCCTCGGCGCGGTGGGCATGGAGCGTGGCGGCGAAACGGGCTTGATGGCGGGGCTGATGGCGGGATGAGATGGCCGCGGCAGGCCGTCCCCGTGGTGGGAACGGCCTGCCGCCGGCCACGATGGGGTGCCCGGGAGGGCGTGGCGCGGCTACGATGCCGCCCATGGCAACACCCCCGCCCCGATCGCCCGCCGCCAACGACGCCAGCGCGTCGATGGACGGCCGCCCGGCCGCCGACCTGCTGGCCCAGCTGCCGCCCACGCTGCGGGCGCTCGCGGTGCGCGGCGAGCAGCGCAAGTACCGCAAGGGTGCGCTGCTGATCCAGGAGGGCGACCAGGGCGACACCATCTACATCATCCTGAGCGGCCGCATGCGGGTCTTTTCGGCCGGCGACGACGGGCGCGAGATCACCTACGGCGACTACGGCGCCGGCGAGTACCTGGGCGAGATGAGCCTGGACGGCGGGCCGCGTTCGGCCAGCGTCGAGACGCTGGAGGCCAGCCAGTGCGTGGTCATCACCCGGCCCACGCTGACGCAGCACCTGGCCGAGCACCCCGAGTTCGCCTACGAGCTGCTGGCCAAGGTGATACGGCGCGCCCGGGTGGCGACGCTCAACGCCCGGCAACTGGCACTCAACGACGTCTACGGCCGGCTCAAGCTGATGCTGGACGGCCGCGCCGAGCCGGCGGCCGACGGCACCCGGCTGATCGCCGAGCGGCTGACCCACAAGGACATGGCGCGCCGCCTGGGCTGCTCGCGCGAGATGGTCAGCCGGCAGATGAAGGACCTGGAGCGCGGCGGCCACATCGCGCTGCGCGACAACGGCGCCCTGGTGCTGATGCACGAGCTGCCGATGCGCTGGTGAGGGCGAGCCCGGCCGCGTCGCAGCTCAAGGGGGCGTGGCTGGCGGGGGCGCCGCGGCGGGCGGCGGCATCTGGTGCCCGTCGACCCGGAAGGCCAGCACCGGCTGCGAAAAGCCCTTGAAGTCGTAGCGCCCCGCGCACTGGCCCTGCAGCCGGTGCTGGATGGTGGACCAGAGCGTTTCGCAGACCAGCACCTCGCCGGAGGCCGCTTCGGCGCACAGCCGGGCGGCCAGGTTGGTGACCGAGCCTATCGCCGCGTAGTCGATGCGCGACTCGAAGCCGATCGCGCCGATGGTCGCCGGCCCCAGGCTGAGCCCCAGGCCCAGCCCGGTCGGGCCGCTGATGCGGCCCCACTCGCGGCCCAGGTCGGCGGCCCGGTCGCGCATC
>DATHWJ010000429.1:0-1678 GCA_035460745.1 Ideonella sp. | reverse complement strand
CTGAAGTCCAGGTTGTTGGCGCAGAACGGGAAGATGGCTCCGTCCAGCGTCAGGCCGCGCAGCTGCTGCGGCGAGACGTTGCCGTCCTCGCACAGGATCAGGCTGCCGCGCGGGCTCCAGGCGATGTTGTCCGGGTTGTCCAGCACCATGTCGCCGCTGGACTCGAACACCAGCGTGAAGGTCTCGCGCTTCGGGTCGTAGGCAAAGATCTGGCCGTTGCCGTTCGCGCCGCCGCTGGTCGAGCAGACGTAGATCACGCCGTTGCCGTACCAGCAGCCCTCGCCGCGCACGATGCTGGAGGCGCCTTGCACGAGGCCCTGGGCCTGCACGCCGCCGTAGCTGCCGCCGGGGGTGAACATGGCGGTCGGGTCGGCGATGTCCACCCAGCTCACGTTCCAGCTCGTGCCGGCCGGGAAACCTGCGCCGGTGTTGAAGTAGCCCCAGCTCTGGCCGTCGATGACGGCGGTGGCGTTGTTCGGCGCGTCGAGCTTCATCATCTGCAGCTTGCCGCGCTTGAGCTTGCCGTAGGTCTTGGGCACGAAGCGGAAGAAGCCGCTCGGCGTGGCGTCTTCGGTCTCGTAGACGATGCCGGTGACCGGGTCCACCGCGCAGGCTTCGTGGCTGAAGGCGCCCAGGCCGAGCAACGGCTCGGCACTGGCCTTGCCCCAGGCCGGCACGTCGAAGACCCAGCCGTGCTGCTTGGTAAACGGGTTCTGGCCGTTGATCACCGTGTGCGGGCCGACGCTGGTCTCTTCGCAGCTCAGCCAGGAGTTCCAGGGCGTCGGGCCGCCGGCGCAGTTGCGGATGGTGCCGGACAGCACGGCTTCGCTGTGCAGCCACTTGCCCTTGGCGGCGTTGAACTTCAGGCGCGTGTTGCCGCCGTCGGCCAGCGCGTCGAAGGTGGTCGAGGCGCCGGTGAACGAGCCGCTGGTGCCGCCCTGCTCGTGGTTGCGCACCAGCACCAGCTTGTCGCGGTCCACACCGCAGACGGCCATGCCGTCGTGCAGGCTGGGCGTGGCGATGCCGTCGCCCATCACGTCGCCGGTCCAGCCGTAGGAGATGTAGCGGAAGCCGGCCGGCAGCTTCAGCAGCGGCAGGCCGGTCGCCTCGTCGTTGGTCGGGAACAGCGGGCCGTAGTCCGGGCTGTAGTCCTGGTGCACGATGGCCTTGCGCGCCGCGCCGATGACCTCGAAGGGCATCGCGATGGCGGCCGCTGCGGCAGCGCCGCCACGCAGGAAAAAGCGGCGCGAGTACAGCCAGTTCGGCTCGCGCGTCGTGTCGTTGGATTGCATTTGAAGCTCCTCACATGACCGGTCTTGCCGGCCTTGATAGACAAAGAACCGGGTCCGCCAAGACCTTGGCGCCCGGGGCAGTCTCCCGAGCCGCGGTGACGCCGTCGTGTCGATGCACATGGCCCGGTCGGCGAGCCGCCGGCCTCGACATGCGCGTGTGCTTCTACAATCCCCCGCTGTTTCCCCGCCAGCCGCCTCCCGGCGGCCCGGGTTCACGGGCCGTTAGCTCAGTTGGTTAGAGCAGAGGACTCATAATCCTTTGGTCGAAGGTTCAAGTCCTTCACGGCCTACCAATGAAATTTGGCAAACTCGGGCGAGCTGTGGCGGGCCATTCCGTAAACTGGTCGCCATACAGGTCGCCATAGCGAGAGCGCTGCGGATCGGCA
>DATHWJ010000428.1:0-26077 GCA_035460745.1 Ideonella sp. | reverse complement strand
CCGCCGCGCAGGCGTACGCGCCCGATGGCGCTGCGTCGCCGGGCCACTGGGATCTGCTGCGCCGGCTCTGGCGAGTCTCCTGAGGCCCGGCAACGGGCGGGTCGTCAGGCGTCGATGAGGCCGCGCTTCAGCGCCAGGGTCACCGCATGGGCGCGGTCCCTGGCGTGCAGCTTGAGCAGGATGGTCTTCATGCGCGCCTTGACCGTCTCCTCCGAGACCGAGAGCAGCTCGCCGACCTCGCGGTTGGAGTTGCCCAGGGCCACGCGCCGCAGCACCTCGAGTTCGCGCTCGGTGAGCGCTTCGCCGTCGGCCTGGCGCGCCAGCTCCGCTGCCACCTCTGGCGGCAGCCTGCGCCCGCCGCGGTGCACCTCGCGGATGGCATCGACCAGCTCGGTGCGCAGCGCGCTCTTGAGCAGGTAGCCCGCGGCGCCGGCCCTGAGCGCGCGCAGCGCCTGCACGTCGCCGCTGTAGGTGCTCAGCACCAGGATGCGCGCCTGCGGCGCCAGCTCGCGGATCGCCTGGATGGCCTCCAGCCCGCCCATCCCGGGCATCTGCAGGTCCATCAGCGTCACGTCGGGCCGCAGGCGGCGAAACTGCTCTATCGCTTCGCCGCCGCTAGCGGCCTCGCCCGCCAGCGCGAGGTCGGCGTGCTTCTTCAGCACGGCGGCAATGCCCTCGCGCAGCAGCGGGTGGTCGTCCACGGTGAGGACGGTGATGGGCGGGTCGGGGGCGGTCACCGCGGGGCAAGGCTAGTCGGGTCAACGGGCGGCCACTGTACCGCCTGTCGCCCGGAGCCCCGCCCTGCACTGCCCTCATTGCCGCCGCTGTCGCCGCCAGGCCGCCGGCGACGCGCCCACCGCCTGCGAAAACGCGCGCGTCAGGTGGCTCTGGTCCGAGAAGCCGCAGGCCAGCGCGATGCCGGCGATCGGCGTCGCCGAGTGGGCCAGCAGCTCCTTGGCCTTCTCGATGCGGTGGCGCTGCAGCCACTTGTGCGGCGTGACCCCGGTAGTTTGCCGGAAGGCCTGGATGAAGTAGGCCCGCGAGAGGCCGCACTCGGCCGCGATGTCGGCCACCGAGAGCTGCTCCTGCGAGCAGGCGGCCAGGTACTCCTTGGCCAGCCGCTCGCGCGCGGCCGAGAGGCCGCCCGCGGCCGGCGCGGCGCGCTGGCGCAGCCCGCCGTAGCGCTCCAGCAGATGGGCGTTGATGGCCAGCGCCACATGGTCGATGAACAGCGGGCTGGCCTCCTCGGGCCGCAGCAGCGCGGGCATCAGCGCGGCGCCCAGGTGGGCCAGCACCGGATCGACCAGGCCGGGGTCGCAGGCCAGCTCGCCGAAGCGGCCGGTGCCGGCGTCCTCGGCGAATTCGTCCAGCACCGCGCGCGGCAGGTAGAAGCTCAGCGCGTCCAGCGGGCTGCCGACGAAGGCGCAAAAGCCCTCGCGCAGGTCGACGATGCGTATCGAGTCTCTCGCGTAGCTGCGCCTGAGTGCGCAGCGCCCCTGCCGCCACCACTCGTGGTGGCGCAGCTCCGACAACTGCAGCTCGCAGAGGTAGCTGTCCTCGGGCGGCACCGCCTCGCTCATGCCGGGCGGCGCCTGCTCGCTGCGCAGCCGCGTCACGGCCAACTGGTCGCGGGTGAAGGCGGTGGTCCGCAGCGTGGGGGCCGCTGCGAGGTGGAAGTAGCGCGCCATGCGGGCGCCGAAGGCGCCTGTCCGGGGCGGCGGGGGGACATCGAGCATGCCCTCATTCTTGAGGGCCGCACGCGCCACCGCATCGCCCCGGTGCAGGGCCGGGTCTCCCCCACGATGCCGGTGGGCCGTCTATCCCGTTCGGACTAGGTCGATGCCACCGGCTCCAGCGCGAGGAAGTGGTGCACCACCGGCCGCTCCGGCCCGATGTGGAAGCGCATCGCCTCGCCCTGCAGGTCGGCATCGGCGTGCGAGACGCGGGCGTGCTGGCGCAGGTGCTCGGCCCAGGACTCGACCAGGAACCACTCCATCAGGCGCTCCGGGTCCGCGGTGTGCTCGGTGATGCCCCAGGCATAGGCGCCATCGCGGCGGCGCTCGTGCGACATCGGCTCCAGCGCCCGCAGGAAGGCCGCGCGGTCTTCCTGCCGCACCCGGTATTCCACCTGCACCATCACCGGCCCGCGGTCGTTGTGCACCGGTGCCGCCAGCAGGGGCTCGGGCCAGTGGTTGGAGGCCTGCAGGTCGGCCTCGCCGCTGGGCAGCTTGACCCGGTGGAAGCCCAGCGCCACCAGCGCCAGCCCCGCCGCCGCCAGCCCCAGCGTGACCGGCAAGGCCAGCGCCTGCGCGACCAGGCCCCAGGCCAGGCTGCCGGCGGCCATCGCGCCGTTGAACACCGTCAGGTAGACCGCCAGGCCGCGCCCGCGCACCCAGTTGGGCAAGACGGCCTGCGCGACGCCGTTCAGCGTGGTCAGCGCGATGATCCAGCCCACCCCCAATAGCGCCATCAGCCCGATGGCGACCCACTGCGGCGGTGCCAGCGCGAGGCCCGCCAGCACCGCGGCGGCGATCAGCGAGGCGGCCAGCACCAGGCCGTCGGTGTCCAGCCTTTCGCGCAGGCGCGGCAGCAGCACCGCGCCGGCGATGGCCCCCACGCCGACGGCGCCCAGCAGCACGCCGTAGAAGCCGGCCGAGCCGCCCAGCATCTGGCGCGCCACCAGCGGCAGCAGCGCCCAGGCCGAGCTGGCGAACAGGAAGAACACCGCCGCGCGCAGCAGCACCAGGTGCAGCTCGCGGCTGGCGCGGGCGTAGCGGATGCCGGCGCGGAAGGCGCCGAAGAACTGCTCCGGCAGCGCGTTCTGTGCCGCGGGGGGGCGCCGCCACCAGAGCAGCGCCGCGATCACGAACACGTAGCTGAGCACGTCCAGGCCGTAGGTCACGGCAGCCCCGGCGGCGGCCAGCAGCAGGCCGCCTGCCGCCGGGCCGATCGCGCGCGCGATGTTGATGCCAAGCGAGTTGAGCGCCACCGCGCCCTTCAGCTCAGTGCGCGGCACCAGCTCGGGCACGATGGCCTGCCAGGTGGGGCCCATCAGCGCCGCGCCTATGCCGCCGACGAAGGTCAGGCCTATCAGCGCCTCGACCGTCAGCTGGCCGGTGTGCGAGAGGAACAGCAAGGCGCCGCTGACGGAGGCCAGGATGACCTGCACCACGATCAGCAGCCGGCGCCGGTCCACGATGTCCGACAGCACGCCCGCCGGGATCGCCAGCAGGAAGATGGGCAAGGTGGCGGCCGTCTGTATCAGGGCCACGGCGGTCGGGCTGGGCGACAGCTCGGTGACCATCCACGAGCTCGCCACGTCGCGCATGAAGCTGCCGACGTTGCCGAGCACCGTGGCGGCCCAGATCACCGCGAAGGCGGGGTGGCGCAGCGGCGCGAAAGTGCCCCCGGCCGGGGCGGCGGGCGCGGTCATGGCCGGGCCTTGGCCGCGAGCGGGCTGCCGCGCTCGCGCAGGTCCAGCCAGGCCACGAGCAGGAAGCCGCCGACCAGGCCGAGGTGCTCGAAGAAGCCGTTGGCCACCATGAAGCGCTCGGGCGGCGCCACCTCCCAGAATCGGTTGGCCACGAAGGTGGCGAGCAGCGTGAAGACCGCCAGCCCCAGCGCACCCAGCCAGCGGTAGAAGCCGGTCAGTATCAGCAGCGAGGCGCCGAGCTCGAGCGCGATGGTCGCCGCCGCCAGCGGCGCGGCCGGCGAGAGGCCGAAGTGGTTCATCTCGCCGATCGCGGCCGGGAAGTCCAGCGCCTTGTTGATGCCGCCCTGCAGGTAGGCCGCGCACAGGCCCAGCAGCGCGATCCAGCGTACCGCGGGGGAGGCCCAGACGGGCCGCGCGCCGCTGTCGAGCGCGCTGCGGCGGGGGGTGGAAACGTCCATGGTGTCAGCCCTGTCTCAAGTTTCGGAGGTCATCAGACGGCCCAGCAGGCGCAGCCCAGCGCGCCCCAGAAGCCCTTCAGGTCGGCGATGGGCAGGCGGCTGCTCCAGGCCGTGGCGTGCTGGTGGCCGTGCACGCCGCAGGCCTGGCTGCAGGCGCAGGCCGCGGCGTTGCGGTGCAGCGCCGCCTGCAGCGGCGCACCGTCGGCGTCGCCCCAGCCGGCATAGCCGCCGAAGCGCCGCACCGGCGACCAGTCCGGCATGGCCGGCGGCGGCGCGCCCTCGTCGTGCGGCGTGAACTCGCCCGCGGCGTAGACCACCTTGCCGCCGACCACCGTCAGCAGCGCGGTGGTGTCGGCGATCTCGGACTCGGCACAGGCGAAGAAGTCGCGGTCCGGCACGACCAGGTCGGCCAGTTGCCCGACCTCGATGCGGCCCTTCTTGCCGACCTCGTTGGAAAACCAGGTGACGTTCTCGGTCCACATGCGCAGCGCCGCCTCGCGGTCCAGGCAGTTGCGCTGCGGGTAGAGCTGCATGCCGCCCACCGTCTTGCCGGTGATCAGCCAGGCCAGCGAGACCCAGGGGTTGTAGGACGCGACGCGCGTGGCGTCGGTGCCGGCCGAGACCTTGACGCCCTTGTCCAGCATGCGCGCCACCGGCGGCGTGGCCTCGGCCGCGCCATGGCCGTAGCGCTCGACGAAGTATTCGCCCTGGTAGGCCATGCGGTGCTGCACCGCGATGCCGCCGCCCAGCGCCGCGATGCGGTCTATGGACTGCTCGGAGATGGTCTCGGCGTGGTCGAAGAACCAGTTCAGCCCCTGCAGCGGCACCTCCTGGTCGACCCGCTCGAAGACATCCAGCGCGCGGCTGATGGTCTCGTCGTAAGTGGCGTGCATGCGCCAGGGCCAGCGGTTCTGCGCCAGGATGCGCACCACCTCTTCCAGCTCGCCCTCCATCTCCGGGCCCATGTCGGGCCGGGGCTGGCGGAAGTCCTCGAAATCGGCCGCCGAGAACACCAGCATCTCGCCCGCGCCGTTATGGCGGAAGTAGTCGTCGCCCTGCTTGTAGGTGGAGCTGGCGGTCCAGTTCAGGAAGTCCTGCTTCTCCTGCTTGGGCTTCTGGGTGAAAAGGTTGTAGGCCAGGCGTATGGTCAGCTGGCCGGCATCGGCGAGCTGCTGTATCACCTGGTAGTCGTCGGGGTAGTTCTGGAAGCCGCCGCCGGCGTCGATGGCGCCGGTGACGCCCAGGCGGTTGAGCTCGCGCATGAAGTGGCGCGTGGAGTTGAGCTGGTACTCGAACGGCAGCTTGGGCCCCTTGGCCAGCGTGGCGTAGAGGATGGACGCATTGGGCTTGGCCAGCAGCAGGCCGGTCGGGTTGCCGGCGCCGTCGCGCACGATCTCGCCGCCCGGCGGCGCGGGCGTGTCGCGGGTGTAGCCCACGGCCCGGAGCGCCGCGCCGTTGAGCAGCGCGCGGTCGTAGAGGTGCAGCAGAAAGACCGGCGTGTCGGGCGCGACGGCGTTGAGCTCGTCTATGGTCGGCAGGCGCTTCTCGGCAAACTGGTGCTCGGTGAAGCCGCCCACCACGCGCACCCACTGCGGCGCCGGCGTCACCGCCACCTGGCGCTTGAGCATGGCCATCGCGTCGGCGAGGCTGCGCACGCCGTCCCAGCGCAGCTCGAGGTTGAAGTTGAGCCCGCCGCGGATGATGTGCAGGTGGTTGTCGATCAGCCCCGGCAGCACGCGCCGGCCCTGCAGGTCGATGACCCGCGTCGCCGGGCCGGCCAGCGGCATGATCTCGTGCTCGCGGCCGACATGGGTGAAGCGGCCGCCCTTGATCGCCACCGCGCTGGCGTTGGGGTTGGCGCGGTCCAGCGTGAAGAACAGGCCGCGGTGCAGGATCAGATCGGGCGTATCGGCATCAGCCATGGCGGACCTCGGAGGGTGAAGCGGCGCCGGCCGGCGCCTTGGCGACCCGGTCCGCGCATTGCGGCAGCTGGCCGAACATGTGCGGCTTGACCTGGTGCTGCAACCAGGAGGTGGCCACCGTGTCGGTCTTGAACACCTGCCTGACCAGCGGCGGGATCTGCTCGCCGAGCAGGATGCCCAGAAGCCCCACCAGCGCGATCACCGGCGGCGCCGGCGAGCGCACATTGAACATCGCGTAGATGACGCCGACCAGCAGGCCGAGCGCCGCGGAGACGAGGTAGGGCTTCATGGGCGTCTCCGCTCAGCCTTCGTGGGCGCCGAACATGGTCTTGGCGTAGGTGATGCCCAGGCCGTAGGCGCCGCCGAATTTCTTCGCAATGCCGGTGGTCATCTCGTAGGTCTCGGTGCGGGCCCAGTCGCGCTGCATCTCCAGCAGGTATTGCAGCGAGGTCATCGGGCGCGCGCCGGCCTGCACCATGCGCTCCATCGCGCGGTTGTGCGCTTCGGCCGAGACGTCGCCGCAGGCATCGGCGAGCACATAGACCTCGTAGCCCTGCTCGATCGCCGACAGCGCCGGGCCGACGATGCACACGCCCGTCCAGAGACCCGCGAGCACGATGCGGTCCTTGCCGATCTCATTGACGCGCTTGATGACGGTGGCGTCTTCCCAGGTGTTCATCGAGGTGCGGTCCAGCAGGGCCTGGCCGGGGAAGGCTTCGACGATCTCGTCGAACATCGGGCCGGAGAAGCTCTTCTCGGCGACGGTCGTGAGGATGGTCGAGGCGCCGAAGCCGGCGGCGGCGCGGGCCACCAGCCCGGCATTCGTGCGCAGCGTGATCGCGTCGATCGAGTGCGTCGCAAAAGCCATCTGCGACTGGAAGTCGATCATGATCAGCGTGTGATCCTTGGACGTCAGGAGCTGCTTGCCCGGCGTGGGGGTGGCGGTGATCGGCATGGTCGGGTTCCTTTGCAAGTGCGGAAGAGAAATTGCAAAGCCATGGTGCCGGGTCGTGCCCGCCGTGTATTGACGATTTGCCCTCTGCTTTGAAGGATTGAGCGCTGCAGCGACGGCCGCGTCAGTGGATGCCGGCCCGCGCCAGCAGCAGCACCCGCGCCAGGCTCTCGGCGAGGTCGCGCCCCAGCAGCGGCTTCTTCAGCACTTCGTCGGCGCCCGTTGCCCGGGCATCGGTGCCCATCGAGCCGCCGAGGAAGCCGCTCATCAGCAAGGTGGGGAGGGCCGGGCGTATCGTGTGCATCTCGCGTATCAGCGCCGAGCCGGTCATGCCGGGCATGCGCTCGTCGGTGATCACGGCGTCGAAGCCCAGCGGGTCGGCGCGGAAGGCCTGCAGCGCGGCCAGGCTGGAGGTGAAGCCGACCGGCCGGTAGCCCAACTCCTCCAGCGTCTCGGTGGTGACGCGCACCAGCGGCTCCTCGTCGTCCACCACCAGCACGCGCTCGCGCTGGCCGCGCGGCAGGTCTGCGGCCTCGAGGGCGCCTGTCTCTTCGACGTCGCCGTCGCGCGGCAGGTAGACCGTAAAGACGCTGCCCGTGCCGAGGGTGCTGGCGACCTCGATGGCGCCGCCCAGCTCGGTCACGATGCCGTGCACCAGCGACAGCCCCAGCCCGGTGCCGACGCCGACCTCCTTGGTGGTGAAGAAGGGGTCGAAGATGCGCTCGGCGATCTCGGGCGGGATGCCGCCGCCGGTGTCGGCCACCTCCAGCACCACGTACTCGCCGGCCTCCACCGTGCCGGTGGTGACGTCGCGCGGCGCGGCGATGCTCACCCGCTCCAGCAGCACGCGCACCGTGCCGCCCGAGGGCATGGCCTGGAAGGCGTTGGTCGCCAGGTTCATCAGCACCTGGTGCACCTGCGTGGGGTCGCCCTGCACCGCCGCGTCGCCGGCGCGCAGCTGCGGCAGCAGCGTGATGCCGGGCGGCAGGCTGGCCGCCAGGTGGTCCAGCGCTTCGCTCGCGACCTGCTGCATGTGCACGGCCACCCGCTCCCTGGCACCGCTGCGGGTGAAGGTGAGGATGCGCTCCACCAGCGAGCGGCCGCGCTCGCCGGCCGTCATGATGCTCTCGAGGTCGCGGCGCAGCCGGCTGCCCTTGGCGGCGTCGCCGAGCGCCCGGTCGCCATAGCCCAGTATCACCGCGAGGATGTTGTTGAAGTCGTGCGCGATGCCGCCGGCCAGCGTGCCCATGGCCTCCAGCCGCTGCGCCTGGCGCAGTTGCCGCTCCAGCCGGCGCAGCTCCTCCTCGGCCTGGTGGCGCTCGGTCACGTCGAGCATGAAGCCCACCATGCGTGCCGGCTGGCCCTCGGCATCGAAGGACATGCGGCCCTTCAGCTGCAGCCAGCGCACGGCCCGGTTGGGGTGGACCACGCGGTACTCGGCCGCGACGTCGCCGGTCGCGTTGGCGCGCTTGATGGCGGCATTCAACGCCGGCAGGTCTTCGGGCAGCACCAGTTGCTTCCAGCTCTCGTAGCTGCCGTCGCAGCGGCCGGGTGCCAGCCCGAACATCGCCTCCAGGTCGGCCGACCAGCGCGTGCCCTCCTGGCCCTCGCCGATGCGCCACTCGAACGCCACCGCGCTGGCCGCCTTCTGCGCCAGGTCGAGCATGACCTGGCGGGCGCGCAGCTCCTCCTCGATGCGCTTGCGCTCGGTGATGTTGCGGCCTATGCCGTGGTAGCCCTTGAAGCGGCCCTGGTCGTCGAAGATGGGGGCGCCGCTCATGCTGAGGTAGCGTGCGGTGCCGTCGCGCCCGATGCGGCAGCACTCCAGGTCGCGGAAGGGCTGGCGGGCGGCCAGCACGGCCTCGTGCTCGGCCCAGGTGGTGTACAGCGGCGTCATGTCGGCCAGCTCGGGGCGGGTCTTGCCTATCGAGGAGTCGCCGGTGTGGCCGGTCAGGTCGTTGGCCTGGCTGGACAGGTAGCTGAAGCGCAGGTTTTGATCCTGCCGCCAGTACCAGTCGGACGAGAGCTCGGTCAGGCTGCGAAAGCGGGCCTCGCTCTCGCGCAGCGCCTCCTGCGCGAGCTTCTGCTCGGTCACGTCCGTCAAGGTCTCGGCCATGCGCACCGGGGCGCCGCTGGCGCTGCGGAAGACCTTGCCCAGCGCCCGGGCCCAGCGCAGCTCGCCGGTCGGCAGCACGATGCGGTAGTCGATCTCGTAGCGCTCCGCCCTGCCCGCCAGCGTCGCGGCGACCACGTCCTCGACACGCTGGCGGTCGTCGGGGTGGAACGGGATCCGGGCCACGAAGTCCTGGCGGTCGGTGAAACGGGTGTCCGGCGGGAAGCCGAGCACCTGCTTCATGCGCTCGGACTGGAAGATCTCGCCGCTGAGCACGTCCCAGTCCCAGTAACCCGCATCGGAGGCCTCCATCGCGCGGGCGTGGCGCTCCTCCAGCCGCCGGCCCGACTCGTCGCGCGCCAGGCGGCCCTGCTGCTCGGCCCGCAGCCGGGCTTCGGCGCGCCGCCAGCGCCACACCAGCCAGGCGAAGCCGACCCACAGCAGCAGCGCCAGGCCGGCCGCGCCGCCCGCAAGGCTCACAGCTTGCCCCAACACAGCGCAGTGCCGGCCTTCACGTCCTTGCTGGCGACGCCCGCGACCGCCTTGCCGGCGATCAGCGTGACCCCCATGTCGGTATAGCCCTGTGGCTTCTTGCCGCTGCTCGCGTACTCGACGCCGGCGGCGACGCCCAGCGAGCCCATCTTGGTGGGGTACTGCTGCGAGGTGGCGGCGATGATGCCGGCGCCGACATGCTTCACGCCCTCGCAGCCGCCATCCACCGAGACGATGGTCACGCCCTTCTCCTTGCCGGCCTTCTTGAGCGCGTTGAAGGCGCCGGCCGCGGCGGGTTCGTTGACGGTGTAGACGAGGTTGATGCCGGGGTGCTTCTGCAGGCAGTTCTCCATCGCGGTCTGGCCCTTGGCCTGGTCGCCGAAGCTGTCGGCCATGCAGACGATCAGCGGGTCCTTGCCCAGCTCGCTGCTGCGGGCGTCCGGGGCACCCAGGCCGAAACCATGCATGAAGCCGTTGTGGCGTGGCGTGCCCACCGAGGGGCCGGGCACCAGGTCCAGCGTCGCGACCACGGCCTGCTTGCCGCTCAGCGCGGCCTTCGCGTACTCGCCTATCAGCACGCCCGCCTGGTAGTTGTCGGTGGCGAACAGCGCATCGGCCGCGTCCGGGACCTCGATCGCGGTATCGAGCGCGATGACCAGCACGCCCTTCTCGCGCGCCTTGCGCAGCGTCGGGGCGATGGCCTTGGGGTCGCTCGCGGTGATCAGGATGGTTCGCGCGCCCGCGGCCACCATGTTCTCGACCGCCGCTACCTGGCTGGCGTTGTCGGTGACGTGCTTGCCGGCGGCCGTGAGCAGCTTGGCGCCGCGGGCCTTGGCCTCGGCAACGGCGCTTTCGGTGATGGCGACGAAATAGGGGTTGGTGGCCGTCTTGGTGACCAGGCCGATGACGGGGGCGGTGCCGGTGGCGGCGCCGCAGACGCCGGCGGCCAGCAAGGTGGCGGTGAGCACAAGGGTTCGGTACGGCATGCGAGAGCTCCTGTTGGGAGGGACCGGCCCCGGACTGGCCCGTCTGGGCCTGCCGGGAGGCGGCGGTCGGTGTGGGTTATCTGTGGGGCCTGCGGATGTGTCGCCGGACACATGAACCGGGGGTTGAAGACACCGATGCAACAAACCTGCCGGGTTCTGACGCCATGCCGCCATCTGGCCGGGCGACCATGGCATCAGCACCGGCCGCCATGGCAGAGCGGTACTCGGCAACTCGAAACAAGGAACCCCACATGCAATACGTCGGCACGATCACGATCTCTATCGTTCACAAGGATCCATTGGTACAGGCCGGCCTGGCCAGCACGCTGGCAGCGCAGCCGGACTTTATCGTCGAAGACGCGGCGGCGTGCACACCCGGCACCGGAGGCCGGCGTTGCGACGTCGTCGTGGCCGACTACGACGCCGCCATCGAGCTGCTGTCGGCCGGTGCATGGCAAGGGGCCTGCGCCAGGACGGGCCGCACCCGCATCCTGGTGCTGACACAGGTGGGCCGGGAGGCCGACATCCGCCATGCGCTGGAGTGCGGCGTGCAAGGCTACCTGCTGCTCGGTTGCAGCCTGGACGAAGTGGTGTCCGCCGTGCGCTCGGTGCACCGCGGCATGCTGCCGCTGTGCGCGCTGGCGGCCAAACGGCTGGCCGACAGCATGATCCGCGAGCCGCTGACGCTGCGCGAGAAAGACGTGCTGGGCCTGATGATGACGGGCCAGTGCAACAAGACCATCGCGGGCCACCTGAACATCGCGGTCGGCACGGTGAAGTCCCACGTCAAGGCCATCCTCGACAAGCTCGAGGCGACCAGCCGCACCGAGGCGGTCGCGGTGGCCGAATCGCGCGGCCTGATACGCCGCAGCGCGCAGCCCGCCGCGCTGCAGCCGCAGGCGCCCGCCTGGCGCCTCGCCAGCCTGCGCGCGATGCACCCGCACGCAGCGGCCCTCCCGACGCATTGAGGCCCGGTGCGCCCGCGCTAGATGCTGGGCCAGGTGTTGGGCACCGGCTGCATCTCGCTGTGCCCCAATGCCCGGGTGTTGCGCAGCTCCTGTTCCAGGCAGTGGGCGCAATAGAAGCGGTCGGCGTAGTGCCTGGTCTTGCGTCCGGTGGTGGGGTCGATGTTGTCGGCCAGCCAGTAGACAACGTAGAGGAAGTGCCACTCGTGTTTGCAGGTGCTCATTGATGTCTCCCAGTGGTCCGCCGGCCTGCATCTTCACGGATGTCGATGCGCCGGTTCGCTGGCGCGAAGAAAACACCCATCCCGCGTCTACGCGCAGGATGCATCAATTCTGCTCACCCATGCCGGCAAACGCATCATTTTGAGCACTGCCGCTCGCTGCTGTCGCCCGCTTGCCACGCGCACCGCACGGTGCCGCCTCTCAGGCAACCGATGTGGCCATGGGCTCGAAGCTGATGCGGTAACAGCTTGCAAAACCGGGCGGTGCCGGCACCGCCCCGAAACGCGCGCCATGCACCGCGGCGACCTTCTCCACCACCCGGTGGCCCAGGCCCAGGCCGAGGCCGTAGGTCTTCAGTCGCTCGGCATCCGAGGTGGCCGAGGGGCTCACGCCGGTGTCGCAGACCTGCAGCCAGCGCGCGGCGGCGTCCAGCTGCACCTCCACCAGGCTGCCGCGCGGCGTGTGGTCCAGCGCGTTGTCGACCAGGTTGCGCAGCGCCAGCTCCAGCAGCACCGGGTGGCCGGCGACCCCGAACTCGCCGCTGCTCACCAATGCCAGCTCGTGGCCGCTCTCCAGCGCCCCTTGCGCATACTCGGCGACCACGCCGGCACACAGCGCACCGAGGTCCACCGGCTGGGCCGCTTCGTCGAGCTCGGTGCGGCTGGCGCGGGCCAGTGCGAGCAGTTGGGTGACCACCTCGCCGGCGCGCAGCGCATCGTGCTCCAGCCGCTGCAGCGAGGCTTCGCGCTCGGCCTCGCTCATGCTGCCGCGCAGCGAGCTGGCATGCAGCGCGATCGACGACAGCGGCGTGCGCAGCTCGTGGGCGAATTCGCTGGCCAGCTGGCGCTCGCGCATCAGCGCCGCGCGGTGGCGGTCGACCAGCGTGTTGATCGAGCCCACCACCGCGGCGAACTCCTCTTGCGGGTGCTGGGTCTGCAGGTGGGTCGCCTGGAAGACGTTGAGCTCGCCGACATCGCGCGACAAGTCATGCAGCGGCCGCAGCCCGCGCTGGATGGCCAGCGCCACCGCCAGCGCGATGAACGGCAGCAGCCACAAGCCCGGCAGCGCCACCTGCCCGGCGATGTCGAAGGCCAGGTCGTCGCGCTCCTGCGCGCTCAGCATCACCATCACCTTGCGGGCGTGCGCCGCGCCGTCCCACTTCGCAAAGCTGCGCCAGACGGCAGGCGGCTGGCCGAGGCGGAGGTCGGCAAAGCCCTCGTCCTGGGTAAAGGGCGGCACCGGCGCTTCGCCGCGGTGGCTGAGCAGGCGTCCGGCACGGTCCCAAACGACCATGCTCATGGATTGCTGGTAGTCGTGGCTCTTCAGGTCCTGCAGCTCGTGCAGGGTGGCGAGCTCACGGGACAAGCCCGGCCCCGAGGCGCCGCCCGCCGGCACCAGCGCGCTCACCGGCTCGTCGAGCAGCAGCGCCGCCATGCTGGCCAGGTGGCCGTCGGTCAGCTCGTCGGCCTCGTGCTCGCCGGTCTTGAAGCCCACCGCGACAAAACTCGCCCAGACCAGCACCAGCGCGCCCAGGGCCCACAGCAGCAAATGCCTCAGCAGCGAAGGCCGCATCATCGCGCAGGCTCCGCCGGCACGAAGTAGCCCACGCCGCGCAGCGTCTGTATGACCTTGTCGCCGAGCTTCTTGCGCAGGTGGTGCACGTGCACTTCGATCGCATTGCTCTCCAGCGCGCTGTCCCAGCTGTACAGCTTGGCCTCGATCTGGGGCCGCGAGAGCACCCGCGGGCTCGCCTCCACCAGCGCGAGCAGCACCGCGAACTCGCGCGCCGAGAGCTCCACCGGCTGGCCGGCGCGCCGCACGCTGCGGCTGGCCGGGTCGATCTCCAGCTCGCCGCAGCGCAGCAAGGCCTGCGCCCTGCCCGCCGCGCGGCGCTGCAGGGCCCGCATGCGCGCAGCCAGTTCGTCGGCGTCGAAGGGCTTGGTGACGTAGTCGTCCGCCCCCATGTCCAGCCCGGCGATGCGCGAGGCCACCTCGTCGCGGGCGGTCATGATCAACACCGGCAGGGCCGGGTCGGGCAGCCCGCCGGCGGGTGCCTGGCGCAGCCGGCGCAGCACCTCGCTGCCGTCGCCGTCGCGCAGCCCGAGATCGAGCAGCACGAGATCGAAGGCCTCGGACCGCAGCATGGCCCAGGCGGGCGCGATGCCGTCGGCCGTGTCGACCGCGCAGCCGTGCTGCCGCAGCGCCACGCGGAGCCCGCCGGCGATGCCTTCGTCGTCTTCCACCACCAGGACACGCATGGGCCCATTCTGGCCTGCGCGGCCAAACCCCGCCGCGGCCTTAAGGCGCGCTTAAGTTGGCCTGCCTAAGGTAGCGGCCGAATGACGACAGCCCGCTCCCCCCTCTTCCCCGGCCCGGTGGCCGTCACCGTCTGCCTCTTGTCGATCGCGATCGCCTGGGATGCTTCCGGGCTGGACATGGCGGCGGCCTCCTGGTTCGGCAGCGCCAGCGGTTTCCCGCTGCGGGACCACTGGTTCTTCTCCACCGTGCTGCACGAAGGCGGCCGGCTGGTGTCGTGGGGCCTGGCCACCTGGCTGTGCATCTCGGTCTGGTGGCCGGCCGGCTGCCTGAAGCGCATCGATGCCCGGCATCGCCTGCAGCTGGCGATCAGCAGCCTGCTGGCGGTCCTGCTGGTCTCGGGGCTGAAGTCGATCAGCGCCACTTCGTGCCCCTGGGACCTGGCCGCCTTCGGCCGCACCGCGCGCCATGTCTCGCACTGGACCTGGGGCCTGGCCGGCGGCGACGGCGCCGGCGGGCATTGTTTTCCGGCCGGCCACGCGTCGGCGGGGTTCGCGTTTGTCGGCGGGTATTTTGCGTTCCGGGACCGGTCGCCAGGGCTTGCGCGCAACTGGCTGATCGTGGCGCTGGCGGCCGGTCTCCTGCTGGGCATGGGCCAGCAGGTACGGGGCGCTCACTTCATGAGCCACACCTTGTGGACCGCCTGTGTCTGCTGGTGTGCGGCGCTGCTCGTCGATGCCGTCTGTCGCCAATGGGGCAGGCAGCCGCGGCGCGCACGCTGGGGCATGCGGGACGATGGCCGTGCAAGCTGACATTGACATGGCGGCTGCACCGGGCACAGCCGCGCCGCCGTCCCGCGCGGGCTGGCACCCGGCCTTGCACCCGGCCTGGCTGGTGGTGGCCTGCAGCGCCTGGATAGGCACGGTCTGCAATCTCGCGCTGTGGCGCGCGCTGGCGCGCACGGATGACCTGGGCGGCGGCCAAGGTGTCCTGCTGGGCCTGGCGCTGGCGGTGATGATCACCAGTGCGCTGGCCGGCCTGCTGGGCCTGCTGGCCTGGCGCAGCACGCTCAAGCCGGCGCTCACGCTGCTGCTGCTGGCCGCGGCCTTCGGCGCCTACTTCATGCTCAGCTACGGCGTGGTGATCGACGCGACGATGATCACCAACGTGCTGCAGACCGACCCGCGCGAAACCCGCGACCTGCTGAACGGCCGGCTGGTCACCCACGTGCTCCTGCTGGCGGTGCTGCCGGCGGCGCTGGTCTGGCGCTGGCCGGTGCGGCGCCTGCGCTGGGGCCGCCAGCTCGCCCACAACACGCTGCTGCTGCTCGCCAGCCTGGCCGTGCTGGTGCTGGTGCTGCTGGCCAGCTTCCAGCCGCTGTCGTCGACGATGCGCAACCACAAGCAGCTGCGCTACCTGATCAACCCGCTGAACTCGCTCTATGCCCTGGGCCAGGTGGCCGCCGCGCCGCTGCAGCGCGGCAGCACGCCGCTGCAGGCCCTGGGCACGGACGCCCGGCTGGGCCCCAGCTACACGGCGCAGCGGAAGCCGCCGCTGCTGGTGCTGGTGCTGGGCGAGACGGGCCGCGCCGGCAACTTCGGCATCAACGGCTACGCGCGCCCGACCACCCCCGAGCTGGCGCGCGAGCAGATCGCCACGCTGAGCAACGCCTGGTCCTGCGGCACCAGCACCGCCGCATCGGTGCCCTGCATGTTCTCCGGCCTGACCCGCACCGAATACATCCACGACAACCACAACGCCGAGAACCTGCTGGACGTGATCCAGCGCGCCGGGCTGGCGGTGCTGTGGCTGGACAACCAGGCCGGCTGCAAGGGCGTTTGCGAACGGGTGCCGCACGCCAGCACGCTCAGCCTGCAAGACCCGCAGCTGTGCGGCGAAGGCGAGTGTCTCGACGAGATCATGCTGCGCGGGCTGGACGAGCGCATCGCCGCCCTGCCCGCCGAGCGCCGCGCCAAGGGCGTGGTGATCGTGATGCACCAAATGGGCAGCCACGGCCCGGCCTACTTCAAACGCTCGCCGCCGGCCTACAAGCGCTTCATGCCGGAGTGCGCCAGCAACGCGCTGCAGGACTGCAGCCGCGAGCAGGTGGTGAACGCCTACGACAACACCATCGCCTACACCGACCACTTCCTGGCCGCCACCATCGCCTGGCTGAAAGCCAGTCAGGACCGCGCCGAGACGGCGATGCTCTACGTGGCCGACCACGGCGAATCGCTGGGCGAAAACAACCTCTACCTGCACGGCCTGCCCTACGCGCTGGCGCCCGACGTGCAGAAGCACGTGCCCTGGATCGCCTGGTTCTCGCCCGGCTTCGAGCAGCGCCGTCAGCTTTCGGCAGCCTGCCTGCAGAGCCAGCGCGACCAGCGGGTCTCGCACGACAACTACGTGCACTCGGTGCTGGGCCTGCTGGACATCCAGACCAGCGTGCGCAAGCCGGCGCTGGACCTGTATTCGCGCTGCATGGCCGGTGGCTGAGCCCGACAGACCGGCCGCCACCTTGGCAAGCGCCCATGAAAGAAGCCGCCCGAAGGCGGCTTCTTGCTGTCAGCGAGCACCCGGTAGCCTGGGGCCGCCGGGCGATTCAACCGATCAGTGCACGACGGCGATCTGTTCCTTGGCGCCGGCCTTGTAGGTGTAGAGCGTCAGCGCGCCGTTCTTGATGTCGCCCTTGGGGTCGAAGGCGATGTTGCCGGTGACGCCCTTGTAGCTGCTGGCGGCCAGTGCCGGCAGGTACTTCGCGGGTTCGGCCGAGCCGGCCTTGACCATCGCGGCCACCATCACCATCGTCGCGTCGTACACGTACGGCGCGTAGATCTGCACGTCGGCGTTGAACTTGGCCTTGAAGTCGGCGCGGAACTTGTCCATCGCCGGCTTGCCCGCGGCATCGACACCACCGGCTTCGGCGCAGACCACCTGGCCATCGGCCATCGCGCCGGCGGCCAGCTTGGGCAGCTCGCCCGAGCAGATGCCGTCGCCGCCCATGAACTTGGCGGTGATGCCCAGCGACTTCATCTGGCGGATCATCGGGCCGGCCACGGCGTCCATGCCGCCGTAGAAGACGATGTCCGGCTTGGTGCTCTTGATGGAGGTCAGGATGGCGGTGAAGTCCGTCGCCTTGTCGTTGGTGAACTCGCGCTTGGCGATCTTGCCGCCGGAGCTCTTGACGCCCTTCTCGAACTCGTCGGCGACGCCCTGGCCGTAGGCCGTGCGGTCGTCGATCACGGCAATCGTCTTGCCCTTGAGTTCCTTGATGGCGTACTTGCCCAGCGTGCCGCCCAGCTGGCCGTCATTGGCGACCACGCGGAAGGCGGTCTTGAAGCCTTGCTGGGTGTACTTCGGGTTGGTGGCCGAAGGCGAGATCTGCGGGATGCCGGCATCGCTGTAGATCTTGGACGCGGGGATCGTGGTGCCCGAGTTCAGGTGGCCGATCACGCCGTTGACCTTGGAGTCGACCAGCTTCTGCGCGGCGGCGGTGCCTTGCTTCGGATCGCCAGCGTCGTCTTCGGCGAGCAACTCGAACTTGGCCTTCTTGCCACCGATCGTCACGCCCTTGGCGTTCAGTTCGTCGATGGCCATGCGGGCGCCATTTTCATTGTCCTTGCCCAGGTGGGCGATGGCGCCGCTGGTAGGGCCCACGTGACCGATCTTGACCACCAGTTCCTGTGCTTGCAGGGAACCAGCCAAGAGAGCAGCCGTGGCCGCGACGATCACATTCAGTTTGACTTGCATAGGTACGAACCTCCAGTAGGGGTATGTTGAGAAAGAGTAGCGAGTGGGTTGCTCTCAACGGGCAAGACAATACTCCAAAAAAAATCACATCCCAATCGGGAAAGTGCCCCGGTTTCGCGGAGCCATATACCGACCGTCGGCCCGGGCCGAAGCCCGGCGGGAATGTGCGCTTGGCCTGGCGGCTCGGGCCGGCAAGCCCGAGCCGCTTCGGCGAGCTCCAAGAACGCACCATCGAATGGCGCGGATGACCGCCAACACCCGATATGTGCGTGCGCAGACGCCCCCGGCTTCAGCAGCGCCCAGGCTGTGCAAGCCCTGTGCCAGTGCGCCGGGCGCGCACGACGCCCGCAGCCGCTCGCGAGCGGAGCACTTGCCGGCCTGCCGGACAAGCGCCGATGAAGCTTATGCAGAAGGCGTGTCCTGCGGCCGGTGCAGCAGCGTGTGGCCGAGCGCCTTGTAGCGCTTCCAGCGCTGCTGGCCGGCGCTGCGCTCCTCCGGCCCGCTGGCCACGATCTCGGCGATGCGAGCATGCGAGACTATCATCTCGACCTCGTCCGAACCCAGGTTGACGGCGCTGTCGCACCGCAACGAGGCATCGGCCTGGTCGAGCAGCCAGAGGGTCGTGCGCTCCCGCGCCGCATCGGCCACCGGCGCGTTGGCGCGCAGCCGCAGGTGCGGCAGGAACTCGAGATCGTCCTGCGTCCACAGCGCCTGGTCCAGCCGTGCCAGCAAGGGCGCCGGCCCGAACACCGCGACGCGGCTGCCCTCGCGGTACTTCTTGCGCAGCAGCCTGCAGGCGAAGGCGAGCTTGTCGTCCACGCCGGTCAGGAACACGACCTCGGACATGCCTGTTCGCCCGGCAGCGCTCAGGATTTGCCGGCGCGGGCCAGCACGAAGTGCGTCAGCAGGCCGACCGGACGGCCGGTGCTGCCCTTGGCGGCGCCGCTCTTCCAGGCGGTGCCGGCCACGTCGAGGTGGGCCCAGGGGAACTTGGCGGTGTAGCGCTGCAGGAACTTGGCCGCGGTGATGGCGCCGCCGGCGCGCGAGCCGATGTTGGCCATGTCGGCGAAGTTGCTCTTCAGGCCCTCGTCGTACTCCTCGTCCAGCGGCATGCGCCAGCAGGGGTCGTTGGCTGTTCTGGAGGCCGCCAGCAGGTCGTCGGCCAGCGCATCGTCGGGCGAGAACAGCCCGCTGTGGTGGTGGCCCAGCGCGACCACGCAGGCGCCGGTCAGCGTGGCGACGTCGACCACGGCCGCGGGCTTGAAACGCTCGGCATAGGTCAGGGCGTCGCACAGGATCAGGCGGCCCTCGGCGTCGGTGTTGAGGATCTCGATGGTCTGGCCCGACATGCTGGTGACCACGTCGCCCGGCTTCACCGCGACGCCGCTGGGCATGTTCTCGCAGGAGGGGATCAGCGCGACCACGTTGATCTTCGGCTTCAGCTCGCCCAGCGCGCGCATGGTGCCCAGCACGCTGGCCGCGCCGCCCATGTCGAACTTCATCTCGTCCATCTCGGCGCCCGGCTTCAGCGAGATGCCGCCGGTGTCGAAGGTGATGCCCTTGCCCACCAGCACGATGGGGGCGGCGCCCTTGCGCGCGGCGCCGTGGTACTCCATCACGATGAAGCGCAGCGGCTCCTCCGAGCCCTGCGCGACGGCGACGAACGAGCCCATGCCCAGCTTTTCGACCGCCTTGCGATCGAGCACCTGGACCTTCATGCCGTGGTCCTTGCCTATGCGTTTGGCCTCTTCGCCCAGGTAGGTCGGGGTGCAGTAGTTGGCCGGGCGATTGGCGCATTCGCGCGCCAGCGTGATGCCAGCGGCGATGCCCTGGCCGCGCACGAAGCCGGACTTGACATCCGCCGCGGCGGCCTTCTCGCACAGCAGCGAGACCTTGGTGGGCGCCTCGACCGCCTCGGCACTGGGCTTGGTGTGGCGGTACAGGTAGCTGGCCTGCTCGAGCGCCAGCACCAGGGCTTCGGCGTGGGCGTCGGTGGGCGTGCTGCCGGCCAGCGTGACGGCCAGGTGGCGCACCGCCTTGCCCTTGAGCGCGCCGAGCGCGCTCGCGACGGCGGCGCGGAAGGCCTTGGCCGACGCGTCGCGCGCACCGGCCAGCACCACGCGTGTCGCCTTGGCGCCGGCCACGCCGTGCAGGTACAGGCTGCGGCCGGCCTTGGCCTCGAAATCACCCAGTTTGACGGCGGCGGCCAGTGCCGCGTCGATCGCCTTGTCGCCGGTCGCGGGCTTGTCGCCAGCGGGCACGACCACGACCAGCGCGTCCGCGGAGACGGCGGCAAGACCGTCGGCCGCAGCCGTCAGAGCTTGAAAGTTCATAATCTGTCTCAAAGAAAAGGTAGTCGTTTGATGTTATTCGATTCAACTGTTCGCAAAGAACTGGCGCGCAGTTTCGGGGCGACCCTGGTGGTCATCCTGACCATCGTGCTGACGATGATGCTGATCCGCACGCTGGGGCTGGCGGCCAACGGCGTGGTCGCGCCGCAGGACGTGGTGCTGCTGCTGGGCTATACCGCGCTGGGCCACCTGCCCACCATGCTGTCGCTGTCGCTTTTCGTCGCCATCGTGCTGTGCCTGGGCCGCATGTACCGCGAGAGCGAGATGGCGATCTGGTTCAGCAGCGGGGTCGGCCTGTCGCGCTTCATCCGGCCTGTGCTGCGCACCGGCTGGCCCATCCTGCTGGTCGTCGGGCTGCTGGTGGTCTTCGTCTGGCCCTGGGGCAACCGGCAGACCATGGAGATGCGCACCCGCTACGAGCAGCGCTCCGACCTGAGCCGGGTGGCACCGGGCAGCTTCCAGTCGTCCAGCGACGGCAGCCGGGTCTTTTTCATCGAGCGCGAGGGCGAGACGCCGGGGGTGGGCCGCAACGTCTTCCTGCTGACGCGCCAGGACGAGCGCGAGTCGATCACCACTGCGCGCGCCGGCCGGCTGGAGCACGAACAGGACGACCGCCTGCTGGTGCTCGACACCGGCCACCGCAACGAGCAGGACAACCGCACCGGCGAGCACACCCGCATGAGCTTCGACAGCTACCGCATGAAGGTCGATACCGGCGCCGCCCGTGCCACCCAGGCGCTGACCGCCAAGGCCTTGCCCACGCTGGCGCTGCTGCGCGACCCGCAGCCCCGCAACCAGGGCGAGCTGGTCTGGCGGCTGGGCATGCTGTTCGGCGCGGCCAACATGATGCTGCTTGGCATAGGCACGGCCGCCACCAACCCGCGCCGCGCGACCAACTGGAACCTGCTCTTCGCGCTGCTCGCCTTCGTCGTCTACTACAACCTCGTCAACCTCAGCCAGGCCTGGGTCACCGCCGGGCGCGTCGGCATGGGCAGCGCGCTGCTGCTGCTGCACGGCGGCGCGCTGGCGCTGGCCATCGCGCTGATCTGGTGGCGCGAACACGCCGCGGTGTGGCGGCTGCGCGCCGCACTCCTGCCGTCGCCGGCAGCCAGCGCGGGGACGGCCGCATGAGGACCGTTCGCCGCCTGATCTACCGCGACGTCGTCTGGTCGGTCGTCTTCGTCGCACTGGCCTTCATGTCGCTGTTCTTCTTCATCGACTTCCTCGACGAGCTCGAGGACGTGGGCCGCAACGGCTTCACGCTCTGGCTGGCCACGCTGAGCGCGCTGCTCGAGCTGCCGGGGCGGCTCTACGAGCTGTTCCCGATCGCGGTGCTGATAGGGGCGATCTACGCGATGGCACGCCTGGCGCAGTCGTCCGAGTTCACCATCCTGCGCACCGGCGGCCTGGGCCCCGGGCGCGCGCTGCGCATGCTGATGGCGCTGGGCGCGCTGATGGCGGTGCTGACCTTCGTGGTGGGCGAGTACCTGGCGCCGCTGGGCGAGCAGCAGATCTCCAAGCTCAAGACCTCGGCCCGCGGCGGCCAGAGCCTGGGCCGCATCGGCGCCTGGCTGAAGGAACACCGCGATGGCGCCAACGGCAGCACGCTGAGCTACTCGATCAACGTGCAGGGCACCGACGCGCGCGGCCACATGCGGCAGATCACCATCTTCGAGAACGACGGCGAGGGCCGGCTGCTCTCGCGCACCCAGGCCGCCACCGGCCAGGCCGGGCGCACCGCCAGCGGCTCGGTCTGGCGCCTGAACGACGTGCTGCTGACGCGCTGGCCGGCCGACGCACCGGTGCAGGACACCGCCAGCGCCCCGCCGGTGCACGAAGAGAGGCTGCCCTCGCTGGACTGGCCCACCACGCTGAACAACAGCGTGGTCTCGGCGGCGGTGTCGCCCATCGACAGCATGTCGACCGTCGAGCTGTGGAACTACAGCCGCCACCTCTCCAACCAGGAGCAGACGGCGCAGCGCTACGAGCTGCAGTTCTGGAAGCGCGCGCTCTACCCCTTCGCCTGCATCGTGATGATCGCGCTGGCCCTGCCCTTCGCCTACCTGCATGCACGCGCCGGCGGCATCAGCCTGAAGGTCTTCGGCGGCATCATGCTGGGCATCAGCTTCGTGCTGCTGAACAACGTGGCCGGCCACCTCGGCATGCTGCGCGACTGGACGCCCTGGATGGTCGCCGCGGTGCCCAGCCTGATCTACCTCGGCCTCTCGCTGGCCGCCTTCGGCTGGCTGGTGCGCTACCGATGAACGACGCTCCCGTGACGCCTTTGCGCGGCCTGATCCTGATGGCCCACGGTGCGCGCGACCCGCGCTGGGCCGAGCCTTTCGAGCGCACGGCCGAGCGGGTGCGCGAGCTCTGCCCCGGCCAGTTGGTGGCGCTGGCCTACCTGGAGCTGATGGCGCCCGACCTGGCGGCCTGCGGGCACGGCCTGGTGCAGGCCGGCTGCGGCGAGGTGGACGTGCTGCCGCTGTTCCTGGGCGCCGGCGGCCATGTGCGCAAGGACCTGCCGCAGCTGGTCGAGCGCCTGCAGGCGGCCCATCCCCAGGTGCGCTGGCGGCTGCAGCAGGCCGTCGGCGAGTCGCCCGTGCTGGTCGAAGCGATGGCGCAGCTCGGCGCCGCGGTCCTGAACGCCACCACCTCCACCACCAGCCCCTCGCCATGAACCTGCACCAGTTCCGTTTTGTGCAGGAGGCGGTGCGCCGCAACCTCAACCTCACCGAGACCGCCAAGGCGCTGTTCACCTCGCAGCCCGGCATCTCCAAGGCCATCCTCGAGCTGGAGGAGGAGCTGGGCATCGACATCTTCGTGCGCCACGGCAAGCGCCTGACGCGCATCACCGAGCCGGGCCAGCAGGTGCTGCGCTCGGTGGAGCTGATCCTGCGCGAGGTGGCCAACCTGAAGCGCATCGGCGAGGAGTTCTCGCAGCAGGACTCGGGCCGGCTCTCGATCGCCACCACCCACACCCAGGCGCGCTACGTGCTGCCCGAGCCGGTCGGCCTGCTGCGCCGGCGCTTCCCCAAGGTACAGGTGAGCCTGCACCAGGGCACGCCCGACCAGGTCGCGCAGATGCTGCTGGACGACAGCGCCGACATCGGCCTGGCGACCGAATCGCTGGCCGACTACGACGAGCTCGTCACGCTGCCGGCCTACGACTGGCAGCACGTGATCGTGATGCGCCACGACCACCCGCTGGCGCAGGTCGAGCGCATCACGCTGGAGCAGCTCGCGAAGGAGTCGCTGATCTCCTACCAGCCGGCTTTCGCCGGCCGCAAGCGCATCGACCAGGCCTTCGCCCAGCGCCGGCTCAAGCCCAATGTCGCGCTGGAGGCGATCGACTCCGACGTGATCAAGACCTACGTGCGCTCCGGCCTGGGCGTGGGCATCATCGCCGAGATGGCGATGCTGGCCGAGCCCAACGGCAACGAAGAGCTGGTCTGGAAACCAGCCGCCCACCTGTTCGGCCAGAACACCTCGCGCGTGGCCTTCCGCCGCGGGGCCTACCTGCGCGGCTACGTGCTGGTGTTTGCCGAGCTGCTCTCCGACCGATTGACCCGTGCCCTGATAGAACGCGCCATGCAGGGCGAGGGCGATGACTATGAGCTTTGACATGCCCACTTCTTCCCATGCGCCGCGCACGCCCGCGGTGAGCAGCCGCCTGCCCAGTGTCGGTACGACCATCTTCACCGTGATGTCGGCGCTGGCCCTCAAGCACGACGCCGTCAACCTCGGCCAGGGCTTTCCCGACTTCAACTGCGAACCGGCGCTGCTGGACGCGGTGGACACCGCGATGCGCGAAGGCCTCAACCAGTACGCACCCATGACCGGCGTGGCACCGTTGCGCGAAGCCATCGCCGGCAAGATCGCCCGCCTGCACGGCCACGCCTACGATGTGGAGCGCGAGATCACCGTCACCGCCGGCGCCACCCAGGGCATCCTGACCGCGATGCTGGCGCTGGTGCACCCGGGCGACGAGGTCATCGTGCTCGAGCCCTGCTACGACAGCTACGTGCCGGCCATCGAACTGGCCGGCGGCCGGGTGGTGCGGGTGGCCCTGGACGCCACCACGCTGCGGCCCGATTTCGACCGCCTGCGCGCCGCGCTGACGCCACGCACCCGCGCGCTGGTGACCAACACGCCCAACAACCCCACCGGCACCTGCTGGACGGCGGCCGAGCGGGCGCAGTTGGCCGAGCTGCTGCGGCCCACCGACGTGATACTGCTCTCCGACGAGGTCTACGAGCACATGGTGTTCGACGGCCAGCCGCATGTCAGCGCCAGCGGCGACGCCGAGCTGGCGGCGCGCAGCCTGGTGATCTCCAGCTTCGGCAAGACCTTCCACGTCACCGGCTGGAAGCTGGGCTACGTGGCCGGGCCGGCGGGCCTGATGAGCGAGTTCCGCAAGGTGCACCAGTTCAACGTCTTCAGCGTCAACACGCCGGTGCAGCACGGCCTGGCCCGCTTCATGGCCGAGCCGCAAACCTACGAGGGCCTGGCGCCCTTCTACCAGCGCAAGCGCGACCTGTTCCGCGCCGGCCTGGCGGGCTCGCGCTTCAAGCTGCTGCCCTGCGAGGGCAGCTACTTCCAATCGGTGGACTACAGCGCGATCAGCGACCAGCCCGACACCCGCTTCTGCGAGTGGCTGACCGAGCACGTCGGGGTCGCGGCCATCCCCATGTCGGCCTTCTACGAGCAGCCGCCGGCACGCGGCCTGGCGCGCTTCTGCTTCGCCAAGAAGGACAGCACCTTGCAGACGGCGCTGGAGCGGCTGGCGGCGCTGTAGCACGGCGGCAGGTCCGCCAGCGCACTGCGCCAGCCGCACTGCCCCGTCAGTCCACCGCCCCCATCAGCCCCGTTTGCGCGGGAGGTCGCCCGGCTCGTCGTCGTCGCTGCCCGGCACCGGCCGCGGGTCCAGCGTCGCGCGGGTGCTGACCCGCGGCTCCAGCTCGAAGGCCGTGATGTCGTATTCGTGGGCCGGCACCGGCTCGTCGTGCAGCGGGCTGCGGCCACTGTCGCCTGGGCCGGGGCCCGCGGCGTCGCCCAGCGGCAGCAGCACGTCCACCACCTCGGCTCTCGTGCCCCCGCCCTGCTGCCAGAGGTCGCGCGCCAGCGAGTACAGCAGCAGCACGTCCTTGTAGGCCGGCAGGTCGAACAGCTCCTGCATCTCATCCTTGCGGAACAGCATGCCCTCCAGCACCGCCATCGCGTCCAGCGGCGAGGCCCAGAGCGACTGCAGGTAGGCCACCATCTCGGGGTACTCTTCCAGCGCACGGCCTTGCAGCGGCCCGATGTCCCAATGCGGCGCGTAGGCGTTGAAGCGGCGGTTGAAGCGCGCCCGGATGCGCTCGTAGGCGCCGCGGTCGCCCTGGCGCTTGTAGATCTCCAGCAGCTTGGTGTACGGCAGCGGGCTCAGGCCGCCGGTGCTGCGCAGGTGCGCCATCAGCAGGTCGACGGCGGCGTCTTCCTGGCCGAGGGCGATGAAGAAGTCGGCCTGCTGCTCCAGGTCGAGCAGCTCTTCGACCGAGACCTCGCGCGCCGGCGAGGCGGCAGCCGCCTCGAGCGCCGCCGGCGAGGTCGACTCCAGGCCGAACGGGCCGGCGAACGCGGCCGTGCGCTCGTGCGCATCGGGCTCGACGGTGGCGCCTGTCCAGCTGTTGGTCACGGTAGGGCCGCTGCGCTGCGCGGGCGGCTCTTCGATCAGCTCGCCGGCGATGGACGGTGCGGGCACAGGCACCGGGCCGGTGGCATCGGCGTCCGCACGCGCCAGGCCCGAGGCCCACCACTGCTTGGGGGCGGCGTCGATCTCGCGCGCCTGCTGGCGCACCCGCAGGGCCAGCCAGACCGCCAGCAGCACGACGAAGAGCAGCAAGCCGAGCAGCCAGGGCATCAGGCGGCCGCGTGCCTCGGCCTCGGCGAGCCTGGCGCGCATGCCGGCGTTGGCCTGCTGGTTGGCCCGGCTGTCCTTCTTGAGGTCGGCCAGCGCCTTCTCGAGCAGCACCAGTCGGTCGGGTTCGGCGGACGGGACGCTGCCGATGAGGGCGGTGGCGTCGGAGGCCATCGCCATCGCGGCGGCAGGCGCGCGCAGCACAGGCTCTTCGATGTCCATGCGCAGCTGCGGGCCGCCGTCCACGTCGAGCAGCAGGCGAGCCACCTGGGTGTTGC
>DATHWJ010000427.1:0-1529 GCA_035460745.1 Ideonella sp. | reverse complement strand
AGCTTGAAATCGCCTTCGAACTGCTGGTTGATCTTGGCGACGAATGCAGCGTCGGTATGCAGCCTGGCCACCTCGTACTCGTCCTTGTAGGCCATCAGCTTGAAGAGGTAGCGCGCGACCGCCTCGGTGAGGCGCGTGCCGCCCAGCGGCGCTTCGGCCAGGCGCACCTTGTCGATGAAGGCGCGGTAGGTGGCCGCGTAGGCGTCGTCCTGGTAGCCGGCCAGGAACTCGACGCGCTTGCCCAGCATCTCGTCCAGCGAGGGCTTCTTGACGAACTGGATCACCTGCGCGGCGGTGAACAGCGCCTTGACCGCGGCCAGGTCGTGCGCGCAGCGGCGGCCCCATTCGAAGGCGGCCTTGTTGTTGTCGATCTGCACGCCGTTGAGCTCCATCGCGCGCATCAGCGCGGCGTGGCCCAGCGGCACGCGGCCCTTTTGCCAGGCGAAGCCCAGCATCAGCGGGTTGGTGTAGATCGAGTCGCCGAGCAATTGCAGCGAGACCTGTTCGGCGTCGAAGGCCGCCAGGTGGCTGGCGCCGACGCTGCGCTGGATCGCCGCTTCGCAGCTCTGCTGCGGGAACTGCCAGTCGGGGTTGCCCACCACCGAGGCGGTCGGCGTGTCGTGGGTGTTCAGTGCGACGAAGGTGTGGCCTTCGCGCATCGCGCTCAAGGTGGTCTTGTTGGCGGCCACCAGCAGGTCGCAGCCTATCACCAGGTCGGCCTTGGCAGTATCGACCTTGGTGGTGTAGATCGCCGCGGGCGTGTTGGCGATCTGGATGTGGCTCCAGGTGGCGCCGCCCTTTTGCGCCAGGCCCGCGGCATCCTGCGTGACCACGCCCTTGCCTTCGATGTGCGCGGCCATGCCGAGTAACTGGCCGATGGTGATCACGCCGGTGCCGCCAACGCCGGCGACCACGATGCCCCAGGCGCTGTGGGTGGACGGCAGCGTGGGCTCGGGCACAGGAGGCAGCTGGAAGGGGTTGACCTTGGTCTCCTTCTTGGGCTTCTTCAGTTGCCCGCCTTCGACCGTGACGAAGCTGGGGCAGAAGCCCTTGACGCAGGAGAAGTCCTTGTTGCAACTGCTCTGGTTGATGCGGCGCTTGCGGCCGAACTCGGTCTCGACCGGCTCGACGCTGAGGCAGTTGGACTGCACCGAGCAGTCGCCGCAGCCTTCGCAGACCAGCTCGTTGATGACCACGCGCTTTTCGCTCTCGACCATCTTGCCGCGCTTGCGGCGGCGCCGCTTCTCGGTCGCGCAGGTCTGGTCGTAGATGATGGCGCTGGTGCCGCTCAGCTCGCGGAACTCGCGCTGGATGGTGTCCAGCTCGTCGCGGTGGTGCACGGTGACGCCGGGCAGCAGGCTGACGCCGTCGTACTTGCCCGGCTCGTCGGTCACGATCACCAGCTTGCTCACACCCTCGGCGTCCAGGCTCTTCATGATCTGCAGCACCGAGTGGCCCTCGGGCCGTTCTCCCACCTGCTGGCCGCCGGTCATCGCGACCGCGTCGTTGTAGAGGATCTTGTAGGTGAT
>DATHWJ010000426.1:0-4099 GCA_035460745.1 Ideonella sp. | reverse complement strand
GGGGGCAGGTCGCTGGAGGGTGGAGCGAGGGCTGCGGCGCTCACCGGGCGCAGCAGCCGCTCGGTGAGCGAAGCGCCGATCAGGCTGGCCAGCAGCGTGGCGAAGGTGGCCAGCAACAGCGCGCTGCCCGCCGCAGCCTCGGCGGCGCTCTGCCGTGCCAGCGCGCCGCGCAGCTCCGTCAGGTCCAGCGCCGGCCGCACGCCCTCCTGCGCCACGTCCAGCCAGGCGTGGCTGGGTGCCGCCAGGAAGAGGCTGCGCTTGAACAGCGCCGCCACGCCCCGCGGGCCGATCACCGGGGCCAGGGTGGCGTCGATCCGCTGCCAGGTGGCCATCACTGCATCGCTGACGCGCTGCAGGTCGTCGGGCGCTTGCGCGGCGGCAGCAGGGGTGTCGGTCGGCTGGGGAACGGGTGCGGGCATCGAGGGCAGAAAAAGTGGCAGTAGCCAAGCTACCCGATCGGCGCGCTGCCGTCTGTGCGCTAGCGAACGCTGGCGGGTGCGGCGCGGCGCCGCTGTGTACGCTGGCGCACCGACAAGACGGCGCCGACAGCGCTACAAGCGAAGGCGAGAGAGAGCCTGCCGCGTTGGCAGGGCGCCTGTCTCCGGTTTTCAGCGAGGGTTTCGACATGTTCCGACCCGCCACCACACCCGCCCCCGTCTTCGTGCCCGAAGTCTTCGGCCCTCCGGCCGCGACGGCGCTGGATCCGGGCGCCGGCTCGCACGGCAGCGAAGAGGCCAGCAGGGCCGCCGTGAGAACCTTGTGCGCCCGCGCCCACGCGGCCGCGCTGGGGCATGCCGCGACTCCGCTGGAGGGGCCGGCCGCAGGCGGCGGGATGGCCGACTGGAACGACTTGTTCGGCGCCGTCAAGGCCCGCCTGCGGGCCACCGTGGCCGGCGGTACAGCGCAGCAGGCCCGGGACCCGGCGGCGATCGTGCAGGCGCGGGTGCTGGACTGCGTCGAGGCGCTCGACCAGCTGCAGGCCATGCTCGCGCAGGAGGTGGCCTGCCGCCGGCAGATCGACCGCGAGCTCGTCACCGCCCGCATGGCCCGGGAGCGAGCCCTGGCCGAGCTCGGCATCGCGCAGGCCGACGAATTGCGCGTGCGCCAGTTGATCTCGCACGACAGCCTGACCTCGCTGCCCAGCGGCGCTTTTTTCCTCGAGCGGCTGGACCATGCGCTGGCCTACGCCGAGCCGCAGCGGCGCGCGCTGGCCGTGCTGCACCTGGACCTCGACGGCTTTCGCTCCATCAACGACGCGCATGGCCGCGCGACCGGCGACGAGCTGCTGAAGATCGTTGCGATGCGGCTGACGCGGGCGGTGCGCGCCGAAGACATGGTGAGCCGCATCGAGGCCGACGAGTTCGCCTGCATGGTCGCCGGCATCGCCAACCGCGAGCAGCTCGGCCACCTGGCCTGCAAGCTGTTCGATGCCGTCTCGGCGCCGCTCAAGATCGGCAAGCTGCGCGTCACGCTGCACCCCAGCATCGGCATCGCGATGTGCCCGGACGACGGCGTCACGGCCGAGGGCCTGCTGGGCAAGGCCGGCGAGGCGATGTGCCGCGCGAGGCGGCACCTGAGCGGCTATTCCTTCTGCGACCGCGGGGCGGCGAGGCGCTGAGCGGGCGCTCCGCCGCCGCGGTGGCGCTCGCTCAGCGCGGCACGATCGCACCGCTGTCGTCGGACAGCACGATCTCGACGCGCCGGTTGAGCTGGCGGCCGGCCGCGCTGTCGTTGCTGGCCACCGGGTAGGCCTCGCCCATGCCGCGGGTGGCGACACGCTCGGTGCCCACGCCCATGCCCACCAGCGCGGCGCGCACCGCGTCGGCGCGCCGGCCGGAGAGCGCCTGGTTGCTGCCGTCGCCGCCGACGCTGTCGGTGTAGCCCTCGACCAGCGCCTTGCGCAGCGGGTATTGCGCCAGGAAGCCCACCAGCTTTTCCATGCTGCGCAGGCCGCCGGCCTTGAGCTCGGCCCGGTTGGTGTCGAACAGCACATCGCCGATGGTGATCACCAGGCCGCGCTCGGTCTTCTTCGCGTTCATCTCCGCGATCCGCGCTTCGAGCTGGCTGGCCATGGCCTGGGCGTCGGCCGCTTGGCGCTGCGATGCGGCGGCCTGGCGCTGCGATTGTTCGGCCTGCTGCTGGGCCTGGGCGGCGCTGCGCTGCGCGGCGTCGGCTTCGTTGGTGCGGGCGGTGAGGCGCAGCTTGTCGCGGTCGGCAGTGGCCTGCACGGCGCCCTGCTCGGCGGCCTTTTGCGCGCCGGCCTGCTGGGCGACGGCGACCCGCTGCTTGGCGAGGTAGGCCAGGTGATCGACCTCGCCCAGGCTGTCGCGGCGCAGCCAGGCGGCGTCGGCCTTGCCCAGGGCCTCGCCCGCCTGCTTGAGCTCGCCGGCGGCCAGCTCGCGGGTCTGGGGGTTGTCCTGCGCGGCCCGGTAGTCGCTGCGTGCGCCTTCCAGCGCCGCGTTGTTGGCGGGCATCGAGCCGCAGCCGGGAAGGGCCACCATCGCGGCGAGCGCGACGAGGGTGAGGGAGAGGCGGCGAGCGGAGGTCATGGTCGGGTCCTGGGTGCTGGGTGTGGCGGGTGGGGTAGGACGGCGGGCGGCGGTCATTGCGTCGGCTTGGCCTTGCGGGCCAGCTCTTCGCGCAGCACCCGCTGGTCTGCCTCCAGCGCGTCGGTCGCCTTGCGGGCCTTGCCGGCGTCGGCCTTGGCCTCGGCCACCTGGGCATCGACCTGGGCCTCCTGCGCCAGTGCCAGCGCGCGGTCGTAGTCCTTGGCGGCCATCGCGAGGTTGGCGCGGTCCAGCTTGTCGCGCGCGGCGCGCATCTCCACGGGGGCGTAGTCGGCCCCGCCCGCGCTGACGGCATGCGACACCGCCGCGGCCGAGACCGCCACTGCCGCCGTGGGCGGCGGCGTGCTGGCGCAGGCCGCGGCGAAGGCCGCCGTGCAGAGCACCAGCGTGGCCTGGGCCAGCCGCCGCACATCGCGGTGGCCGCCAGGGGTAGTGACTTGGGGTCTGCAGTTGCTTGTCATCGTCAGGTCCTTTCGGCGGCAACGGCGGCCCGCAGGATCGCGTGCGCCGGCCAAGCCGCCTTCGAAACCACAGGGTGGACCGATGCGCCCGCGGCGTCGGTACGCTGACGCACAGACACGGGCCGGCGCGGCGCGCAGGGTCGCGGCTGTATCCACCCACCGGGAGCGAACGATGTCGATGCAGATGCAGGTTGCCTTGGTCGAGGCCTTCGGCGCGCCGCTGGTGCTGCGCGAATGGGACATCCCCGTGCCCGGCGCCGGCCAGATCCTCGTGAAGACCGAGGCCTGCGGCGTCTGCCACACCGACCTGCATGCCGCCGACGGCGACTGGCCTCTGAAACCCTCGCTGCCCTTCATCCCGGGCCACGAGGGCATAGGCATCGTGGCGGCCCTCGGCGCCGGCGTGACGGCCGTGAAGGAGGGCGACCGCGTCGGCGTGCCTTGGCTCTATTCAGCCTGCGGCCATTGCGAGCATTGCCTGGCCGCCTGGGAGACCGTCTGCGACCAGGCGCAGTTCGGCGGCTACACGCGCAACGGCGGCTTTGCCGGCTACATGCTGGCCGATCCGGGCTATGTCGCCCACGTGCCGGCCAGCCTGGCGGCCGAGTACGCGGCGCCCATCATCTGCGCCGGCGTCACCAGCTACAAGGGCATCAAGGAGACGGCGGCGCGGCCCGGCGAGTGGCTGGCCGTCTCTGGCGTGGGCGGGCTCGGGCACCTGGCGGTCCAGTACGCCAAGGCCATGGGCCTGCTGGTGTGCGCGGTCGACCTCGACGAGGGCAAGCTGGCCCATGCCAAGCGCCTGGGCGCCGATGCGGTGGTCGATGCCCGCGACGGCGACCCGGCCGCCGCGGTGAGGGCGCTCACCGGCGGCGGTGCGCACGGGGTGCTGATCACGGCGCCGTCGCTGGGGGCCTTCAAGCAAGGCGTGGGCATGACGCGCAAGCGCGGCACCTGCGTGCTGGTAGGCCTGCCGCCGGGGGACTTCCCGCTGCCCTTGTTCGACGTGGTGGCGCGCTGCATCACGGTGCGCGGCTCCTTCGTCGGCACCCGGCGCGACATGGCCGAGGC
>DATHWJ010000425.1:0-44813 GCA_035460745.1 Ideonella sp. | reverse complement strand
CCAGCGCACACTGCCCGCCCACTTCGAGCGCCACGTCGAGGCCTACATCGGCGCACGCATGGTCTCGACGCTGGAGTGGGTGCTGGCCGACTGGCCGCACATCGGGCACCGGGCCTGGGGGCCGGCGTTTCTGGCGGGGTGCGAGGAGGTTTTCAGCGAGTACGCCGGGTAGCGGATACGAGCGATACCGTCAATGTCAGGAAGGGTCTTGCTGCCACTGGTTTAACAGTCGCACGCAAGTTGCGTGGCGCGCGCCTACTCCTCCCCACCGCTCCGTCGCCCCGCCTTCACATCCGCCCTTTTCGCCTTCCCCTCCAGCCGCCGCTGCTTGGAGCCATAGGTCGGCTTGGTCGGGCGCCTTGTCTTGGGCACGTGCGCCGCCTTGTCCACCATCTCCTGCAGCCGCAGCAGCGCGTCGGCCCGGTTCTGCTCCAGGCTGCGGTACTCCTGGGCCTTGATCACGACGACGCCGCCAGTGGTGATGCGCTGGTCGGCCAGGGCCAGCAGGCGCTCCTTCACCTCCGCTGGCAAGGAAGACGCGGCGATGTCGAAGCGCAGGTGGACAGCGTTCGAGACCTTGTTGACATTCTGGCCGCCGGCCCCCTGGGCCCGGATGGCCGTCCACTCGACCTCGGCTTCGAGGACTTGCGGCGGCGGTTTCACACGGCGGGCGGTGTCGAGGCCGGGTCGCCGGGCACCAGGCGCAGGTCGCGCTGGCGCTGCTCCATCTCCTGCCGGATCTGCTTGCGGATCCTGGCGGCGGCGAAGCGGCGTTTTTCGTCCGGCGTGAAGGGCCGCAGCGGGGCGATGGCCACCGGCTTGCGGTCGTCGTCCACCGCCACCATCGTGAAGAAGCAGCTGTTGACGTGGCGCACCTCCTGGGTGCGGATGTTCTCGGCGATCACCTTGATGCCGATCTCCATCGACGAGGTGCCGGTGTAGTTGACGCTGGCGAGAAAGGTGACGAGCTCGCCGACGTTGATCGGCTGGCGGAACATCACCTGGTCCACGCTCAGGGTCACCACGTAGCGCGCCGCATAGCGGCTGGCGCAGGCGTAGGCGACCTGGTCGAGCAGCTTGAGGATGGTGCCGCCGTGCACGTTGCCGGAGAAGTTGGCGGTGTCCGGTGTCATCAGCACCGTCATCGTCATCTGGTGGGCGGGCAGGTCCATGGCGGCTCCGATTCTCAAAAAACTGCACGAAGCGTGAGATGGTCTTACGAACGCACCTTCTGTACCACGAGCAGCAGCACGATCGCGCCGATCACCGAGGCGATCCAGCCGGCCGCCTGGCCCACCGTGTACAGGCCCAGCGCCTGGCCGACGAAGCCGGCGATCACCGAGCCGGCGATGCCCAGCAGGCAAGTGAGTATCCAGCCCATCTTCTGCTCGCCGGGGAGCACGAAGCGCGCGATGGCGCCGACGATCAGGCCGACGATGATGGTGGTGATGATGCCCATGAGAAGCCCTCAGTTGATAGAAGTGACAGCACGTTACCACTGCGGCCCTGCCGGGCAAACCCGGCCCGGCGCGCGCTGGGCGCCGCTCAGACCACCCGCACCGGCACCCGCGGCGCCAGCGCGCACATCAGCTCGTAGCCTATGGTGCCGGCCGTCTGGGCCACTTCGTCGATGGGCAGCACCGCGCCGTGCGGGCCCTGGCCCCACAGCGTGACCTCGCTGTTCAGCTGCGCCTGCGGCACCGGCGTCAGGTCGACCGCGATCATGTCCATCGAGACGCGGCCCACGGTGCCGGTGCGCACGCCATCGACCAGCACCGGCGTTCCGCTGCCGCACAGGCGCGGGTAGCCGTCGGCATAGCCGCAGGCGACGATGCCGATGCGCTGCGGCGCTTCGGCCGAGTAGCGGCTGCCGTAGCCCACGCTGTCGCCCGGCTGCAGGGTCTGGATGCCGATCAGCTTGGAGCGCAGCGTCATCGTGGGCAACAGATCCCAGTGCGCGATGTCGTGCTGGGGAAAGTCGGGGGCGCTGCCGTAGCTCATGATGCCGGCGCGCACCCAGTCGGCGCGCACGGCGGGCTGGCTGCCGTAGCGCAGCGTGGCGGCGCTGTTGGCCAGCGAGCGTTCGCCCGGCAGGTCGTGCGTCGCCTCGTTGAAGACGGCCACCTGGTGGGCGATGCCGTCGCGGCCGAAGCGGTCGCCGTCGGCGTCGGAGAAGTGCGTCACCAGCGAGATCTCGTCGACCTGCGGCAGCGCGTTCAGCCGCGTCCAGGCGGCGCGGAAGGCGCCGGGCAGCAAGCCCAGGCGGTTCATGCCGCTGTTCATCTTGAGGAAGACGCGGTGCGGCGCGTGGGTCTTGTGGGCGGCCAGCCAGTCGATCTGGGCCTCGTGGTGCACCACGTGCCAGAGGTTGAGCCGCGAGCACAGCTCCAGGTCGCGCGGCTCGAAGACGCCCTCCAGCAGCAGGATGGGGCCGCGCCAGTCGAGCGCGCGCAGCCGCTCGGCCTCGTTCAGGTCGAGCAGCGCAAAGCCATCGGCACTGCGCAGGCCCTCGAAGACACGCTCGATGCCGTGGCCGTAGGCATTGGCCTTGACGACCGCCCAGACGCGGGCGTCGGGGGCGCAGGCACGTGCACGGCCGATGTTGTGGGCCAGCGCTTCGGTGTGGATCAGGGCTTCGATGGGGCGGGGCATGGCGCGGCGGGCGGGTGGAGGAGCGGCGGCGGGGGCGACGCAGGAATTCTGCCAGCCGGCGCCGGCCACGGCGCGGGCTGGCCGTGGCGGCAAGTTTCGGCCCGGCAAGGAACCCATCCGGTGAGTCACCGCTCACATGCTATAAACCCGCTCGCTCGATCGACTCCCCCAACCCGTGCCCCACGTTTCCAGCGCCGCTCTCGGCAAGCGCAGTGCCCTGCCTTGCCCCTTTGCATGAAAAAAGGCTTCTACACCATCATGGCGGCGCAGTTCTTCAGCTCGCTGGCTGATAACGCGCTGCTGGTAGGGGCCATCGAGCTGTTGAAGACGACCGGCGCACCGGGCTGGCAGATCCCGGCGCTGACACCCATGTTTGCGCTCTTCTATGTGGTGCTCGCCCCGCTGGTGGGCGCCTGCGCGGACGCCGTGCCCAAGGGCAAGGTGATGTTCTTCTCGAACATGATCAAGGTGGTCGGCTGCCTGATGATGCTGTTCGGCAGCCACCCGCTGGTGGCCTATGCGGTGGTCGGGCTGGGCGCGGCCGCCTACTCGCCGGCCAAGTACGGCATCCTGACCGAGCTGCTGCCGCCCTCGCAGCTCGTGAAGGCCAACGGCTGGATCGAGGGCCTGACCATAGGCTCCATCATCCTCGGGCTGCTGCTGGGCGGGCAACTGGTCGGACCGCGGCTGGCGGCCGAGCTGCTGGCCCTGGACCTGCCGTTTTTCGACACCGGCATCGACACCCCGCCCGAAGCGGCGATCGCGACCATCCTCTTCTTCTACATCGTCGCGGCGCTGTTCAACCTGCGCATCCCGCGCACCGAGGCGCCGCTGCAGCCGCTGATACTCAACGTGGTCGACCTGGTGCGCGACTTCGGCCAGTGCAACGCGCGGCTGTGGGGCGACAAGCTGGGCCAGATCTCGCTGGCGACGACGACGATGTTCTGGGGCGCCTCGAGCAACATGCGCGTGATCGTCTTCGCCTGGGCCGCCGCGGCGCTGGGCTACAGCACCACGCAGGCTTCTTCGCTGACGGGCGTGGTAGTGCTGGGCACGGCGCTGGGCGCCGTGGTCGCCTCCTTCTACATGCGGCTGGACCGGGCGACCAACGTGATCCCGCTGGGCATAGGCATAGGCGTGCTGGTGATCGGCCTGCGCTTCATCGACAACGTCTGGCTGGCCGCGCCCTTCCTGGTGCTGCTGGGGCTGATCGGCGGCTACCTGGTGGTGCCGATGAACGCGCTGCTGCAGCACCGCGGCCACAACCTGATGGGTGCCGGCCGCTCGATCGCGGTGCAGAACTTCAACGAGCAAGCCTGCATCCTGGGCCTGGGCGCCTTCTACGCCGGCATGACGCGGCTGGGACTGTCGCCCTTCACCACCATCACGATGTTCGGCCTGGTGGTCGCCGGCACGATGGCGCTGATCGCCCGCTGGCACAAGCGCAACACGCTGCAGTACCCGGAAGAGATGGCCAGGCTGCTGGCCATCGCCCGCTCCGACCGGCACTGACCCGTGCACGCCACGACGACGGCCGCCGCACCGGTGCCGCGCGGCTGGCGGCCTGCGCTGGCGCTGGTATTCAATGCGCTGGTCTGGGGTGTCTCGTGGTACCCGTTCCGGCTGCTGCACGAGGCCGGCCTGCACCCGCTGTGGTCCACCGTGCTGATCTACGGGCTGGCGGTGGCCCTCATCGGCGTGCTGCGGCCGGCCGCCTGGCGCGAGCTCTTCGCGCACCCGGCGCTCTGGCTGATCCTGCTGGCCGCGGGCACCACCAATGCCACCTTCAACTGGGGCGTCACGGTGGGCGACGTGGTGCGCGTGGTACTGCTGTTCTACCTGATGCCGCTGTGGGCGGTGCTGCTGGCGCGCCTGGTGCTGAAGGAGCGGCTGGGCCGCGGCGCCTTGCTGCGCGCGGCACTGGCGCTGGGCGGGGCACTGATCGTGCTGCGGCCGGCCGGCGGCGGCCTGCCGCTGCCGAGCAGCCTGACCGACCTGCTGGGCCTGGCCGGCGGCTTCAGCTTTGCGCTGAACAACGTGATGCTGCGGCGCGAGGCGGCGCGCAGCGAGAGCGGCCGGGCGCTGGCGATGTTCCTCGGCGGCGCGCTCGTTTCGGCCGGGCTGGCGCTGGCGCTGGGCGCTGGCCACGGCGTGCCGCTGCCGCCGGCGCCGGCCACGGGCTGGCTGCTGGGCATCGTGCTGATGGGTGGCTTTTTCCTGCTCAGCAACCTGGCGCTGCAGTACGGCGCCGCGCGCCTGCCGGCCCATGCCACCGCGGTGATCATGCTGACCGAGGTGGTCTTCGCTTCAGCCTCGGCCGTGGCGCTGGGCGCCGGTGCCATCACGCCGGCCCTGGCGCTGGGCGGCAGCCTGATCGTGCTGGCCGCGGCGCTGGCGGCGCTGAAACCCTGACGCCGCCATCGGTGAGGGGCAGCGCTAGGATGCGCCCTCTCCAGCCAACGCACATCCACACCATGACCGACTCCGCCGAACACGGATCCGCCTACGACTTCGAGGCGGAGACCATCGATGGCAAGACCGTCCCGCTGAAGGACTACGCGGGCCAGGTGCTGCTGATCGTCAACACCGCCAGCCAGTGCGGTTTCACGCCGCAGTTCAAGGGGCTGCAGGCGCTGTGGGAGCAGTACAAGGCGCGCGGCCTGGTGGTGCTGGGCTTCCCGAGCAACGAGTTCGGCCACCAGGACCCGGGCACCAACGACGAGATCGCCTCGTTCTGCGAGCTGAACTACGGCGTCGACTTTCCGATGATGGCCAAGACCGAGGTCAACGGCAAAAGCGCCCACCCGCTGTACCGCTGGCTGAAGGGCGAAAAGCCCGGCCTGCTGGGTACCGAGGCCATCAAGTGGAACTTCACCAAGTTCCTGGTCGGCCGCGACGGGCAGGTGCTCAAGCGCTTCGCGCCGCAGGATGCGCCGGAGAAGCTGAGCTCCGACATCGAGGCGGCGCTGGCCGCGGGCTGAGCAGCAGCCCGCGGAGCCCACCGAAGCCGCCGCGGCCCGGCGCCGTGCCGCTCCCGAGCGGGCCGCGCGCCCCCTCGGGGGGCAGGTCGCGGTACCCCGCGACCGGGGGCTTCATCTACCGAGGCGCCATGATCTGCGACAGGCGGTCCGGCGTGCCTTCGATGCGCTCCAGCTTGGGGTAGCGCAGCCCGCCGCGGTAGTCCAGCGTCACGTTGCGGTAGCGGTCGCCTTCGCGCAGCAGCAGCTGGACGGGCGCCTTGCCCTCCTTGTTGGCGGTGACGGCCTCGGCCAGCTTGTCGGCCTTGTAGGCCTCGAGGTTGACGGCCACCAGCGTCAGGCCCGGGGCCAGGCCGGCGCGGAAGGCCGGGCTGTCCCACACCACCTGCTCCAGCTTGCCGTCGCTGGCCACTGCCAAGCCGAGCGAGTACTGCAGGTCTTGCGCGCGCTCGAGGCCGGAGGCGCCGCCCCAGCCTTCTTCGTTCTTCGCGAACTCGCTCTCCTGCTCGGTGTAGGCCAGCTTCCAGCCGCTGCGCGCCAGGCCGGCCAGCGGCGCGCCGGGGCCCCGGCTGTCCAGCCGCTCGCGCAGGAAGCCGGCCCAGTCGTGGGGCTGCACCGCGGCCAGCGCGCGCACCACGTCGTCGAAGGTGTAGGTCAGCGCACGCGGCGCGCCGTCGGCCGCACGCGGGCTGCTGACGCCGAAGAAGGTCTTGGCGAAGTCGTCCAGCGAGCGCTTGCCGCCGCTCTTCTCGCGTATCAGCGTGTCGGCGTCCAGCCAGATCAGCGTGGCTTCGTCGTAATAATCGACGCCGCGCTGCCAGTCGCGCCATCGCGCACGGCCGCGGGCGCCGATGGTGGCTTCGTTGGTGGTGTCCTGCAGGCTGCGCCAGCCGCGCCCGACGCGGTGGTCGAGGTAGGCCGCCACCTGCGCCAGCTGGTCGCGCGACTGCTCGGCGGTGGCCAGGCCGCTGCGCGGCGTCAGCACGTGGCCCCAGTACTGCGTCTGGCCCTCGTAGACCCAGAGCAGCGAGTTCTGCATCGGCACGTTGTACTGCGGCGTCCACAGGTCGGCCGGGCGGCGGTACTTGCCGTCCCAGGAGTGGGTGTATTCGTGCGGCAGCAGGTCGCGCGAGCGTATCGCCTTGTCCCACTCCTTGAAGTAGTTGCCGCGCACGCCGTTTTCGCTCGACTCGTGGTGCTCCAGGCCGATGCCGCCGAACTCGCCGCTGAGCGCCAGCAGCAGGTCGTAGTGGCGGAACTGGCGCGCGCCGAAGAGCTTGTCGGACTGCTGCACCAGCGCGCGGTGCGCCTGGATCTGCGCCGGCGTGGCCTCCAGCTGCGAGGGCTCGTCGGCGAACACGTTGAGCGCGACCGGGCTGGGCGTGCCGGCCGGGTCGAGCTCGAAACGCTTGAAGTGCCGGCCGGCGAACAGCGGCGAGTCGATCAGCGTCTCCAGCGAGACCTCGGCGAAGTCCACCCAGCCGTCTGCCCCCGGCTGCGGCACCTGGCCGGCGGCGTTGCGCAGCGCGCTGCCCTGCTGCCAGCCGGCCGGCAGGCGCACGCGGGGCGCCAGGCGGATCGCGCTGGCGTAATGGCCGGCCGGGTACAGCGTGACCTGGTTCCATTGCACGCCGAGGAGCTCGCGCGTCATCGTGACGCGGGCGTCCCCCGGCGACATCGGCGTGATGTGCTGAAAGCTCAGCTCGATGCGCTGCACGCCGGCCGGCACCTCGACGTGGAAGGCGAGCGGGTCCAGCGGGTCGCGCTGCCAGGCGAGCACATGCTCGCCGGCGCGCACCATCAGGCCGGCCAGCGACGCCACGTCGCCCGTCGGGCCGTGGTGGCCGGGGATCCAGCGCGGGTACAGCAGCGTCAGGCGGCCGGGCTGGACCGGCAGGCTCTGCTGCACGCGCAGCACGCGGTGGTCGAGGTCGGTGGCGTCCACCGCGATCGTGATGACGCCCGGATAGGGCTTGTCCTGGGGAGCGGCAATCGCCGCTGCCATCGGCAGCGGGGTCGGCGGCTGTTGGGCCGAAGCGGGCTGAAGGGCACCGACCAGGGCGAACAACATCTGCGCCGTGATCACTGCGCGCAGCCCGGCCTTGTGGGTCGGTGTGCAGTGCATGGGGGTCTCCGGAAAACCGTGCACGATAACCGAGACCTTGGGCGCCACCACCGCTCGCGTCGTCATCACTGCGGAGGATGACAACGGCACGGATGCCTGGTCAGGCGGGCTGTTCTTCGATCAGGTAGGTGGCACCGTCGTACTGAGCGAGTGCATCGACCAGAAACGGCATCACGCCGGCCAGCGTCTCGTGCAGCGTGTACGGCGGGTTGATGATGAACAGCCCGCTGCCGGCCAGGCCGAAGCCCTGCGAGTCCAGCGGCTGCACCGTCATGCGCACGTGCAGCCAGCCCTTGGGCGCCAGCGCCATCAGCCGCTTGGGCAACTGGGCCGCCTCGAGCCGGTTGACCTGCGGGTACCAGACCATGTAGACGCCTTCCGGGAAGCGCGTCACCGCGTCGCGCATCGCGGCGATCACCTTGCCGTAGTCGCCTACCAGCTCGTAGGAGGGGTCCATCAGCACCAGCGCACGGCGCGGGTTGGGCGGCACCTGGCCCTTCAGGCCGGCAAAGCCGTCTTCGTTGAAGATCTGCGTGTGCTTGTCGCCGCCGAAGTGGCTGGCCAGCGTGCGGCAGTCGCTGGGGTGCAGCTCGAACAGCCGCATCTGGTCGGCCTTGCGCAGCAGCATGCGGGCGATCGACGGCGAGCCGGGGTAGAGCGCCAGCGGCGGGGTGTAGCCCTTCTCGAACACCGCCGGCGTGCCGTCCTCGGCCGGCGGCGGCAGGTTGAAGTCGTGCATCAGCCTGACGTAGTCGGCCACCACCTCGGGCAGGTCGGCGCGCGACCAGAGCCGGCCTATGCCTTCGCGGTACTCGGCCTTCTTCTGGGCCTGGTGGCCCTTGAGCAGATAGCCGCCGGCCCCGGCGTGGGTATCGACCAGCCGGTAGGGCTTGTCCTTGCTGGCCATGTAGCGCAGCACCTGCGTGAAGACGAGGTGCTTGAGCACATCGGCGTGGTTGCCCGCGTGAAAGGCGTGTCGGTAAGCCAGCATGGCGGGTCTTTCAAGTCGTCAGGTCATTCCAGCCCCGCACTGTAGCCGCGCAGGAGAAACGGTAACCTTCCTGCCATGAGCACATTGTTCGATCCCCTCCAGGCCGGCGATCTCGCGCTGGCCAACCGCATCGTGATGGCCCCGCTGACGCGCAACCGCGCCGGCCCCGGCCAGGTGCCCACCGCCCTGATGGTGGACTACTACCGCCAGCGCGCCAACCCGGCCACCGGCGCCGGCCTGATCATCACCGAGGCCAGCCAGATCAGCCCCATGGGCCAGGGCTACCTCGACACGCCCGGCATCTACAGCCCCGAGCAGGTGGCGGGCTGGCGCCAGGTGACCGACGCCGTGCATGCGCTGGGCGGCAAGATCGTGATACAGCTCTGGCACGTCGGCCGCATCTCGCACACCTCGCTGCTGCCCGGCGGCGCGGCGCCCGAGTCGTCGACCGCCAGGCCGGCCAATAGCAAGACCTACACGCTGAACGGCTTCGAGGCGGTCTCGCCGCCGCGTGCGCTGCGCACCGAGGAGATCCCGGCCATCGTCGAGCAGTACCGCCACGCGGCGCGCTGCGCGATGGACGCCGGTTTCGACGGGGTCGAGATCCATGGCGCCAACGGCTACCTGATCGAGCAGTTCCTGCGCGACAGCATCAACGACCGCACCGACGAGTACGGCGGCTCCATCGAGAACCGCGCCCGCCTGCTGCTCGACGTGACCCAGGCCATCGTGGCCGAGATCGGCGGCGGCCGCACCGGGATGCGCCTGTCGCCCATCACGCCGGCCAACGACGCTGCGCAGGACAGCGATGCTTTCGCGCTGTTCTCGTACGCCGTCCGGCAGATCGCGCCGCTGGGTCTGGCCTACATCCACGTGATCGAGGGCGCCACCGGCGGGCCGCGCGATCTCTCGGAGCAAGGCGTCGCGCCGTTCGACTATGCGGCGCTGCGCGCGCTGTTCCCCGGCGCCTGGATGGTCAACAACGCCTACGACCGCCCGATGGCCGAAGACGCAGTGGCCTCCGGCAGCGCCGACCTGGTCGCCTTCGGCCGGCCCTTCATCGCCAACCCCGACCTGGGGCAGCGCCTGCGCACCAGCGCAGCGCTGAGCAAGCCGAACTCCAAGACCTTCTACGGCGGCGGCGCCGAGGGCTACACCGACTACCCCGCGCTCGCCTGAGCGTGGGCTGGCTGGCGCGGGCGGCGGCGCTGCCCGGACCGCTGCGGCTGGCCGCGACGCTGGCCATCGCATTGGGGGCCGCGTTGGCGGCGCAGGGGCTGCAGGTGCCGCTGCCGTGGATGATCGGGCCGCTGCTGGTCTCGGCGGCGCTCTCGATCTATGGCGTGCCGCTGGTGTTTTCGCCGGTGCTGCGCAACGCGGGCCAGTGGTCCATAGGCACGGCGCTGGGCCTGTATTTCACACCGGCGGTCTTCGGCGCGATGCTCACGCTCAGCTGGGCGCTGGCGGCGGGGGTGTTGTGGGCGCTGCTGCTGGGCTACGGCTTCTACCGCTTCCTGTGGTGGCGACACGGCCACGAGGCCGGGCTGCATCCCGGCTCGGCGTTTTTTGCCGCGGCCATCGGCGGCGCCTCGGAGATGGCGCTGATGGCCGAGCGCAACGGTGCGCAGGTCGACCGGGTCGCCGCGGCGCATTCGCTGCGGGTGCTGCTGGTCGTCGTGGTCATCCCCTTCGTGTTCCAGTTCTCCGGCCTGCACGGGCTGGACCCGACGCCGCCCGCCGTGCACGCGGTGCACGGGCCGGGCCTGGCGGCACTGACGCTGCTGACGCTTGCCGGCGGCTTCGCGATGCGCGCGCTAGACCTGCCCAGCCCTTTCGTGCTGGGTGCGCTGGCGGTGGCGATGGCGCTGACCGGGCTGGGCGTCGATCTCTCGGCCGTGCCGCGAGCGGTCACCAATGCCGGCCAGCTCTTCATCGGCGTCGCGCTCGGCACCCGCTTCACACCGGCCTTCGCCCGCAGCGGACCGCGCTGGCTGCTCAGCGTCTCGGCGGGCTCCTTGCTGATGATGGCCCTCTCGGGCGGCTTCGCGGCGCTGCTCGCGCTGGCCGCCGGCCTGCACCCGGCCACGGTGGCGCTGGGCACCTCGCCGGGCGGCATCGCCGAGATGTGCATCACCGCCAAGGTGCTGGGGCTGGGGGTGCCGCTGGTCACTGCCTTCCACGTGGTGCGCTACGTGGCGGTGCTGCTGCTGACCGGGCCGCTGTACCGGCGCGAGACGGCGCGGCTGGCGCGCTGAAGACGCACTGCGAGGCGACAAGTCGGCGGCCAGGACGCCGACTTGAACGTGCTTTGTCCCCTCTTGATGGTTGTTGATCGTTCAAGCGACCGCCGCCCCCGCTTTCACGGAGAACCCCACTCGACGGTGGGCGCTTATTTACGCACCATCGTCCCACTGTTTCCGGCAAGTAACCGAAGTGTGTCCCTGTGACTCCCCTCTTGTCACAGCAGGTTCGTGGCTTGCCAGAAACACCCCGCCGCGGCGATGGGCCCAGCAGAAGCCCCGCCATCACCCCCTCTTGAGGAGTTCGCGAGTGAAAGCTATTCGTTTGACGCTGATGGCCAGTGCCGTCGCGACCGTTTTGTCCGTGGGCATGACCTCGGCCCTGGCCGCCGGGCAAAGCGTGCCCGCCAGTGCCTCCGAAAACACCACCAAGTGGTTCGTCGAATTCAACGGCCTGCCGACCAGCGAAGGCGGCCGCGTGGAGGCCACGCGCAGCGAAAAGGCGGCGTTCCGCCAGGCCGCCGCCAAGGCCGGCATCAAGTTCAAGGAGCGGCGTGCGTTTGACGCGCTGTTCAACGGCGTGTCCATCGAGATCTCGCCCGCCCAGCGCGCCAAGCTCTCGCGCCTGGCCGGTATCAAGGCGATGTACCCGATCGAAGTCGTGCAGGCGCCCAAGCCCGTCGTCGCCGCCGCCGCCAAGGCGCTGACCGCCAAGATGGCCGCCGCCGCCGAAGCCGCCGTGCCCAACATGAACAGCGCGCTGGCCATGACCGGTGCCGACCTCGCGCAGAGCGAGCTGGGCCTGACCGGCGCCGGCATCAAGGTCGGGGTCATCGACACCGGCATCGACATCGACCACCCGGCCCTGGGCGGCCACGGCGTGCCCGGCGGCGACACCTTCCCGACCGCGCGCGTGGCCTACGGCTACGACTTCGTCGGCGACGCCTACAACGCCGACCCGGCCAGCCCGAGCTACAACCCGGTGCCGACGCCCGACGCCAACCCCGACGACTGCGCGGGCCACGGCTCGCACGTCGCCGGCATCGTCGGCGCCAACGGCCCCGGCATCACCGGTGTCGCCCCGGGCGTCACCTTCGGCGCCTACCGCGTCTTCGGCTGCGCCGGCAGCACCGATTCGGACATCCTGCTGGCGGCCATGGAGCGCGCGCAGGCCGACGGCATGAACGTCATCAACCAGAGCCTGGGCGCGGCCTTCCAATGGCCCGAGTACCCCACCGCCAAGGCGGCCGACCGCCTGGTAAAAGCCGGCATCGTGATGGTCGCCTCCATCGGCAACAACGGCACCAGCGGCCTGTACGCGGCCGGCGCGCCGGGCGTCGGCAAGAAGGTCATCGGCGTCGCGTCCTACGACAACACCGAGATTGACCTGCGCGAGTTCACGCTCTCGACGGGCGGCGCGCCGATAGGCTTCGCCGACTCCGCCGGCGCACCGGCGGCCCCCACCTCCGGCAGCGCACCGCTGGCACGCACCGGCACCACCGCCAGCCTCGATGACGGCTGCGCCGTGCAGCCTGCCGGCAGCCTGACCGGCATGGTGGCACTGATACGCCGCGGTACCTGCAGCTTCTACCAGAAGGCGTTCAACGCACAGACCGCTGGCGCCGTCGGCGTCGTGCTGTACAACAACACGACCGGCCTGATCTTCCCGACCGTGGCCGGCACGCCGGCCATCACCGTGCCCGTGGCCTCGATCACGGCCGCTGACGGCGCGCTGATCGACAGCGCCATCCAGGCCGGCCCGGTCTCGCTCACCTGGACCCCCGACACCGGCAGCTTCCCCAACTCCACCGGCAACCTGATCTCCCCCTTCAGCTCCTACGGCCTGACCGCCGAGCTGGGACTGAAGCCCAACATCGGCGCCCCGGGCGGCTTCATCAACTCGACCTACCCGCTGGAGCTCGGCGGCTACGCCACGCTCAACGGCACCTCGATGTCGTCGCCGCACGTCGCGGGCGGCGTCGCGCTGGTGCTGCAAGCCAACCCGGCCATCTCCTCCACCGCGATGGCCGCGCACTTGCAGAACACCGCCGACCCCAAGGTCTGGGCCGGCAACCCGGGCACCGGTTTCCTGGACAACGTGCACCGCCAGGGCGCGGGCATGCTGGACCTGATGCAGACCCTCAAGGCCAAGACGCTCGTCACGCCGAGCCAGTTGAGCCTGGGCGAGAGCCAGCCCGGCCCGGTCACCAGCACCTTGACGCTGAAGAACAAGAGCAGCACGCCGGTCACCTACGACGTCAGCCACGCCGGTGCGCTGGCCACCGGCCCCAGCACCTTCGTGCCGAGCTTCTTCAACGCCCCCGCCGGTGTCGCCTTCAGCGCCACCAGCGTGACGGTACCGGCCCGCGGCACCGCCACGGTCGACGTGACCGTCACGGCGCCGGGCCTGCCGGACCGCAGCATCTACGGCGGCTACGTCGTGTTCACGGCCCAGGGCGAAGGCGGCGAGACGCTGCGCGTGCCGTTCGCCGGCTACCAGGGTGACTACCAGGCGATCCAGGTGCTGACGCCGACAGCCAACGGCTTCCCGTGGCTGGCGCAGCTGATCGGAACCTCGTACTTCAATCGCCCGACCGGCGGCACCTTCACGATGGCCGGCACCGACCTCGCCTACTTCCTGGTGCACATGGACCACTTCGGCCGCACCGTGAAGCTGCAGGCCTACGACGCCACCACCGGCAAGCTGGCCGGCGTGGTCAGCAACGACGCCTTCGTGCCGCGCAGCTCGACCTCGACCGGCTTCTACTCCTTCGCCTGGGACGGCACGCTGGCCACCAAGAGCGGCGTGGTCACCGCGCCGAACGGCTCGTACGTGATCAAGATGTCGGTGCTCAAGGCCCTGGGCGACAAGGCCACACCGGCCGACACCGAGGTCTGGACCTCACCGGTCACCACGATCGCACGTCCCTGATCCGTTGGAGCGCCCCGGGCGACCGGGGGGCAAGCACGGCTCCCCAAAACCCCCTCGCGGTTCGCCGCGAGGGGGTTTTTTCGTGCGCGGCGGCTACGGCGTCGAAGCTGCGTAGAGCACTGCCCGCGACTCCCCGGATCTGGGGGAATCCCACCCCCTTGTTCATGGGGGGTCCATGGCGCCCAAGTGCCGGAAGCCGATGGCTGCGGCCAAGTTCGTCGCTACATTGGTTGCTCCAATTTTTCTACAGGGAGTTGATGTATGTTCTTGAAACTTGGAACAGCTTTTTGCGCAGTAGCGGCGAGTTCGCTGCTGGCCGGCACCTCGGCCTGCGCGCACGACCAAAGCGGTGCTACGGCGCCTGCCACCCCCTCGGCGGTGGAGGGCCTGCGGGTCGGCATCGACCCCGCGACGCGACAACTTCGCGCGGTGACGGCCGCCGAAGCCAAGGCCCTGGACGCGCTCGGCGCCGGCCTGCCGGCTTCGCGGCGCGTGGCGTCGCAGGCCATCGCTTCGCGCACGACGGGCGCACGCGGCGTTCGCCTGGGCAGCGAGCACCTGGCGTTCGCCCGCGCCGAGCGCCAGGCCGACGGCAGCGTGGCGGTGGACTGTGTCGAGGGCAGCGACGGCCTCGCATCGACCCAGCGTGCAGGAGCCGAACTTGAATAAGCACTTCGCCCTGTCCCTGCGCAGCGCAGGCACCCTGGCCTTGACCGCGGTCGCGCTGGCCGCATTCGCCAGCACGGCGATGGCCGCCAAGATCAAGATCATCAGCTCCGACGCCCCTGGTGTCGGCTTCAACGACCCGACCCCGGTGGATCCCGTCGGCGGCAACCCGGGCACCACGCTCGGCGCACAGCGCCTGTTCGTGTACGAAACCGTCGCGCACAAGTGGGAAAACAACCTGCCCGATGGCCCGACGATCAAGGTCGACGCCAGCTGGCCCGCACTCAGCTGCACCGACACCAGCGGCGTGCTGGGGGCCGCGGGGGCGCAGTCGGTGTGGCGCGACTTCCCGGGCGCGCCCTTCCCGGGCACCTGGTACTCCGGCGCGCTGGCCAACACGCTGGCAGGCGAAGACCTCGACGAAGGGACCGACGTCGAGATCGTCTCCTTCTTCAACGTCAATCTCGGCCAGCCGGGCTGCCTGACCGGCGGCGGCTTCTACCTCGGCGTCGACAACCAGGTGCCGCTGGGGCAGACCAACTTCGCCGTGGTGCTGCTGCATGAGCTCGGCCACGGGCTGGGCTTCCAGGCGCTCACCGACGGCCAGACGGGCGCCCGCATCGACGACGGCACCGGCAGCTACCCCGCGCAGTGGGAGCGCTTCATGCTGGACGGCACGACCGGCAAGACCTGGTTCGACATGAGCGACACCGAACGCACCGCCTCGGCGCGCAACGGCCGCAAGCTGGTCTGGAGCGGCGCCCACGTGAACGCCGCCGTGCCGGCCGTTCTGAAGGCCGGCACGCCGCTGTTGAGCGTTTCGTCGAACCGCTTCCCCGACGTGGCGGGCGACTACCAGGTCGGCCCGGCGAGCTTCGGCGCGCCGCTGACGGCCGGAGCCGTGAAGGGCGAGATCGCGCGCGTGATCGACCAGGCCGACGGCGTCACGGGCCTGGCCTGCGACCCGTTCAGCGCGACGAACACGAGCGCGGTGGCCGGCAGGATCGCCCTGGTCGACCGGGGTGCCTGCACCTTCGCCACGAAGGTGAAGAACGCGCAGGACGCCGGCGCGATCGGCGTGATCGTGGCCGACAACGTCGCGGGCTCGCCGCCCGCGTCCCTGGGCGGCGCCGATCCGGCGGTGATCATCCCCTCGGTGCGCATCACGCAAGCCGACGGCGCCACGCTGAAGACCTCGCTGAGCGGGCCGGTCGACGGCCCCACCCGCGTCAAGGGCCGCCTGGGCGTCGACAAGGCCGTGCGCGCCGGTGCCGACGCGGCCGGCCGGGCGATGCTGTTCACGCCGGACCCGTACCAGCCGGGCTCGTCGGTGTCCCACTGGGACACGCTCGCCACGCGCAACCAGCTGATGGAGCCGTCGATCAATCTCGACCTGAAGCAGAAGATCGCGCCGCCGCAGGATCTGACGCTGCCGCTGTTGAAGGACATCGGCTGGTGACCTGAAGCGCCCACCCGGGCGCGGTCACCCTCGACGAGACCGGGCACCTTCCCAGGGGCCCGGCCTTTTTCAGGGAGTCAATGGGCTCGACCTCGTGCGCCGAGCCCCGCGCTCACGCCGGAACGCGCAGCAACTGGCCCGGGTAGATCTTGTCCGGGTGGCCCAGCATGGGCTTGTTGGCCTCGAAGATCTTCATGTACTCGTTGGCGTTGCCGTAGTGGTCCTTGGAGATCTTGGACAGCGTGTCGCCGCGCACCACGGTGTACCAGCGCGACTCGTCGGCCGGGGCCTGCACGGTCATCAGGTCGTTGACGCCCGCCACGCCGCGCACGTTGCCGCAGCACAGCACGATCTTCTCCTTGGTGGCCTGGTCGGCGGCGATGCCGCTGACGCTGACCGTGCTGCTGGCGCCGTCGAACTCCAGCGCGAGGCCCTCGGCCGTCAGGCCCTGCGTCGCGATGTAGTCACCGATCGCCTTCGCGGCGGCCTGGTTCAGCGCGGCCACCTGGGCGGGGTCCGGCGCGGCGGGCGCCGCAGCCGGGGTGGCCGCCGCCGATGAACCGCCGAACAGCTTTTCGCCGGCTTCCTTGAAAAAACTAATGATGCTCATGGCTGGGATGTCGCAGGTTGGTTGGGATGAGCCGCACCATAACGACGAGGCCGCGCCCCCGCAATCGTGTCACCCTGCCGGCGTGATGCCCTGGGCAAGCACCCCGGCGGCTGTCGCGCCGCGCGCACAGCGGCGCGCACTCCTTGGCAAGCCCGGCTCCTGGGCCTGCGGCGGACTAAAAAGCCTTGCCCTGCGTGCGGCGGCGAAACATGTCCGACAGCGCCAGCTCGCGCGGCCCCGGCTCGAGCGTGAAGCTGTCGCCCGCCTGCACCGTGCCGGGCACCAGCACTGCGAGGTAGGCGCCGCAATAGCCCGATTCGACCATCAGCTTGGCCGCCTTCGAGAAGCCCATCGCGGCGTTGAACTTGAAGCAGGGCAGGCGCGGCTCACTCACTACCAGCACGCCGCCGCGCGGCAGGTGCAGCCGGTCGCCGTGCCAGAGCTCGCGCTCGGTGATGCCGGCCAGCAGCAGGTTCTCGCCCACCAGCCCGGGCGGCACCTCCTGCGTCCAGTCGCCCACCTGGGCCTGCGCGCGCACGGTGCGCCAGAACGGCAGGTGCTCGCTCGGGTAGGCGTAGACCGCCTTGGCAAGCCCGCCGTGCACCGTCAGGTCGGCCTGCTCGTCGCCCTCCAGGCCGAGCGGGCCGAACAGCACCGGCCCAGGCTGCGGCCGCTTGGCGATCGCCGTCGAGACCTCGCGGCCATTGATCTGCACCGCCTCGGCGCGCGCCACGTTGACACTCAGTATCTTCATGCGGGCGATTGTCTGCCGGGCGTGAAAGCCCGCGCGCCGCGGTCTGGCTACACTGCGGCCCCTCGTTCCCCAATCTCGCCGGTCCGCCGGTGGCCGCCCGTGTCCGACCGCTTCGCCGTCCTGCCCCAGTACCTGCTGCCCAAGAAGGCCTTGACCTGCTTCGCCGGCTGGGTGGCCTCGGGCCGCTGGGGCGGTGTGACGAGCTGGATCGTGCGCGACTTCGTGCGGCGCTACGGCGTCGACATGGCCGAGGCGGCCGAGAGCGACACCGCCCGCTACGCCAGCTTCAACGAGTTTTTCACCCGCGCGCTCAAGCCCGGTGCGCGCCCGCTCGCCACCGCCGACCTGGTCTGCCCGGTGGACGGCGCGATCAGCCAGTTCGGCGCCATCGAGGGCAACCAGATCTTCCAGGCCAAGGGCCACCACTACTCGACCGCCGCGCTGGTCGGCGGCGACGCGGCGCTGGCCGCCCGTTTCCACGGCGGCCACTTCGCGACGCTCTACCTCAGCCCCAAGGACTACCACCGCATCCACATGCCCTGCGCCGCCCGGCTGCGGCGCATGGTCTACGTGCCGGGCGAGCTGTTTTCGGTCAACCCGACGACGGCGCGCGGCGTGCCCGGGCTGTTCGCGCGCAACGAGCGGGTGGTCTGCGTCTTCGAGACGCCGCAGGGCAGCCCCTTCGTGCTGGTGCTGGTGGGCGCCACCATCGTCGGCAGCATGGCCACCGTGTGGCACGGCGTCGTCAACCCGCCGCGCAGCCGCAGCGTGCGCGAGTGGCGCTACGACGAAGCGCCGGTGCAGCTCGCGCAGGGCGAAGAGATGGGCCGCTTCCTGCTCGGCTCCACCGTGGTGCTGCTGTTCCCGCCCGGGCCGCTGCAGTTCAACCCGGCGTGGGTGGCGGGGCGCAGCGTGCGGCTGGGCGAGGCGATGGCCGACCGGCCTGCCGAGCCGGCCCCACCCGCCGGGTCGGCCGGGTCGGCGTAACGGCCGTCAGCCCTGCCGCGGCCGCGCGTACTCGGCCGCTATCCAGGCCAGCGCGCTGCTGCTGTTGAGCTTGAAGCTGGGCGCCACCTTCACCTGCGCCAGCGCTTCGCCGGCCTCGTCGTGCGCGCTCAAGGTGGCGCTGGGGTTGTCGTCGTCCGGCACGATGTCCAGCGTCACGCTGATGCGGCCGGCCTCGGTGCTCACCGTGACGCTCTTGTGCAGCGTGGCGTGCAGTTGCTGCTCGTGCCGGCGCAGCACCTCGGTGGCGGTCTTGACGAGCGTGAAGAAGGCCGGCGCGTCCAGCGGCTTGGGGTTCTTCTTGTCGCGGCCCATGGTCCACGGGCCGACCAGCGCCGGCTCGGATTCGCCGGCGCGCGTCATCGCCACCGCCCAGCCGTCGTCGTCTTCGTTCTTGATGACCTTGGCCGTCCACAGCTCGTCGCTCCAGAGGCGGGGCTCCTGCACCTTGGTGGCGCTGTCGGTGTCGGGGGCTTCGGTGGTGTCGGGCAGGTCGGCGGGCATGGGCGGGTGCGGCTGGGCAGGCAGGGATGGCGGGCGCCGATCTTAATGCCCGCTGCGCCACGCCCTTGCACGGCGCGCGCCACAATCCCCGCTCCCATGCTGCCACTCCCGTGCCTCTTCCGCCGCTGCCCCTGCGCCATCCGCGCGCGGCTGGCGCGGCCGAGCGGCCAGGCGGAGGTCATGCCGTGAGTGCCTGCGAGCCGGTCTTCCACATCGCCTTCTACCGCTTCGTGCGCCTGGCGGACCCGGCGCAGGTGGCCGACACGCTGCGCGAGCTCACGCAGGGGCTGCTGGGCGTCGTGCTGGTGGCCTCGGAAGGCATCAACGGCACGCTGGCTGGCAGCGCCGCCGCGCTCGATGCGTTCGAGCTCGCGCTCGGCGCGGACCCGCGCCTGGGCGGCTGTTTCGCCGGCCTGGCCTTCAAGCGCACCGCCTGCCGCACGGCGCCCTTCCACAAGATGAAGGTGCACCACCGCCCCGAGATCCTGCCGCTGGGAGTGGCGGGCGTCGATGCCGTGGGCCATGCCGGCACCCAGGTCGCCCCGGCGGCCTGGGACGCGCTGATCGCCCAGCCCGACGTGGTGCTGATCGACAACCGCAACCACTTCGAGGTGCGGCTGGGCCGCTTCCAGGGCGCGGTCGACCCGCAGGTGAACAACTTCCGCGACTTCCCGCGCTACATCGAGGCCCATGCCGCAGAGTGGAAGGCTTCGGGCCGGCGCGTCGCGATGTACTGCACCGGCGGCATACGCTGCGAAAAGACCGCCGCGTGGATGGCCGGCATGGGCCTGGAGGTGCACCAGCTCGAAGGCGGCATCCTCCACTACCTCGCCCAGCAGCCCCGGCCCGCCAGCAGCGCCTGGCAAGGCGAGTGCTTCGTGTTCGACAACCGCATCGCGCTCGACGCCGCGCTGCAGGAGACCGGCACCCGCGCGGAGGACGTCTACGCCGGTGCGCCCGACGAGCAGTGGCGGCTGCAGCGTGCCCGCCGGCTGGCGCAAGCCGACCCGGCCGCAGCCGACCACCCCCAGCCGGACGACGCCGCATGACGGGCCCCCGGCCGCCCGCCCGCCCGCTGCCGCTGCCCACCCGCGACGGCGTCGGCCCGAGCTGCGTGGCGCTGCCCGCCGGCCCCTGGCCCACCATCGCCGCCTGCCTGGCGCAGCGCTTCCCGGCGATTTCGCCGGCCGTCTGGGCCGCGCGCATGGCGGCCGGCGAGGTGGTCGACGAGCACGGCGTGCCGGTCACGCCCGAGCGCCACCACCAACCGCGGCTGCGGCTCTACTACTACCGCGCCCTCGAGGCCGAAGCACGCATCCCTTTTGACGAGCAGTTGCTGTTCCAGGACGAGCACCTGGTGGTGGCCGACAAGCCGCACTTCCTGCCCGTCACGCCCTCGGGCCGCTACCTGCAGGAGACGCTGCTGGTGCGGCTGAAGCGCCGCCTGGGCCTGCCCGACCTGGTGCCGCTGCACCGGCTCGACCGCGAAACGGCCGGCGTGGTGCTGTTCTCGGCCCAGCCGGCCACGCGCGGCCTCTACCAGCGCCTGTTCGCCGAGCGGCGCATGCACAAGCTGTACGAGTGCATCGCCCCCTGGCGCAGCGAGCTGGCCTGGCCGCTGCGCTACTGCAGCCGCCTGGTCGACGACGAACATTTCATGCGCGTGCGCGAAGCGCCCGGCGAAGCCAATGCCGAGACCGAACTCGACCCGATCGAGGTGCAGGGCGGCTGGGCCCGCTACCGCCTGGCGCCGACGACCGGCCGCCGCCACCAGCTGCGGGTGCACTGCGCCGCGCTGGGCCTGCCCATCCTGCACGACCGCATCTACCCGGCCCTGCTGCCGGCCGACAGCGACGACCTCGCACGGCCCTTGCAGTTGCTGGCCAAGCGCATCGCCTTCACCGATCCGCTGAGCGGCGCGGCGCGCCACTTCGAGAGCCCGCGCCACCTGCTGCTGGCCGAGGTGCTGCAGGCCGGGCCGCCATCTCTTACCCTTGCGCCACCCCCTGGCCCCACCGGAGAACCATCCCATGCCCGCTGACACCGCCGCCGCCCCGTCGCCTGACATCGAGACCATCGTCGTACCGCGCAGTGCCGACCTGGGCGACGGGTTTTTCGTCAAGCGCGCCCTGCCCTCGGCGCAGCGCCGCATGGTCGGACCCTTCGTGTTCTTCGACCAGATGGGCCCGGCCGTGCTGCGCGCCGGCGCGGGGCTGGACGTGCGGCCGCACCCGCACATCGGGCTGGCCACCGTCACCTATCTGTTCGACGGCGAGATCATGCACCGCGACAGCCTGGGCTCGGTCGAGCCCATCCGCCCGCACGAGCTGAACTGGATGAGCGCCGGCCGCGGCATCGTGCACTCCGAGCGCACGCCGCCCGAGGTGCGGCTGAAGGACAGCGGCGTGGCCGGCATCCAGGCCTGGGTGGCGCTGCCCAAGGCGCACGAAGAGAGCGACCCGAGCTTTGCCCACTTCGGCGCCGGGGCGCTGCCGGTGCTGAGCGACACCGGCTACCAGGCGCGGCTGATCGCCGGCCGCGCGGGCGGCGTGCAGGCGCCCGTCAGCGTGCTGTCCGACATGTTCTACCTCGACGTCATGCTGGAGGCCGGCGGCCGCTTCGAGCTGCCGCGCGAGCACCACGAGCGTGCGGCCTACGTCGTGACCGGCCAGGTCCAGGTCGGCAGCGATGCGCAACTGCATCCGCCCGAACAACTCGTCGTCTTCCAGCCCGGCCGCGAGATCGTGCTGCAGGCGGTCGGCGGCCCGGCCCGCGTGATGGTCTGCGGCGGCGAGCCCATGGACGGGCCGCGCTTCGTCTGGTGGAACTTCGTCTCCAGCTCCAAGGAGCGCATCGAGCAGGCCAAGCAAGACTGGCTGCAGCGCCGCTTCCCGGCAGTGCCGGGCGAGACCGAGTTCATCCCGCTGCCGGCCGCGCCGAGCCGGCCGGCCAACCCCGCCTGACCCTTTTTTCCAACCACCCAGGACCCTTTCCCATGAGCTCACTCGATATCGTCGGCCTCTGCGGCAGCTTGCGCGCCGGCTCCATCAACCGCATGGCGCTGAAGCTGGCCGGCACGGCGATGCCCGCCGGCATGTCGCTGGAGATCGTCGAGCTGCGCGAGATCCCGATGTTCGACGGCGACCTGCTGGCCCAGGGCCTGCCGGCCTCGGTGCAGGCGCTGCGCGAGCGCATCCGGCGCGCCGACGGCGTGGTGATCGCGACGCCGGAGTACAACTTCTCGGTGCCCGGCATGCTGAAGAACGCGCTCGACTGGGCCAGCCGCGGCGACGACCAGCCCTTTGCCAACAAGCCGCTGGCCATCCTCTCGGCCTCGCCCGGCCCGATGGGCGGTGCCCGGGTTCAGTACGACCTGCGCAAGATCATGCAGTTCATGAGCGCGATGGTGCTGCCCAAGCCCGAGATCTTCATCGGCAGCGCCGGCGCCAAGTTCGACGCCCAGGGCCACTGCAGCGACGAGACCACGGTCAAGTTCGTGACGTCGCAGATGAAGGCCTTCGAGGCCTGGATCGCGGGCGTCAAACGCATGAACGCAGTATGAAGTGAGGAGCAAGCCGCAAGGCGCCCCCTCCGACGCAGGCCGCTAGCCCCCCAAGGGGCGTGCGCGGAACCGGCTCCGCCGGTCCGCTGCGCGAGCCCCCTCGGGGGGCAGGGAGCGCCAGCGACCGTGGGGGCTTCATGCCGCGAGGTGCTGGTGGATCAGCGCCACCGCCGCCGCGCCCTCGCCGATGGCGCCGCCGACCCGCTTGACCGAGCCGCTGCGCACGTCGCCCACCGCGAAGACGCCGGCGACGCTGGTCTCCAGCGCCGCGCCGGAGGGCGCCTCGGCCGCCGCGCCGGTGAGCACGAAGCCGTGCTTGTCGATGCGCACGCCGCAGTCCTTCAGCCAGCCGGTCTCGGGCTCGGCGCCGACGAAGAGAAAGATGTTGCGCACGTCGCAGGCCTCTTCCACGCCGCTGCGCTGGCAGCGCCAGGTGGCGCCGGTGAGGCCGCTGCCTGGGTCGCCGTGCAGGGCCACCAGCTCGGTGTGGGGGTGCAGCTCGATGTTGGGCGCGGCCTCGATGCGGTCGATCAGGTAGCGCGACATGCTGGCCGCCAGGCTGGGGCCGCGGATCAGGATGTTGACCTTGGCCGCCTGCTGGGCCAGGAAGACGGCGGCCTGGCCGGCCGAGTTGCCACCACCGACCAGCGCCACCTCGGTCTTGGCGCAGGTTCGCGCCTCCAGCGCCGAGGCCCAGTACGAGATGCCGCGGCCTTCGAACTCCGCCAGGCGGGGCACGTTGGGCCGCCGGTAGCGCGCGCCGCTGGCGGCCACCACGGTCTTGGCGCGCAGCCGGCGCTTGTCGGCCAGGTGGATCGTCAGCTCGCCCTGCGGCCCGGCGCGGCTGCAGTCCAGCGACTGCACCTCGGCCGGGATCAGCATCTTCACGCCGAATTTCTGCGCCTGCACATAGGCCCGGCCGGCCAGCGCCTGGCCTGAGATGCCGGTCGGGAAGCCGAGGTAGTTCTCGATGCGCGCGCTGGCGCCGGCCTGGCCGCCAAAAGCCCTGCAGTCCAGCACCACCACCTGCAGGCCCTCCGAGGCGGCGTAGACGGCCGTCGCCAGGCCCGCCGGCCCGGCGCCCACCACGGCGACGTCGAAGAGCTGGTCGTGGTCGAGGGTGTCCACCATGCCCAGGCAGCGCGCCAGCTCGTCGTCGGTGGGGTTGAGCAGCACCTCGCCGTCGTGGCAGGCCACCACCACATCGCAAGGCGCGGCGCCGTACTCGGCCATCAACAAGGCGGCTTCGGGGTTGGCCTCGGCGCACATCACGTGGTGAGGGTGGCCGTTGCGGCTCAGGAAGCCGCGCAGCCGCAGCAGCTCCGCGCTGCCCGGGTGGGCGATCAGCACCGGGCCGCTGCCGCCGGACTCGATCAGCGAGACGCGCCGCAGTATCAGCGCGCGCACCAGCCGCTCGCCCAGGTCGGCCTCGGCGATGATCAGCGCGCGCAGCTGCTCGGGCGGCACCAGCAGGGCCTCGACGTCTTCGTCCGCATGGCCGTCCACCAGCGCCGGCCCGCCCGAGAGCTGGCCGACCTCGGCCATGAACTCGCCCGGCCCCTGGCGCACCAGCGGTGTCACATGGCCCATGCCGTCGCGGGTGGTGATCGCGACCGCGCCCTTGAGCAGCACGAACATGCCCGGCCCGGCCTCGCCGGCCTTGAAGAGCCGCTCGCCGCGCGCGAAGTGCAGCGGCCTGCCGAAACGCCTGACCCGCGAGATATCGAGCTCGCCGAGCACCGGGAACATCTGGTGGTGGCGGCTTGCGCCTAGCGGCCCCAGGGCCTGGGAATTGTCGTCAGCCATGCGTGTCTGCCTTTGTCGGGGGCTCCGGCGCACCGCGAATGTCGCAGCACCGAAGAAACCCTGATTTTGAGGCCACGGTGGGTCTTGTGCACTGCCCATTGGGGTGGGTCGGCGCTCATCCGCCGGGCCAGGCAGCGTCGGCATTTCCCTATTCGGGATTTGCATGGGTGGGCAACCGAAGACGGTTACGAGACAATTACACTCGATCGAGCCTCTGTTTCACGGGCGTCACCGGGCCAGCAGGCCGGCACACCGCATGAAACTCGATGTAATCCACCCACCCCTCCCGCCGCTCACCCTCCTGCACTGACCCCACGGTATTGGGCGAAGCCCGCCGAGGCCGCACGCCCCCAGGCGATTTGTCGCGAGCTTGGCCCAATCCCGCTTTTGTTTTTACATGATTGGAGCTTGCTGATGAACCGTCCCGCAATGGAAGGGCTGCGCCTGAACACGCCTGCCTATGTCAAGAACGCCCGCCTGGTGAGCTGGGTCGCCGAAGTCGCCGCCCTCACCGAAGCCGCCGACATCTACTGGTGCGACGGCTCCCAGGCCGAGTACGACCGCCTGTGCGAGCAGCTCGTTGCCGCCGGCACCTTCCGCAAGCTCAACCCCGCCAAGCGGCCCGGCAGCTTCCTCGCCTGGAGCGACCCGAGCGACGTCGCCCGCGTCGAAGACCGCACCTTCATCTGCAGCGAGCAGAAGGAAAACGCCGGCCCCACCAACAACTGGATGGCCCCGGCACAGATGCGCGCGCTGCTGCAGACCGGCCAGGCCGACGGCACGCCCGCGCTCTTCAAGGGCTGCATGCGCGGCCGCACGCTCTACGTGGTGCCGTTCTCGATGGGCCCGCTGGGCTCGCCGATCGCCCACATCGGCGTCGAGCTCTCCGACAGCCCCTACGTGGCCGTCAACATGCGCATGATGACCCGCATGGGCAAGCCGGTGCTCGACGTGCTGGGCGAAGACGGCGACTTCGTGCCCTGCGTGCACAGCGTCGGCGCGCCGCTGCAGCCGGGCCAGCAGGACGTCTCCTGGCCCTGCAACAAGACCAAGTACATCGTCCACTACCCCGAGACGCGCGAGATCTGGAGCTACGGCTCGGGCTACGGCGGCAACGCGCTGCTGGGCAAGAAGTGCTTTGCACTGCGCATCGCCTCCACCATGGGCCGGGCCGAGGCGCAGAGCACCGGCGCGCCCGGCTGGCTGGCCGAGCACATGCTGATCCTGGGCGTCACCTCGCCGGCCGGCAAGAAATACCACGTGGCCGCCGCCTTCCCCAGCGCCTGCGGCAAGACCAACTTCGCGATGCTGATCCCGCCCGCCGCCCTGAGCGACTGGAAGGTGACCACCATCGGCGACGACATCGCCTGGATCAAGCCGGGCGCCGACGGCCGCCTGCGCGCCATCAACCCCGAAGCCGGCTACTTCGGCGTGGCCCCCGGCACCAACCTCCAGACCAACCCGAACTGCATGGCCAGCCTGAACCGCGACGTGATCTTCACCAACGTCGCGCTGACCGACGACGGCGACGTCTGGTGGGAAGGCCTGGGCCAGGCACCGGCCCACCTGATCGACTGGCAAGGCAAGGACTGGACCCCCGAGATCGCCAAGGCCGGCGCCGGCCCGGACGGCAAGCCCAAGCCCGCCGCCCACCCCAACTCGCGCTTCACGGTGGCCGCCACCAACAACCCGGCGCTGGACCCGGCCTGGGACGACCCGGCGGGCGTGCCCATCGACGCCTTCATCTTCGGCGGCCGCCGCTCCACCACCGTGCCGCTGGTAACCGAAGCGCGCGACTGGGTCGAGGGCGTCTACATGGCCGCGACCATGGGCTCGGAGACGACCGCCGCGATGGTGGGCGGCAACGGCGCGGTGCGCCGTGACCCGTTCGCGATGCTGCCCTTCACCGGTTACCACATGAGCGACTACTTCCAGCACTGGCTGGACCTGGGCGCCAAGCTGCAGGCCTCGGGCGCCAAGCTGCCCAGCATCTTCTGCGTCAACTGGTTCCGCAAGGGCGCCGACGGCCAGTTCGTCTGGCCCGGCTACGGCGACAACATGCGGGTGCTGAAGTGGATGCTGGAGCGGGTCGACGGCGCCAGCGCCGGCAGCGACCACTTCTTCGGCGTCAGCCCACGCTACGAAGACCTGAGCTGGGACGGCCTGGACTTCAGCCGCGACCAGTTCCACTCGGTGATGGCCCTGGACCACGCCGCGTGGACCCAGGAGCTGACGCTGCACGAGGAGCTCTTCGCCCAACTGGCCCATCACCTGCCGGCCGAGCTGACGGCCACCAAGCAGAAGCTGGAAGCGCGGCTGGCCGGCTGAACCCCGCCGCCGCCGTGCAAAGGGCCGCCTTCGGGCGGCTCTTTTTTTTTGGCTTGCGGGGCGGGCACCCGACCCGCGGCTCAAAACAGCTGCGCCGCCTCCGGCACCGCGCCGCGCAGGTAGATCACTGCCCCCTCGGGGCTGCGGATGGGCGCGTGCAAGTCGCCCTGGCGCGCCATGTGGAAGCCGCCCGCGCGCACGACCAGCTCGTCGCCGATCTCCAGCGCGCCCTCCAGCACCACGCACTCCTCGTCGTGCGGATGGCGGTGGCCGGGCAGCACCGCGCCGGGCGCAAAGTGCATCAGGTAGGACATCACGCCCTGCCACTCGTGCAGCACCTTGATGCGGATGCCGGGCAAGAAGGGCTGCCAGCAGGGCCCTTCGGCGCTTGAGGTGGCGCTTGGGGTGGCGCCGGCGGTGGCAGCGGCTTCGTCCCCGGCCGCCGTGTCGCGCTGCACCGTCAGCAAGCCGCCCTGCGCCCGTGCGATCCGGCCCAGCAAGGCGCTCTTGACCCGGGCACCCGCGCGCGCATCGAGCGGGCCGGCGGCCTGGCCGGCCGTGATCAGCGCCTGCACGTCGGCCGCCAGCGGCGGGTCGGCGTCGGTGAAGTCGGGGGGGGATGTGGTGTTCATGCGGTGGAATCCGGTAGAGGCGGGCGGCTCAGGCCGCCAGCATCAGCTCGCGCAGTTTGCCCTGGGCGCGCAGGATCAGCGACTTCACGGTGCCCAGCGGCAGGCCGGTCTCGCGGGCGATCTGGCTGTGCGAGAGCTCGCGGAAGTAGGCCAGCGCGAGCACCCAGCGCTCCTGGCTGCCCAGGCTGGCCAGCGCCCGCTGCAGGCGGCTGCCGTGCTGCGCGCTGTCGAGCAGGTCCATCGGGCCGGGCGCGTCGCTGGCCAGCTCCATGTGGCTCTCGTCCAGCGCGCAGTGCATCGCCTGGCGCGCCTGGCGCATCAGGTCCAGCGCCCGCGAGCGCACGATGGTCAGCAGCCAGGTCACCGCGCTGCCGCGTTCGGGGTCGAACCGCGCCACGTCGCGCCAGGCCTGGAAGTAGGCGTTCGACAGCAGGTCGTCCAGGTCGGCGCTGGCATGCAGCATGCGCCGCGCCAGCGCCTGCGCGTAGGCCACGGTCTGGTCGTAGAAGGCCTCGAAGGCACCGACGTTGCCGGCAGCCGCCTGCTGCAGCAGCGCCGCCAGCGCGGCATCGCGCTCGGCGCGCGCCTGCTCGGCGGGGTCGCGGCCCGGGGCGCCGGGCACAAGGCCAGCCGCCAACGGAGGAGGGTCGGGAAGCTGGCTCGGCATGGTCCGCGCGGGGAGCGACAGAGGGTGTATGGCGCCCAGGCAGGCGATACCGCCCAGCGCTGTGGCCGAAGGTAGCAGATGCGCCGCGGCGGCGCCAGGGGCCTTGCGGGGCGCCTGGCGCAGGCCGGCAGGCTCCGGGGCACCCGGCAGCAGGTAGGTGGCAGTGTTCAAGAGGCGGTCTCCGTGCCGGGTCTACGGCGGGGGAGGCGCGCTGGATGCAGGTCAAAGGCGCCCAGTTGACCCTTGCCGTGTCCCGGCAGTGCTGTACCCGGTCTGCGTCGCGCAGCGCCGCTGGAGATCCGGGCCCGGTATATTGGCCGATCTACCCAGCCTGGGCGCCCTGCCGGCGACGGCCGGCCGAACCTGCCCCGACAAGCTCTGGCAAGCCCGACCCATGCCGCGCCGGGCGGCTTGCCCTCATACCCAGTGCGCGTTACCAGGAGCCTTCACCATGTCCCTGCGAATCAATGACATCGCCCCCGACTTCACCGCCCAGACCACCCAGGGCACGATCCAGTTCCATGACTGGATCGGCGAGCAATGGGCGATCCTGTTCTCACATCCGAAAGACTTCACGCCGGTCTGCACCACGGAGCTGGGTTACATGGCGCGCATCGAGCCCGAGTTCACCAAGCGCAACACCAAGCTGATCGGCCTGAGCGCCGACCCGGTGGCGCGCCACGGGGAGTGGGCCAAGGACATCGAGGAGACACAGGGCGCGGCGGTCAAGTACCCGATGATCGGCGACAGCGATCTGGCCGTGGCCAAGCTCTACAACATGCTGCCGGCCGACGAAGTGGGAGCGGACGGCCGCACGGCGGCGAACAACGCGACCGTGCGCTCGGTCTTCATCATCGGCCCGGACAAGAAGATCAAGCTGATGCTGACCTACCCGATGACGACGGGCCGCAACTTCGACGAGATCCTGCGCGTGCTCGACTCGATGCAACTGACCGCGAAGCACAAGGTCGCGACACCGGTGAACTGGAAACACGGCGACGACGTGATCATCACGCCGGCGGTCTCGAACGAGGAAGCAGAGAAGTCGTTCCCGGGCTTCAAGACCATCAAGCCCTATCTGCGCACGACCAAGCAGCCGGGCTGAACCTGGACTCGACCTCGGAGACCGCGATGCTCGTCTTTCGCCAACTGTTCGACCCGCAGTCGTCCACCTACACCTATCTGCTCGGCGATACGGGCTCCGGCGAGGCGCTGCTCATCGATCCGGTGTTCGAGCACGTGCGGCGCGACCTGGCCCTGCTGCGCGAACTGAGCCTGCGCCCGGTCGCCACGCTGGACACGCACGTGCACGCGGACCACGTCACGGGGGCCTGGCTGGTCAAGGCCGACAGCGCCAGCCAGATCATGCTGTCCGAGGCCTCGGAGGCGCACAACGCCGATCGATGGCTGAAGCACGGCGACCGGGTGGTCTTCGGCGGCCGCCACGTCGAGGTCCGCGCCACGCCGGGGCACACCAACGGCTGCCTGACCTACGTGCTCGACGACCAGAGCATGGCTTTCACCGGGGACAGCCTGTTGATCCGTGGTTGTGGCCGCACGGACTTCCAGCAGGGCAGCCCGGGGCGGCTCTACCGCTCGGTGCAGGAGCAGATCCTCTCCCTGCCGCCAGGCTGCCTGCTGTATCCCGGGCACGACTACCGCGGGCTGACCGTGACCAGCGTGGCGGAGGAGAAGCGCTTCAACCCGCGCCTGGGCGGCGATGTCAACGAGACGGATTTCACCGGCTACATGAACAACCTGGGCCTGCCGCACCCCAAGCTGATGGACATTGCCGTGCCTGCCAACCTGCGCTGCGGCCGACCGGACCAGGCCGCGCCCCCTGCGCAAGGGCCATCCTGGGCCCCGCTGACCTGCAACTTCGGCGGCATCTGGGAGATTCAGCCGACGGCACTGAACGAGTGCATGACTGGCGCGCACGCCAATGGCATCCAGGTCATCGACGTGCGCGAGCCGGCGGAGTTCGGCAGCGACCTCGGCCACGTCCCGGGAGCACGCTTGATACCGTTGGCCGAACTGCCTGCGCGCAGCACCGAGATCGACAAGGCCCGTCCAGTCGTCACGGTCTGCCGATCAGGGGCCCGCTCGGCCCAGGCCACCGTGCTGCTGCAGAGATCCGGTTTTACGCAAGTGGCCAACATGGCCGGCGGCATGCTGCGCTGGCGCGCCGAGTCCTTGCCCTTCGAGCAGGGCGCGGACTGAGACCCGCTCGACAACGGCGAGAGGCGGCGCTGCGCCACCGAACCGCAGAAAGAGCGCACGGCGCACATGAAAGAGCCCGCCTCCCCCGAGAGGGAGGCGGGCTCTCATTGGCAAGAACTGGCTGGCTGGATTTCTCCAGGGAACGACAGGCCGCTCCTCACGCAAAAGTGGGTTTTTCCAGTTCAGAACGGAATGTCGTCATCCATATCGTCGAAGCCGGTGGCCGCCTTCTTGGCGGCCGGCGCCGGGCGCTGGGCGGCCGGGGCGCGGGGCGCGGGGGCCGGGCGGCTGGCGCCTTCCGACGGGTCGCGGCCGTAGCTTTCGTCGCCACCACCGCCACCACCACCGCCGCCTTCACGGCCGCCGAGCAGCTGCATGTTTTCGGCCATGATCTCGGTGGTGTAGGTGTCCTTGCCCTCTTTGTCCTGCCACTTGCGGGTGCGCAGGCGGCCTTCGACGTAGACCGGGCGGCCCTTTTTCAGGTATTCGCCGGCGATCTCGGCCAAGCGGTCGAAGAACACCACGCGGTGCCATTCGGTTTCTTCCTGGCGCTCGCCGCTGTCCTTGTTCTTCCAGTTGCGGGTGGTGGCGATCGAGACGTTGCAGACCGCGGAGCCGCCGGGGGTATAACGGACCTCGGGATCGCGGCCCAGGTTGCCGATGAGGATGACTTTGTTGATCGAGGCCATGGGGCGCGCTCCTGGGGAAACAGGGTGAAGAATCGGGCAGGAGATTGTGCCGCATCGGGCCGCCCGAGCACGGCGCAAGGGCGCTCCATCGAGACTTCCACGCCGTCATTTGACACGTTCGGCAGTCGTCCGGAAGGCCCCGCGAGCCGTTTCGACACCCTCCCTTGCCGCGCTTTCCACGCGCCGCCACGGCGCCCGACCGGACTCCACGCCATGAACACCCGCTTGCAGCCCCTCCGCCCCTCCACCGCACCGGCTCTGTTGCACCGTCTGGCGCCGCTCGCGCTGGCCACGCTGTTCGCCGGCTGCATGGCCACGGCCGCGCCTTTACCGGCAGCACCGGGCGCGCCCGCCTCGCTGCCGGCGGGCTCGGGCGAGCTGGATGCGCGCTGGTCGGCGGTGCTGGCCGAGGTGGGCACGGCGGCCTGCAGCAGCCAGGCGGAGTGCCGCAGCATCGCGGTCGGTGCCAAGGCCTGCGGCGGCCCGGAGCGCTATCTCGCGTGGTCGACCCGCGGCAGCGACGAAGCCCGGTTGCGCCAGCGGGTGGAGGCCTACAACACCGCCCGCCAGGCCGACAACGAGCGGGCCGGCCGCATCTCCAACTGCATGATGCTGATGGACCCCGGCGCGGTCTGCGAAGCCGGCCACTGCGTCACCCCGCTGCAGGGCCGCTCGCCGGTGGTGCGCTGACGCTGGCCAACCTGGCCAGCGCGAAGCCGGGCCCCGCGCCTGGCTCGAATCGCCCGGCGACCTTCCTGGCTCATGCTCCCTCGGCGGGCGGTGGCGTCACCGACGCCTGGGGGTGCTCTCAGGGCTCGCCGTCCCAGTAGTCCAGCGAAGCCTCGCGCCGCTGGATGGCGCGGAAACCGGGTGCCGAAGCGGAATACTTGCCGGAATCCGGGTACTCGCAGATCTCCGGCCGCTCCTGCGTGCTGAGGGAGAGGTACTTCAGCGGCGCGTCGGAGGTGTTGAGGATGTGGTGCGGGTACTCCGGCCCCGGCGGGATGAAGATCACGTCGCCCGCGCGGATGGGCAGCCGCTCGCCCGCCACCCGCAGCGTACCCTCGCCCTCGAGCACGATGAACATCTCCTCCTGTGCGTGGTGGAAGTGGTAGGGGCAGCTCTGGCTGTGGGGCGCGACGATGTCGATGCCGGCGCCGAGCTTGCGCGCCGCGGTGCCCTCGGACAGGCCGGCGAAGACCGAGTGGTAGAGCGGCGGGCGCGGCATGCTCTGGCGCTCGGGGCCGGCCAGCGCATCGTCGAAGTTGCGTATCAGCAGGGCGCGCAGGGCGTCGGGGCTCAGGCTCATGGTGGGCTTCCTCCGGGGGTGGCGTCGGGGCGGCCCGCCGCACAAGGCAGCGGTGCCAAGCGCCGCATCCTAGGGCAGCCGTTCACGCCAGGGAAGCTTCGCCCCGGCGCCGCGAGACCCCCACCCGCTACCATGGCGGGCGATGCAAGCGCTTTCCGTCAGTACCGAGCCGGCCACCGTCCTCCAGGAGGTCTTCGGCTACACCCACTTCCGCGGCCACCAGCAAGCCATCGTCGACCAGGTGGTGGCGGGCGGCGACGCCCTGGTGCTGATGCCCACCGGCGGCGGCAAGAGCCTGTGCTACCAGGTGCCGGCCATCGTGCGGCACCGCGCCGGCCAGGGCGTGGCGATCGTCGTCAGCCCGCTGATCGCGCTGATGCACGACCAGGTCGGTGCGCTCGAAGAGGCCGGCGTGCACGCGGCCTTCCTGAACTCCACGCTGGACTCGGCCGGCGCGCAATCGGTGGAGCGCGAGCTGCTCTCGGGCCGCCTGGTGCTGCTCTACGCGGCGCCGGAGCGCATCACCCACCCGCGCTTCCTGGCCATGCTGGAGTCGCTGCACGAGCGCGGGCGGCTGAGCCTGTTCGCCATCGACGAGGCGCATTGCGTGAGCCAGTGGGGCCACGACTTCCGCGAAGAGTACCTGCAGCTCGGCGTGCTGGCCGAGCGCTTCCCCGGCGTGCCGCGCATCGCGCTGACCGCCACCGCCGACGACCACACCCGCGCCGACATCGTCGCTCGCCTGTCGCTGGGCGAGGCGCACCAGTTCATCAGCAGCTTCGACCGGCCCAACATCCGCTACAGCATCGTCGAGAAGGACAACGCCCGCGTGCAGTTGCTGCGCTTCCTGCGCGACGAACACGAGGGCGACGCCGGCATCGTCTATTGCCAGAGCCGCAAGAAGGTCGAAGAGACGGCCGAGTGGCTGAGCGGCGAGGGCCTGAGCGCCCTGCCCTACCACGCCGGCCTGGACAGCGACGTGCGGCGCCGCCACCAGGACCGCTTCCTGCGCGAAGACGGCATCGTGATGGTGGCCACGGTCGCCTTCGGCATGGGCATAGACAAGCCCGACGTGCGCTTCGTGGCCCACCTCGACCTGCCCAAGAACATCGAAGGCTACTACCAGGAAACCGGCCGCGGCGGCCGCGACGGCGAAGCCGCCGACGCCTGGATGACCTACGGCCTGGCCGACGTGGTCAACCAGCGCCGCATGATCGACGAGAGCACGGCCGGCGAGGACTTCAAGCGCCTGCAGGTGGGCAAGCTGGATGCGCTGCTGGCGATGGCCGAAAGCCTGGACTGCCGGCGCGTGCGCTTGCTGGGCTACTTCGGCGAGACCAGCCAGCCTTGTGGCAACTGCGACAACTGCCTGCAGCCGCCCGCGCGCTGGGACGCCACCGACGCGGCGCGCAAGGCGCTGAGCTGCGTCTACCGCTTCCGCCAGCATGGCGGCATCAGCTTCGGCGCCGGCCATCTGATCGACGTGCTGCGCGGCAAGTCCACCGACAAGACGCGCCAGCACGGCCACGAGAGCCTGTCCACCTTCGGCGTCGGCGCCGACCTTTCCGAGACGCAATGGCGCGGCGTGCTGCGCCAGCTGATCGCGCAAGGCCACCTGCACAGCGCGGGCGAGTACAACACGCTGGAGCTGAGCGACAGCGCGCGTGCGGTGCTCAAGGGCGAAGTGCGCATCGAGATGCGCGAACCGCGCGAGCCCACCCGCGCCTCGCGCGGCGCACGCAGCAGCAAGAAAGGCTCGGCCGGCGAGCGCGTGCCGCGCGCCGCGGCGACGCTGGACGCCGACGCCCAGACCCGCTTCACTGCCCTCAAGGCCTGGCGCAGCGAGGTGGCGCGCGAGCACAACCTGCCGGCCTACATCGTCTTCAACGACGCCACGCTGGCGCAGATGGCGGCCGACGCGCCCGACTCGCTGGACTCGCTGGCCAACATCAGCGGGGTGGGCGCCAAGAAGCTCGAAGCCTACGGGCGCGAGATCCTGCGGGTGCTGGAGAACATGCACGGCTGAGCCGGCGCCGGCTCGATAGGCGCAAAGCAAGCAAGCTTGTTTGCGCCGCCGCGGGTATGCTGGGCGGCAGATGCAGCAGACCCAATACCAGGACGTCGTCATCCACATGCTCAGCGCCGTGCTGGCGGGTGGGCTGATCGGCCTGGAGCGCAGCTTCCACGGGCGGCCCGCGGGCTTTCGCACCCACACCCTCGTCTGCCTGGCCTCCAGCGTGCTGATGCTGGTCACGCTCTACCAGTCGTACTGGTTCGCGGCCGCCTCGTCGGAGGTGGTGCGGGTCGACCCGACGCGCATGGCGCAGGGCATCATGACCGGCATCGGCTTTCTCGGCGCCGGTGTGATCTTCAAGGAGGGCCTGTCGGTGCGTGGGCTGACGACCGCCGCGTCGATCTGGATGACGGCCTCGATCGGCGTGCTGATCGGCGTCGGCTTCTACTTCGCGGCAGCCGTGGCCACCGGGCTGACGCTGGGCGTGCTGGGCCTGTTCCGGCTGATCGAGATGCGCATGCCGACCAACCTCTTCGCCCAGCATGTGATCCGCTTCCGGCGCGACGAGGTGCTGAGCGAAGACGCGCTTCGCGCGCTGCTGGCCCAGCACGGATTCAGCGTCGCCAACCTCAGCTACCGCCTCGACGACGCCGCCACCTTCGAGTACCGCATGATGCTGCGCACCACCGACATCGCCAACCTGCAGCGCCTGGCCACCACGCTGACCGGCATGGCTCCGGTGCTCGAATTCAGAATCTCGCCGACGGGGGATTGAGGCCCGGCGTCACAGCACCACGTGATGCGCCGCCGTAGCGCCGGCCACCGCATGCGGCGCCATCGCGGTGTCGAAGCTCACGAAACGCAGGTCGTGGGCAACCGCCAGCCCCAACAGCCACGCGTCCGTCACCTGGCGATGGCCGATCAGCCGTGTGCTGTCGAAACGCGCCTCGTCGAGCAGGCTGACGGTATCGCCCACAAAGCGATGGTGCGGCGCCTGCGTGGCCTGCCGCAAGCGCTGCGCCACCTGGGCCAGCGGCAGCGAATTCGGGTAGGCCGGCTGAGACATGATGCGCACGCAGCCGTTCTGGGTCACGGCGCAGGACGCCCAGCCCGCGGCAATGTGTTCGGCCAGCCAGGCCTTGGCGCGCTGGTGGTGCAGATGGTCGGCGTCGAGCAACGCGATCAACACGTTGACGTCGAGCAGAGCCCGCCTTGATCGGGTGGAGGTCATGTCGCAGCGACAGCAGACTCAATACTCGCCGTCATCGCGCAGGCGATTGACCGCGTCATTGGTCACGACCTGGCCGCGTGATGGGAAAGGTTGAAAGCCATAAAACGCGGCCGGCTCCTGCACACCGAGCGTCGCTGAGGCGGTCGGGTCTGCCGGCTGGCTGAGCGCGCGACGCACCAGGTCGGAAATGACCTGGCCAGCGGTCTTGCCTTGGCGTCGCGCCAACTCCTTGGCGCTTTGCAGCACGTCGCTGTCGAGATCGAGGGTGGTGCGCATGCGAGCTTTCGCAAAAGGAAGCACATCTGATGATATCGCATCTGATGCACACATCCCTGCTCCGGCAAGTTCAAGGGCTGCCCGTCGCCGCCAGGTGCTCCAGCCGCAGCGTGTCAGACAGGCAGGCCGAGCTGTTCGGCCCAGTGGCGGGTCAGCGGGGTGAGCGCGCGCGCCATGCGGCGTTCGTTGAGCAGCGCACGGCCGACGTGGCGGTGGCTGGCGCGGGCCGAGGCGGCGAGCAGGGTCTGGTCGATCAGGTCGCGCTGCGCGTGGCTGCCGCCCAGGCGCTGCAGCTGCGCGCGGGCCGGGTGCAGCGTGGCCACGGCGCCGTCGTTGTCGCCGTGGGCGAAGGCCAGCAGCCCGCGCATCAGCGGCAGGCCCACCTCGCGCGAGGTCTGGTGGTTGCTGCGGCGGGCGTCTTCGGGCTGCATCGCGCGGGTCGCGCAGCGGGCGATCCACGACTCGGCCCGCAGCAGCTCGCCGGCCCCCAGCATCGCGACCAGCACGTGCAGGTCGTTGAAGGCGTAGAAGCCGGCCTCTTCGTCGGCCGGCTGCCAGTCGCGCAGCAGCTCGACGAAGCGTGCGCCGACGTCCACGCCGGCGAGGTGCATGCGCCACAGCATGGCCGCGGCGTCGAGCCGATGCAGCGTGACCTGCAACGCCTCGCCGGAGAGGTGGGCGTCGATCAGCCGGTGCACGCCGGGAACGTCCAGCGCCTCGAGCCGGAACAGGCCCATGTGCCACCACAAGTGGCCGGCAAAGCCGTTGCCCTCGGCCCAGCCGGGCTGGTGCTGGCGCAGCCAGGCGGTGCCGTCCTCGAAGCGGCCCTGCATGTCCATCACGTGGGCCACCGCATGCACGGCCCAGGGCACGCAGGCGCTGCCGCCGGTGGCCTGGCGGCCGACCTCCTCGGCCTGCGGGTAGAGGTTGTTCTCCTCCAGGCCGAAGGCGTAGAGCCCGAGCAGGTAGGGGTGCAGCGGGTCGGCGCTGTCCCACTCGGGCAGCGCGCGGGCGGGCCGCTGGCGCAGGCTGAGCAGGTCGCCGCGGTAGAAGTCCCACAGGTGGCCCCACTGCAGCGCCAGCGCGTCGCGCGGATGCTCCAGCAGCAGCTCGTCCCAGACTCGGCTGGCGTGGTGCCAGCGGCCATCGACCAGTGCGCGGGTGGCCTCCCAGTGGGCGCGCTCGCGCTCGGGCGCCTGGGCGCAGAGCGGCTCGGCGGCGGCCAGCAGCGCAGCGGCTTGCGGCACCAGGCCGGGCTCGGTGAGGCTGAGCAGGAAGCCGGCCTTCATGATGCGCGGCAAGGCCCAGGCAGGGTCGGCGGCGATGGCCGCGTCAAGGTCGGCCAGCGGCGTGTCGAAGAAGGACATCATGCGCCACAGCGCCGTCTCGGCGCGGTCGGCCGCCTCGCGCGACGCCGTGCCCAGACGGTTGTCGCGCGGATCCCTCAACTGCATGGAAGCAGGCGGCGTCATGGGCTGAAATGTACGGTAAGCCGCCACTGCCCCGCCGCGCCGCACGGTGCGCCCCCCGCGCGCTGCCCTACACGAAGCAGCCGCAGCCCAGCGCCCCCCAGAAGGCGCGCGTGTCGCTGGTGGGCAAGGCGACCCGCGCCACCGCCGCATGGTCATGGCCGTGCAGGCCGCAGGCGCTGGCGCAGCGGCACATCGCGGCGTAGTGGTAGCGCTGCTCGCTTTGCGACGCCGCAGCCGGCGCGCTCTTGCGCGCCTGGTAGCCGCCATAGCGGCGCACCGGCGACCAGCTCGGCGAGGCGGCCGGCAGCGGCGGCGCCAGCGCCGCGTAGCGCCCGCTGCCGTGCACCACCTGGCCGGCGACCACCGTGAGCACCGAGCTGATGTCCTGGATCTGGTCTTCCGGCACCGCGAAGTAGTCGCGGTCCAGCACGGCCAGGTCGGCCAGCGCCCCCGCCTTCAGCACGCCCTTGCGGCCGGTGTCGCGCGAGAACCAGGCGCCGTCCGCCGCCATCAGGCGCAGCGCCGCCGCCCGCTCCAGCCGGCGCTCCTCGGGGTAGAGCACGGTGCCGCCTATGGTGCGGCCCGAGACCAGCCAGTAGAGGGCCTGCCAGGGGTTGTAGCTGTTGACGCGGGTGGCGTCGGTGCCCAGCGTGACCGGCAGGCCCATCTCCAGCATGCGCTTGACGGGCGGTGTCTCGGCGCTGGCCTTGAGCCCGTAGCGCCGGATGAAGTATTCGCCCTGCATGGACATGCGGCCGCCCAGCTTCTTGATGCGCTCCAGGTTGGCCGGCTGCACCGACTCGCAGTGGTCGAAGAACCAGCCCAGCTTGTCGATGGGGATGTCGCGGTGCACCTTCTCGAACACGTCGAGCGCCCGCGAGACCGTCTCGTTGTAGGTCGCATGCATGCGCCAGGGCCAGCCGTTGCCGGCCAGGAAGCGCACCACCCCCTCCAGGTCGCTCTCCATCGCGGCCGGCATCTCGGGCCGCGGCTGCAGGAAGTCCTCGAAGTCGGCGGCCGAAAAGGCCAGCATCTCGCCCGCGCCGTTGAGTTTGTAGAAATCGCTGCCCTCGCCCGGCTTGGCCGTCTGCACCCAGCGCTGGAAGTCGGCCAGCTCGCTCTTGGCCTTCTGCGGGAAGAGGTTGTAGGCGAAGCGCAGCGTCAGCCGGTTCTGCCTGGCCAGCGTCGCGATGACGTCGTAATCACCCGGGTAGTTCTGGAAGCCGCCGCCGGCATCGCCCACCGAGGTCACGCCCAGCCGGTTCTCCTCGCGCATGAACTGCAGCGTCGAGTTGACCTGGTCTTCCGGGCTGAGCTTGGGGCCGTGGTTCAGCGTGTTGTAGAGCACGAAGGCGTTGGGCTCGGCCAGCAGCAGCCCGGTCGGCTCGCCGGCCTTGTCGCGCTCGATGATGGCGCCGGGCGGCTGCGGCGTGTCGCGCGTGTAGCCGACGGCGCGCAGCGCGGCGCGGTTCAGCAAGGCCATGTTGTAGAGGTTGAGCACGAACACCGGCGTGTCGGGCGCGGCGTCGTTGAGCTCCTTCAGCGTGGGCAGGCGCTTCTCGGCGAACTGGAATTCGTTCCAGCCGCCCACCACGCGCACCCACTGCGGCGCCGGCGTGCGGCGGGCCTGGTCGCGCAGCATCTCCAGCGCAGCGCCCAGGCTGCGCACGCCGTCCCAGCGCAGCTCCATGTTGTAGTTCAGGCCGCCGCGTATCACGTGGGTGTGCGAGTCGGTCAGGCCGGGGATGGTGCGGCGCTGCTGCAGGTCGATCAGGCGGGTCGCGCCGTCGGCCAGCGGGCGAATCTCCGCGTCCGGGCCGACCGCCATCACCAGCCCGTCCTTCAGCGCGACCGCGCTCACCTCGGGCTGGGCCGGATCCAGCGTGGTGATGCGGCCGTTGTACAGCAGGGTCTCGGGTGCGGCGCGGCCGCTGCGCTCCTGCGCCAGTGCGGGCCCGGCCAGCACCGAGAGGCCGAGCGCCGCCGCGGCTTGCAGAAAGTCGCGGCGGGCTGCGGCGCCGGCCGAAGAATCGGGGGGTGAGAACATCGAAGCGGCCTCCGGTGGGGGTTCGGGCAGGGCAGTGAAAAACCGGTGCCATGTGCGCCGCGCCACGCGCCACTGTGCTGCGCAAGCACCCGCAGCGCGACCCGCTCACGGCCGGCGGCACACTCTCTCCTTTGGCCGATGCCGAGCCTGCCCCACCGGGCCCCTCGCGAAAGAGACCCATGACCACCCACCTCTTCATCATCGACGGGCAGAACGACTTCTGCGACCTGCCCGCGGCGTGGCGGCCCACGCGGCCCGGCAGCAGCGAACGGGAAGCCCCCGCGCTGCCGGTGCCCGGCGGCCATGCCGACATGCTGCGGCTCGCCCGCTTCATCGCCGGGCATGCGGCGCGGCTGGACGGCATCACCGCCACGCTGGACTCGCACGCCAGCGTGGCCGTCGAGCGCACCAGCTTCTGGCGGGCCGGCGACGGCGCCGCGGTCGCGCCCTTCACGGTGATCGCCGCGGCCGACGTGCGCGCCGGCCGCTTCACGCCGCGCGACCGCTCGCTGGCCACCGGCGTCGCACAGATGCTGGACGCGCTGGCCGCCCGCGGCAAACCCGGCCTGGTGGTCTGGCCGGTGCACTGCGTCACCGGCACCTGGGGCCACAACCTGCACCCGGCGCTGGCCGAGCAGCTCGCCGGCTGGGAGATGCAGCACCAGCGCGCGGTGCGCAAGCTGCTGAAAGGCGAGTACCCGCTGTCGGAGCACTACGGCGTCTTCGAGGCCGAGGTGCCGGTGCCGGGCGTCGCGGCCACCCAGTACAACCAGGCCCTCGCGCGCGATGTCACCGAGGGTATCGACCTGCTGCTGGTGGCCGGCGAAGCGGCCAGCCACTGCGTCGCCGCCAGCGTCGAGCAACTGCTCGCGTTCGACGGCCCGCGGCCGCGCACGGTGCTGCTGAGCGACTGCATGAGCCCGGTCGCCGGTTTCGAGGCCCTGGCCGAGGCCTTCTACGCCCGCGCCGCGGCGCAAGGCGTCGAGCGTTTGACGACCACCCAGGCCGCCGCGCTGCTGACCTGAACCCAAGGACCCAAGGCCCTCCATGACCCCCGCCATCCACTCGCTGCTCGACACCGACCTCTACAAGTTCACGATGTGGCAGGCGCTGCTGCATGCCTTCCCGGCCAACCAGGCCGAGTACCGCTTCGTCTGCCGCAACACACCGCGCTTCCCGCTCGCCGACCTGGCCGCCGAGGTCGAGGTGCAACTGGACGCGTTGTGCGAGCTGCGCTTCGGCGAGGACGAGCTCGCCTACCTCTCGACCCGCAGCTACCTGAAGAGCGACTTCATCGACTTCCTGCGCATCTTCCGCTTCCAGCGCCGCTACCTGCGGGTCGAGACCGATGGCGAGCGGCTGGTCGTGGTGGCCGCCGGCCCGCAGATCCACGTGATGGGCTTCGAGATCTACGTGCTGTCCATCGTCAACGAGCTCTACTTCCGCCGCTTCGACCAGGCCGCCGCGCTGGCCGAGGGCCGGCGGCGGCTGGCGGCCAAGGTCGAGCGGCTGCGGCCCTTCGAGCAGGAAGCGGCGGGCGGCGCGGCGCGCCACCCCTTCGAGTTCACCGACTTCGGCGCGCGCCGGCGCTTCTCCAGCGACTGGCAGGACGAAGTCGTCGCCACCTTCCGGCGCGAGCTGCCCACCGTCTTCAAGGGCAGCTCCAACGTGCACCTGGCGCGCAAACACGGCCTGACGCCGATGGGCACGATGGCGCACGAGTACCTGCAGACCTTCCAGGCCGTGGGCGTGCAGCTGCGCCAGTTCCAGCGGGCCGCGCTCGAGGCCTGGGTGCAGGAGTACCGCGGCGACCTCGGCATCGCGCTGACCGACGTGGTCGGCATGGACGCCTTCCTGGCCGACTTCGACCTCTACTTCGCCAAGCTCTTCGACGGCCTGCGCCACGACAGCGGCGACCCCGTTGCCTGGGGCGACAAGGCGCTGGCCCACTACGCCAGTCTGCGCATCGACGCGCACAGCAAGCGCCTGGTCTTCTCCGACGGGCTGGACCTGGACCAGGCCCTCCGCCTGCACCGCCACTTCGCCGGCCGGGTGCAGCCCAGCTTCGGCATCGGCACCCACCTCACCAACGACATGGGCGTGCCGGCGCTGAACATCGTGATGAAGCTGATGCGCTGCAACGGCCAGCCGGTGGCCAAGCTCTCGGACACGCCGGGCAAGACGCTGTGCGACGACCCGACCTTCCTGGCCTACATGCGGCAGGTGTTCTCACACCCGGCCTGAGGCAGCGCCGCGCTGCGGGCCCTCAGGAAGGCTCCGGCCAGGCCGCCTGCGCGGGCCGCAGTTGCTCCCAGGCCCTGGCCATGCGCAGCACGCCGAGGTCGTCGTGGCGGCGGCCGATGATCTGCAGCCCGATCGGCAGGCCGTCGCTATCGTGGCCGGCGTTCAGCGAGATGGCGGGCTGCTCGCTCATGTTGTAGGGCAGCGTGAAGGCGATGTGCTCGAACGGCCGCTCGGGGTCGTTCAGCGGGCTGGCCTGCTCGGCCGGGAAGGCCACGCCCGGGCTGACCGGCGACAGCACGAAGTCATAGGGCCGGCAGGCCGCCACCGCCGCGTCGCGCAGCGCGCCGATCTGGCTGTAGCCGCGGAACACCTCGGGCCCGCTGAGCGTCTCGCCGCGTGCGATCCAGTGGCGGATGTAGGGCAGCACCTTGTCCTGGCGCTCGGGCGGCAGCACGCTGAAGTCCAGCCACGAGCGCATGCGCCAGAAGTGGTCCAGCCCGGCCACCATCGCGCGGGTGCTGAAGGCGGGCATGGGCTCGATGCTGGCGCCGGCCGCCTCGAAGCGCCGAGCGGCATCGACCACCGCGGCGCGCACCGCCGGCTGCAGCGCGTCGCCCCAGCCGGCGTCCAGCAGCAGGCCGATCTTCAGGCCCTTGAGCTCGTGATCGAGCTGCAGCCAGTCCACCGCTTGCGGCGGCAGGCTCATCGCGTCGCGCCAGTCGGGCCGGCTGAGCACGCTCATCGCCAGCGCGGCGTCGGCCACCGAGCGCGTCATCGGCCCGGCCACCCGGCCCGCATACGGCGGCTGGATGGGGATGCGGCCCAGGCTGGGCTTGAAGCCGACGATGCCGCACCAGCCGGCCGGCAGGCGTATCGAGCCGCCGATGTCGGTGCCCAGGTGGAGGGGGCCGTAGCCCGCAGCGGCGGCGGCGGCCGCCCCGGCGCTGGAGCCGCCGGGGTTCTTGCGCAAGTCCCAGGGGTTGCGCGCCAGCGGGTGGAAGCTGGAGAGGCCGGACGACAGCATGCCCCAGTCCGGCATCGTGGTCTTGGCGATGAAGACCGCGCCAGCCTCGCGCAGCCGGGCGGCCGGGGGCGCGTCGTCCGCCGCCGGCATCAGCTCGGTGGCGGCGCAGCCCAGCGGGGTCGGCACGCCGCGCGTCGCGATGTTTTCCTTCAGCGTCACCGGCACCCCGTCGAGCGGGCCGCGCGGCGCCTCGGCCACCCGCCCGGCCCAGCGGGCTTCGGAGGCGCGTGCCATCGCCAGCGCGGTTTCAGGGGCCAGCGCGTAGGTGGCGCACAAACTGGGCTCCCAGCGTTCGATGCGCGCCAACACCGCCCGCGTCACCTCCACCGGCGACAAGGCCTTGCGGCGGTACAGCGGCGCCAGCTCGCTGGCGCTGAGTTCGTGCAGTTCGGCCATCGGCGCGCTCCAGGGGCGTTTCGGGCCATCTTAGCGATGCGCGCCGGCGCACTCGGTGCGCCTCTCAGTCTCTCAAGGCTCCCATCGCAAGGCGGCCAGGTCATTGGCGGCGATCGGCGAGCTGGCCCACAAGCCCTTCAGCCCCTTCTTCGCGACGGCCACCTGGGCGGGGTTGAAGATGTAGGCGTTGACGGCGTCGTTGGCGAGCTGGCGCTGGATGTCGCCGAACAACCTGGCCCGCTCCTTGGCATTGGTGGTGGCCGCATGCTTGGCGACCAGCGCGCGGAAGCTGGCGCTGTCGTAGCCGTAGTAGTAGGCCGGGTCGGCGTAGACCAGGTAGTCCAGCGGTTCGACGTGGTTGACGATCGTCAGGTCGAACTGGCCCTTGTAGGCGCCCGAGAGCCACTGCGCCCACTCGACGTTGTCTATCTTGGCGTTGATGCCGATCTGCGCCAGCTGCGCGGCCACCACCTCGCCGCCCTTGCGCGCGTACTGCGGCGGCGGCAGGGTCAGCGTCACCTCCAGCGGTGTCTTGACGCCGGCCTCCTTCAGCAGCGCCCTGGCCTTGTCGACGTTGAACGGTGTCACGCCGGTCAGGTCGACGTAGCCTTCGTCGGTGGGCGCGAAGTGGCTGCCTATGGGCCGGCCCAGGCCGTCGAGCACGCCGTCTATGAAGGCCTTGCGGTCGATCGCGCTGGCGATCGCGCGGCGCACGCGGACGTCGTCGAAGGGCTTCTTGCGGTTGTTGATCGCGAGGATGCCCTTGCCGGCGGTGGCGCCGATCTCGACCGTGAAGCGCTTGTCGGCCAGGAACTGCTTCAGCGCCTGCGGTGCGTCCAGCCGCGGCACGCCGTCGATGTCGCCGGCCAGCAGCGCGGCGACGCGCGCCGCGGGGTCGTTGATGAAGCGGAAGCTGACTCGCTTGAGCTTCACCGCCGGCGCGTTGCGGTAGCCGTCGAACTTGCTCAGCGTGACCGAGACGCCCTTTTTCCAGTCGGTGAACTGGTAGGGGCCGGTGCCGACCGGTTTGCCCGCCGTCGTCGCGGCGCTCTTGGGGTCGAGGATGACGGCGGGGTTTTCGCCCAGGCGGAAGAGGAAGTTGCCGTCGGCGTTCACCAGCGTGAGGATGACGGTGTAGGGGTCGGGCGTGGCGATGGCCGAGATGTTGTCGAACAGCGCCTTCTTGGCCTTGTTGGTCGAGCCCTCGGCCTTGGCGCGTTCGAAGCTGAACTTCACGTCGCTGGCGTCGAAGGCCTCGCCGTCGTGGAACCTGACGCCGCGCCTGAGCTTGAAGCTGTAGCTCTTGCCGTCCGGGTCCATGGCCCAGCTCTCGGCCAGCAGCGGGCTGAGCTTGCCGTCCACCCCGATCTTCACCAGCCCTTCCAGCACGTTGAAGTGCACGATCTCGCCGATCGCGGCGGCGGGCGCGGTGGTCGGGTCGAGGCCCGGGGGCTCCAGCACCATGCCGAGCACGGCGGTGGTCTTGCTGCTGGTCTGGGCGAGGGCCGCCGTACTGAGCACGGCCATGGCCAGCGCGGCGGTTGTCGCAGCGGTGAGTTTGAAGTGAGGGTGAGTCACGGGTCGTGTTCCTGTCGGCGGGGCGGGGCGATGGGCGGCATCGTGCCTCAAAACTTGTTGCCGGGTGGGTGGGTAGGTAGGCAGGTAGAGCGAGCTTGCCGCTGCCGGGTGCCCTGCCTGCGCCCTGGCCCCGGCGGTCTTCGCTTCGCTCAGACTGCCTGAGAATCGCAAGGGGGCCGGCCACGGCGTCAACTCTTCTTCGCTCACTGCGTTCGCTTCGATCGGCGCCGCCGAGTATGAGGTTGATGCTCGCTGCGCTCGCTGGCCGGCCCCCTCGCGATTCTCAGCGCCGGCGACAGGGCGCTGGCAGGGCACCCGGCAGCGGCCCCCACCATCGGTAGCAGGGCACGAATGGAAAACCCCGCACTCCGCCGTCGTGCCGATGCGTTGCGTCCATTGCGT
>DATHWJ010000424.1:0-17707 GCA_035460745.1 Ideonella sp. | reverse complement strand
GTCCAGCACCACCACCTTGGGCTCGGGCTGCAGCACCTTGGCCAGCGCGAGCTTCTGCTGGTTGCCGCCCGAGAGCGACGAGGCGGTGTTGCTCAGCGAGCCGGTGCGTATGCCGAAGTCCTTCACCGCCGTCTCCAGCGCCTTCAGCTCGGCGGCCGGCCGCAGCCAGGGTCGGGCATAGCGGTCCAGCGCCATCAGCGTGAGGTTCTCGCGCAGGCCGAAGGCCATGTGCAGGCCCTTGCCCTTGCGGTCTTCGCTGAGGTAGGTGAGGCCTTGCGCGGCGGCGGCCCGCGGGCTGCCCAGCGAGACTTCGCGGCCCTGCAGCTCGATGCGCCGCGCGCTGCCCGGCCGCAGGCCCAGCAGCCCCTCGAACAGCTCGGTGCGCCCCGCGCCGACCAGGCCGCCGAAACCCAGGATCTCGCCGGGCTTGACCTCGAAGCTGACGTCCTCGGCCCAGCCCGGCACGTTCAGGCCCTCCACCTTCAGGATGGGCGCCGTGCCGGCCGCCGGGTGGTCCTTGGGCGGATACAGATCGGCCAGCTCGCGGCCCACCATCAGGTTGGCCATCTGCTGGCGCGTCAGCTTCGCGGTGGCTTCGCGCGCGACGAAGCGGCCGTCGCGCATCACGATGACCTCGTCGGTGGTGCGCTCCACCTCGTCGAGCTTGTGCGAGATGTAGACCAGCGTCACCCCGTCGCGCTTCAGCTTGGCCATCAGCGTGAAGAGGCGCTCGGTCTCGCCCGGCGTCAGCGTCGCGGTCGGCTCGTCCATGATCAGCAGCCTGGCCTTGCGCGCCAGCGCCTTGGCGATCTCCACGAGCTGCTTCTCGGCGACGATCAACTGCCGCACGGGGGTGTTCGCATCAGCCTTCAGGCCCACCTGCTCCAGCACCGCCTGCGCTTCGCGCCGCATCAAGGCGTCGTCGAGCAGCCAGCCGCGCTTCTTCTCGTGGCCCAGGAAGATGCTCTGCGCGATCGTCAGGTCCTCGGCCAGGTTGAACTCCTGGTGGATCAGCACGATGCCCTGTGCCTCGGCCGCGCGCGAGCCGGCAAAGCGCTGCGGCGCGCCGTTGATCAGCAGCTCGCCGCCGCTGGGCTGCTCGTAGCCGGCCAGGATCTTCATCAGCGTCGACTTGCCGGCGCCGTTTTCACCCAGCAGGCCGTAGACCTGGCCGGGCTGCAGCGCGAAGCTGACGCCGTGCAGCACCTCCACCGGGCCGAAGGACTTCGTCAATTGGCGGAACTCGACCGCAACACTCATCTCAGCGCTCCTTGCACTTTCAGCGACTCCTGCAAGGCCAGCACGCCCGCCCCGACGACCCCCGCCTGGTCCGCCAGCGGCGTGTACTGGATCTCCAGGTGGCGCGTCGAGAGCGCCAGCGAGCGGTGGTAGACGCTCTGCCGCACGGCAGCCAGGAACAGCGGCCCGATGCGCGTGATGCCGCCGCCGATGAACACGTGCGAGGGGTTGAAGAAGTTCACCACCGAGGCCAGCATCTGGCCGAGCAGCGTGCCCGAGCGCTGGATGATGGCGTTGGCGGCGGCGTCGCCGGCGCGGCTGGCCTGGCCCACGTCCAGCGGCGTCAGGCCGCCGCCCCGCTTCAGCGCCTCGGCCAGCAGCTCGCTCTCGCCCGCCTGCGCCGCCTCGGTGGCCATGCGCGCGATCGCCGGGCCGGCGGCCATCACCTCCACGCAGCCCAGATTGCCGCAGTGGCAGCGCGGGCCGGCGTTGTCGACGCAGATGTGGCCGACGTCGCCGGCCGAGCCGTTGTCGCCGCGGTAGACCTGGCCGTGGCAGACGATGCCGCAACCTATGCCTGTGCCCACCTTGATCACGAGAAAGTTCTGCAGGCTGCGCTGCAGCCGCCACAGCTCGCCCAGCGCCATCAGGTTCACGTCGTTGTCGACGAAGACCGGCGCGGCGTACTCTTCGCGCATGCGGTCGCGGATCGAGAAGCTGTCCCACTCGGGCATCAGCGGCGGGTTGTCGAGCTGGCCGCGATCGAAGTTCACTGGGCCGGGCACGCCCATGCCGATGCCTATGACCTGCTGCGGCTTGACGCCGCACGCACCCAGCAGCTGGCCCATCACCGCCAGCACCCGCGCCAGCACCACGCCCGGGCCGTCGCGCATGTCGGCCGCCTCGGCATGGCGCGCCAGCACGCCCAGGTCGGGCTTCATCACCGCCACCTCCATGCTGGTGGCGCCCAGGTCCACGCCGATCAGCACACCCAGGTTGGCGCTGAGCTGCAGGGTCTCGGCGCGCCGGCCGCCGGAGGAGCTCTGCAGCCCGGCTTCGTCGATCAGGCCGTGCTCCAGCAGCGCGGCGACCAGCACGTTGGCCTTGCTCTTCGAGAAGCCCAGCCGCTCCGCCACGCCATGGCGCGACAAGCCGCTGGACCAGAAGATGGCCACCAGCAGCGACATCTCGTCAGCGGACAACCGGTCCCAACGCGCCAAGTTCCTGTCTCCTGTGTTCGGCCGCCTGCGGGCATGGGCAGCTCTCAGGAAATGCTAGGCGCGCGGCTTCAACCCGGCAAGACTTAACTTCGACCTAAGTAAGGCCGAAGCCGGGTTTGATGGGGTCTTGGAGGGAAAGCACCTAGCCGGCCATGCCGCCTAAGATCGGAGTTGCGTGCGGCAGCAGGAGCAGGCCATGGACATCCACAAATCCGACACGGCTTTCGGCGACTCGGTGGCCGAGCTCTACGAGAGCCATCTCGTCCCGTTGATCTTCCAGCCCTACGCCACCGACCTGGCCGGCCGCGTCGCGGCGCTGCGCCCCTCACGGGTGCTCGAGACGGCGGCAGGCACCGGGGTGGCCACCCGCGCGATGGCGCGCGCCTTGCCGGCCGAGGTCGAGCTGGCGGCGACCGACCTGAACCAGGCCATGCTGGACCGCGCCGCAGTGGTCGGGACGGCCAGGCCGGTGCACTGGCAGCATGCCGACGCGCTGGAGCTGCCGTTTGGCGACGCCAGTTTCGACGTCGTGGTCTGCCAGTTCGGCGCGATGTTCTTCGCCGACAAACGGCGCGCGTTCGCCGAAGCCCGGCGGGTGCTGCGGCGCGGCGGCAGCCTGGTGTTCAACGTCTGGGACCGCCTGGAGGAGAACGAGTTTGCCCACGCGGTCACCGCGGCGCTGGCCGAGCTCTTCCCTGACGAACCGCCGCGTTTCCTGGCGCGCACGCCGCACGGCTATTTCGACACCGCGGCGATCGTGGCCGATCTGGCCGACGCCGGTTTCTCGACGGGGCTGCGCATCGAGACGCTGTCCGCGCGCAGCCGCGCGGCCACGGCCCGGGGGCCGGCCGTGGCCTACTGCCAGGGCACGCCGCTGCGCAACGAGATCGAGCTGCTGACCGGCGCGAGCCTGGCGCAGGCCACCGCGGCGTGCGCCGCCGCCCTGGCCGAACGCTTCGGCGAGGGGCCGGTGGACGGCAAGATCCAGGCGCACGTGGTGGTCGCGCGCAAATGAGGCGACCGGCGGCCCGGCGGTCTCTTGGCCGGGCCCCACCCGAAGAGACCGGCGCGGCGCAGCGGATGCGCGTCACTCAGGGCCGGTAGACATCCTGCGCGCGGTTGGCGGCCCAGTGCTGGTGCAGGTAGTCGGCGTCTTCGTCGGTGCGTGGCCGCACCCCCATCAGGATGCCGCCTTGCTTGATGCCCTCCTCGTAGCGCTTCACGCGCTCTTCGGGGATGTTCCACCCCACCAGCGCGCCCAGCAACCCACCGGTCGCGGCCCCGGCCCCGGCGCCGGCCAGCGCGGCAGCCAGCGGGCCCGCGATCACGATGCCCAGGCCCGGAATGGCGATGGAGGTGCCGACCGCTGCGAGGGCCGCAGCGATCGCACCGATGGCCCCGCCGATCGCGCCGCCGACACCGGCGCCCTCGCCCGCCTTGTTGCCCAGCTCCGTCTGGGTGCCGGCCGCCGCGAAGTGCTTGCGGGTGTCGTCGGACATCGCGAGGTTGACCTCGTCCTTGTTGTAGCCACGTTCCGTCAACGCGTCGTAGCCGCGCTCGGCGCTGTCGCGGTCGGGGAAAAGTCCGGTCATGAGGGGGCGTTCGTCAGCCATGTCAGTCTCCTGTGCATCAAGTAGGTGGTCCGGATCTCGCTTGTCGATATCCGGCTGCGCCACGTCCAGTGGTCTGTCCATGCTCATCGCCGCCGCTCCGTGTCGCAGCCGGACACAGCCCTGTTCTGCATGGCGGCCCGGTCCTACAACACCGCTCAACACCGGCCAACACCGCCTTTTTCCGGCGATGGGCGGCGCGGCCGCGGGTCAAGATCGCAGCCAGGAGACTTCCATGCGAAAGACAGCCATCCTTCAACGCTACCTGGCCGGCCTGCTGCCGACCTTCGTCGGCGCGCTGCTGACGGAGCTCACCGGCTCGCTGCTGCCGCTGGCGATGGGTGCCTCGGTCACCCTGATGTGCACCGTGCCCGTGGTACGTGCGATCTGGTCGGGCCGCGGCCGAGATCAGTAGGCCAAGCCGGCCGCTGTCCGCCTACCGCGCCAGCGCCGCCCGGATGCGGGCGATCGTCTGCTCCACGCGGGCCCGGCTAGAGACCTCCAGCCCCAGGTTGCGGGCGATGTCGTTGACGCGCGCCGGGTTGAGCGGCAAGCCGCCCGCGTCGATCGCCGCGATCAGGTCGAGCGCCCGCTGCCGCGCCGCGGGCACCGCCGGTTGTTGCCGGCTCAACATGGTTTTCAGCCATCGCATTGGCCCAGTGTAGGGGGCCGGGTGGGCGGCGGTGGCGGCGGCGATGGCGGTGCGTGGCGTGGCACCCGGAAACGCTGCCGGCCGCCCCGCCACGGCCGGCGCAGGAGGGCTGCCAAGCTGGAGGCAAGACCACCACTGCCGTGTCGAAGGCCGCCCCCACCGAAACCACCACGTGCCTGAAACCGCGCTCCCTCCGCCGCCGAACTCAAGATCCGCAACGCCTGGGGCGCCTACCAGGACGCAGGGTGGCGCGGGCCAAGCAGCCGCCGCGCCAAACGCTCAGCCGACGCTGCGCAGCTTCAGGAACGCCAGCCCGGCCATGACCGCGTCGTTCAGCGCGTCGTGAGCCTCCCGCGGCGGCAGCGCGAGATCGCTCATGATGGTCGCGAAGCGCAGGTCCATCGCGGCGTCGCGCGCGTGAGCCGGGAGCTGGCGGTTCTTGAAGTCGTAGTACAGCGCCGAGACCTCGATCTTGGGCTGCGGCAGGCCCACGCCGAGCATGGGCCAGATCTCGCGGTTGATCATGGCCACGTCGAAGGCCAGGTAGTAGCCGACCAGCGGCCGGCTGCCGATGAACTCGAGCAGCGCCCGCATGGCCTGCGCGGGCGGCAGGCCCTGGGCGACGTCGCGCTCGCGCAGCCTGTGCACGCGCATGCTGGCCACCTCCAGCGAGCGCTCGGGGCGGACCAGCAGCTCCAGCCGCTGGCTGGTCATCAGCCGGTTGCCGACGATGCGCACCGCGCCTATCGAGATGATCTCGTCGTGGCGGACGTCCAGCCCGGTGGTCTCGCAATCGAGCGCCACCCATTCGCCCTCGGGCGGCGCGTCGTACATGAACGAAAAATGCGGGTCGGCCAGGTGGTAGAGAAGCCAGCCGCGGCGCAGCGCGCCCAGCCCCCGGCAGAGGGCGCGCCAGGCTGCGGGGGCCTGCAGCCTCACCGCTCTTCCAGGTGAAACTGGTGGCGCACCAGGGCCTTGAAGCGCTTGACGACCGCGAAGGCGTCCTTCATCAGGTCGCGCTCCAGGCTGCTCAGCTGCTCGGCGCGCACGCCGCCGCTCACTGCGCCCGCGGCGTCGAGCTCGGCGAGGCCGGCCTTCAGCTTCAGCCCCATCAGGAACTGCAGGCTGTCGGCGAGATCGGTCGCGAGGCGGGCCGGCAAGCGGCCTGCGGCCGCCAGCGCCTCCAGCCGCTCGGCGGTGCCGGTAGCTGCCAGGTGCTCGCGCAGCGCCAGGCTGCGCACGCCGTGCACGATGGGGAAGATGCCGGCCTTCTTGAGGTCCAGCAGCGCCCTGCCCGGCTCGCCCACCAGCCGCAGCCGGTGCCACCAGCCGCCCGACTCGTCCGGGAAGGCGTCGATGGCCGCGGCGAAGCGGCCCAGCAGCGCATCGTCCGCCGCGACGAGCCGCCCCATCTCGGCGCGCAGGCCTGCCAGCAGCGAGGCGTCGCCGGCCACGGCGTGCGCGTCGATGAAGATCGCCAGCGCCATCAGCCCCTGCGCATCGGGTCGCAGCAGCCAGCCGCGCAGCGTGGCGGCAAAGTCGCCGGCGCTGCGGCGCCACAGCGGGTTGCTGACCATGATGCCGCCGGGGCAGTCGGGGTAGCCCAGGTCGCGCAGCGCCGCCGAGAAGCGCGAGCAGGCCTCGGCCACCTCGGCCTCGCCGAATGCCGTGCCGTCGCGCAGCACCAGGCCGTTGTCCTGGTCGGTCTTCAGCAGTTGTTCGCCGCGCCCCTCGCTGCCCATCACGAACAGGCAGCTCTCGGCCTGCAGGCCGGCCGGGGCGACCAGCTGCCAGGCTCGCTCGAAGAGCTTGCCGTTCAGCGCCTGCACCAGCTTGCCGATCTGGAGCACCCGGGTGCCGCCGCGGTAGAGCAAGGCGACGAAGCGGGTGATCTTCTCGGCCTGCACGCGCAAGGCGGCCAGGTCGCGCGCTTGCACGATCTGCACCGTGATCAGGTAGGAGTGGTTGGACAGGAAGCTGAGCAGGTCGAGCTGCTCCAGCAGCCCGACGATGCGCTCGCCCTGCGCGACGACCAGGCGGTGCACCTGGTGCTGGATCATCATCGCCAGCGCGTCGAACAAGGGCGCGTCGGGCGCGATGCACACCAGCTCGAAGTTCGCCAGCTCGCGCACCGCCAGCGAGTCCAGCGGGCGGCCGTCGAGCACGGCGCGCTGCAGGCCGGTGTTGGTGAAGATGCCGAGCCGGGCGCCGTCGCGCACCAGCACGCTGCTGCAACGCTGCGCCTGCATCAGTGTGGCGACGCCGACGATGCCGGTGCCGCCGTCCACCACATGGGCCGGGCGCAGAAAGGCCTCGGCGACGGGCGACATCGTGAGGGCGTGCATCTCCCGTTCGCTGTGGCGCTGCGCCAGCGCGCCGAGCTTTTGCGAGAGGTCGGAGAACAGCAGCGCGCCGAAGGTGGCGTTGCGCGAGATCAGCTCGTTGACGGCGGCCTTGGCGAGCTCGTAGGCCAGCACCTCCTCGGCCGCCACGAAGCGGCTGGTGGCCCGGCCGGCGACGAGCGAGCGGCCGTCGAAGCAGTCGCGCGGCCCGTAGGTGGCGACGATCTCACCCGCGTCGAACTGCGAGACATGGCCCTTGATGACGACGAACAGGTGCGACGGCAGGGCGCCCAGCTCCAGCATCGTCTGCCCTTCGCGGAAGTAGGCGATATCGACGGCGTCGCGCACGAGCCGCTGCTCATCGGCGTCGAGGCAATCGAACGGCGACGACGCGAAGTCGAAGGCGTTGGGCATGGCACATCATGGATCAGGCCCGGCCGCAAGGGAATGCGGTCTCGCGACCGCCGCGCCTGCGGCGAACGACCGCTGCTCCGGCCTATGTACGTTGGCGCACAGACAGCGGCGGGGCCACCGCCCAATCTGGCGAGAGCCGCGGAAAGCGCCGCACCGCCTGCCCTGCGGTCGGCGCGGCGAAAGGACATCCCATGGAAACCGACCTGACCACGCGCATCCTGAACGACCCGCGCTACCAGGCGCTGAAAACCCGGCGCACCCGCTTCGGCTGGTGGCTGACGCTGGCGATGATGCTCGTCTACTACGGCTTCATCGTGCTGGTCGCCTTCAACAAGCCCTTCCTCGCGACCCGGCTGGGCGAGGGCGTCACGACGATAGGCATGCCGATCGGGCTGGCCGTCATCGTCTTCACGGTGGTCATCACCGCCATCTACGTGCGCCGCGCCAACAGCGAGTACGACACGCTGACCGAGCTGATCGCCAAGGACGCACTCAAATGAACACCGCCACGCTGGCGCGAGCACTCGCCACCCTGCTGCCGCTCGCGGCCTGCGCGGCGGCCATGGCGGCGGGCGCGGACCTCGGCCAGGCCGAGAAGCAGCCCACCAACTGGACGGCGATAGGCATGTTCGCCCTCTTCGTCGTCGGCACCCTGTTCATCACCAAGTGGGCCGCGGCCAAGACCAAGTCGGCGGCCGACTTCTACACCGCCGGCGGCGGCATCACCGGCTTCCAGAACGGGCTGGCCATCGCCGGCGACTACATGTCGGCCGCGTCCTTCCTGGGCATCTCGGCGGCGGTGATGGTGGGCGGCTTCGACGGGCTGATCTATTCGATCGGCTTCCTCGTCGGCTGGCCCATCGTGACCTTCCTGCTCGCCGAGCGGCTGCGCAACCTCGGCAAGTTCACCTTCGCCGACGTGGCGGCCTTCCGCTTCTCGCAGACGCCGGTGCGGCTGTTCGCGGCCTCGGGAACGCTGGTCGTGGTGGCCTTCTACCTGATCGCGCAGATGGTGGGCGCAGGGCAGTTGATCAAGCTGCTGTTTGGGCTGGAGTACTGGATCGCAGTGGTCATCGTCGGCGCGCTGATGATGGTCTACGTGCTGTTCGGCGGCATGACCGCGACCACCTGGGTGCAGATCATCAAGGCCTGCTTGCTGCTGGCCGGCGCGAGCTTCATGGCCTTCATGGTGCTCTACCACTTCAGCTTCAGCCCCGAGGCGATGTTCGCCAAGGCGGTGGAGGTCAAGACCGGCATCGCGGCCGCGGCGGGCAAGCCGCCCGAGGAGGCGGCGGCGCAGGGCTTCTCCATCATGGGGCCCGGCGGATTCATCAAGGACCCGGTCTCGGCGATCAGCTTCGGCATGGCGCTGATGTTCGGCACGGCCGGCCTGCCGCACATCCTGATGCGCTTCTTCACCGTGCCCAACGCCAAGGAGGCGCGCAAGTCGGTGCTGTGGGCAACCACCTGGATCGGCTACTTCTACATCCTCACCTTCATCATCGGCTTCGGCGCGATCACCTTCGTGCTGACGAATCCGCAGTTCCTCGATGCCAAGGGCGGCCTGCTGGGCGGGGGCAACATGGCGGCGATCCACCTGGCCAACGCGGTGGGCGGCAACGTCTTCCTCGGCTTCATCTCGGCGGTCGCCTTCGCGACCATCCTGGCCGTCGTCGCGGGGCTCACGCTGTCGGGCGCCTCGGCGGTCTCGCACGACCTGTACTCCACCGTGATCAAGAAGGGCCAGGCCGACAGCGCCTCGGAGCTCAGGGTGTCGCGCATCACCACCGTCGCGCTCGGCGTCGTCGCCGTGGTGCTGGGCATCGCCTTCGAGAAGCAGAACATCGCGTTCATGGTCAGCCTCGCGTTCGCGATCGCGGCCTCGGCCAACTTCCCGGTGCTGCTGATGTCCGTGCTGTGGAAGGACTGCACCACCCGGGGTGCGGTGGTCGGCGGCTTTCTCGGCCTGGCCTCCTCGGTGCTGCTGACGCTGGTGTCGCCCGCCGTCTGGGAGGTCACGCTGGGCAACCCCAAGGGCTCGGCCCTGTTCCCCTACGCGTCGCCGGCGCTGTTCTCGATGACCATAGGCTTCGTCGGCATCTGGCTCTTCTCCATCCTCGACCGGAGCCCGCGGGCGGCGCAGGACCGCGCCGGCTTCGTGGCGCAGCAGGTGCGCTCGGAAACCGGCATCGGCGCCTCCGGCGCTTCGGGGCACTGAGCCTGCCGCCATCGGCGAGGCCGCTGCGTGGACATCGCGGCCGTGGTCACGCCGAAGCAGGCATCATGGGCTCGCCGGCCCAGCTGCCGGCCGAGAATCCTGATCCCTGTTCGGCATTGCAGCCTTGAAGGAGACGAGTCATGAGCAAGCGAGACGTGGTGGTGCTGGGCGCGGCCCGGTCGGCGATAGGAAGCTTCGGCGGCGGGCTGGCCGATCTCGAGCCGGCCGAGCTGGCCGGCAGCGTGATGAAGGAGGCCGTTACCCGCTCCGGCGTTGACCCCAAGCTGATCAACTACGTGACGGTGGGCAACACCATCCCCACCGAGAGCCGCTTCCCCTATGTGGCGCGGGTGGCGGCGATCCAGGCCGGGCTGCCGATGGAGTCGGTCGCGATGTCGGTGAACCGCCTGTGCTCGTCCGGGCTGCAGGGCATCGTGACGACCGCGCAGAACATCCTGCTGGGCGACTGCGACTATGGCGTGGGCGGCGGCGTGGAGGTGATGAGCCGCGGCGGCTACCTCTCCAGCGCGATGCGCACCGGCGCCCGCATGGGCGACACCAAGCTGGTGGACATGATGGTGGCCACGCTGACCGACCCCTTCGGCGTCGGCCACATGGGCATCACGGCGGAGAACCTGGTCGCCAAGTGGGGCATCACGCGCGAGGAGCAGGACGCGCTGGCCGTCGAATCGCACCGCCGCGCGGCGGCCGCCATCGCCGAAGGGCGCTTCAAGTCGCAGATCGTGCCCATCGTCAGGCAGACCAAGAAGGGCGAGGTGGTCTTCGACACCGACGAGCACGTCCGGCCGGGCACGACGATGGAGACCCTGGCCAAGATGAAGCCGGCCTTCAAGAAGGACGGTTCGGTGACCGCCGGCAACGCCTCCGGCATCAACGACGGCGCCGCCTTCTTCGTGCTGGCCGATGCGGCGGTGGCCGCGGCGGCCGGCCACAAGCCCATGGCCAGGCTGGTCTCGTACGCGGTGGCCGGCGTGCCCAACGAGATCATGGGCGAAGGCCCGATCCCGGCGACCAGACTGGCGCTGAAGAAGGCAGGCCTCACGCTGGGCCAGATGGACGTGATCGAGAGCAACGAGGCCTTCGCGGCGCAGGCCATCGCCGTCTCGCGCGGCCTCGAGCTCGACCTGGGCAAGGTGAACCCCAACGGCGGCGCGATCGCGCTCGGCCACCCGATAGGCTGCTCGGGCGCCTTTCTCGCCACCAAGGCGGTCTACGAGCTGCACCGCGCGGGCGGGCGCTATGCGCTGGTGACGATGTGCATAGGCGGCGGGCAAGGCATCGCCGCGGTTTTCGAGCGCCTCTGACGAGAGGGGCGAGACGCCGCGACGAGGTCGATCACGGCCCGGGCGGCGGCCTCAGCACGGCCCGCGCCACGCGCCGCATGGCCTCCAGGCTGCGCGTCACATCCTCGTCCGTCGTCGCCCACGAACACACGCTGATGCGCATCGCCGCGCGGCCCTGCCAGCGGGTCAGGCCGCACCAGCAGGTGCCGTCGGCCTGCAGCGCGGCGACGACGCGCTGCGTGGCCGCGTCGTCGCCGAAGCACACCAGCACCTGGTTCAGCACCACCTCGTTCAGGACCTCGAAGCCGGCCGCACCGAGCTCCTCGGCGAAGCGGCTGGCGTGCCGGCAGCAGCGCTCGACCAGCTCGGCGATGCCGGCGATGCCGAGCGTGCGCAGCGCGGCCCAGACCTCCACGCCCCGCGCGCGGCGGGACAGCTCGGGCGTGGTGTCCGAGGGGTCGCGCGCGAGCGAATGCGCGGGCAGGTAGTCGGCCGTCACCGACATCGCGCTGTGCAGCGCCTCGCCGTCGCGCACCAGGGCGACGCCGCAGTCGTAGGGCACGTTCAGCCACTTGTGCGCGTCGGTGGCCCACGAGTCGGCGGCCTCCAGGCCGGCGGCCAGCGGCGCATGGGCGGGGCTGGCCCGGGCCCAGAGGCCGAAGGCGCCGTCGACATGCACCCAGGCGCCGGCGGCGCGCGCGGCGGGCACGATCTGCTCGAAGGGGTCGAAGGCGCCGGTGTTCACGTTGCCCGCCTGCAGGCACACGATGGTGGGGCCGGCGAGCGGCGGCAGGCGGTCCGCCCGCAGGCGGCCCTGGCCGTCGACAGGGATGCGGACGACACGCTCGCGCCCCAGCCCCAGCAGCCCGAGCGACTTGACCAGCGTGGGGTGCACCTCGTCGCCCACCAGCACCGTGATGGGCGGCGCGCCGAACAGGCCTTGCGCCTCCACCGACCAGCCCTCACGCCGCAGCACCGCATGGCGCGCCGCCGCCAGGCCGGTCAGGTTGGCCATGGTGGCGCCGGTGACGAAGGCCCCGCCGGCCGTCGCCGGCAGGCCGAACAGCGACAGCAGCCAGCGCAGTGCCACGGCCTCGATGCGCGCCGCCGCCGGCGCGGCGGTGTGCAGCGCGGCGTTCTGGTCCCACGCCGAGGCCAGCCATTGGGCGGCCAGCGTGACGGGCAGCGCACCGCCGACCACGAAGCCGAAGAAGCGGCCGCCGGCGTTGGCCATGGTGGCCGGCGAGCCGAGGGTGTCGAGCATCGCCAGCGTGGCGGCCGCCTCCTGCGGCTGCGCCGGCAGCGGCTCCTCGAAGCCCTCCAGGGCGGCGATGGCGGCGAGCGTAGCTTGCACCGCGCGGCTGTCCAGCCCCTCCAGGTATCTCGCCGCGCGGTCGGCGCCATCGAACAGAAGCTCTCGCATCGCAGGGTCTCGGCAGGGCGGGGTGCGAATTATCGCGGGCGGGGCGAGAGGCGCTCCAGGCGGAGCCAAGCTCCGCGAGCGGGTCTGGCAGCGGGGGTTTTCAGGTCGGCGCCGCGGGCCGGCATTCGACTATGCTAGCCGCACGCCATGGCCCGCCGTCAGGTTCGGCGCGCCCGGCAAGTTCACCGATGACCCTCAACGCAAGTGAGTTGGATTCGAAGTCGCTGCGCCGCGGCTGGCTGGCATCGATTCCGCAAGTGCCGGGGGGCGGCATCGCGATCGCGCTGCTGCTGCGTGTGCTGCTGTTCAGCACGCTGGTGACGCTGCTGCTGACCGTGCTGCAGCTCAGCTTGAGCTACCGCACCGAGAGGGCGCGCCTGGAGAGCCGCTTCAGCGAGATCGAGCAGGCCACCTCGCGCAGCCTGAGCGAAAGCCTGTGGGCGCTGGACTCGAAGCAGCTCCAGGAGCAGCTCGAAGGCATTCTTCGCCTGCCCTCGATACGCGCGGCGCAGGTGCGGGAGACCGCCTCGTCGGCCCATGCCCTGACGGTCTTCCGTGGCGTGCGGCAGACCGAGAGATCGGTCGTGAAGGAGTTTCCGCTGGCCTGCTGCGGGGAGCACCCGCAGGTCATCGGCGTGCTGCAGGTCGAGGCGACCCTCACCGACATCTACCGCGACCTGGCCGCGCAGGCCCTCGTGATCCTGCTCAGCAACGCGGCCAAGACCTTCCTGGTCGCGCTCTTCATCCTGTTCGTCGTGCACCGGCTGGCGACCCGCCACCTGCGGGACATGGCCGCCTCGATCGGCAGCGTGACACCGGATGCGCAGGCACTGCCGCTGCGGCTGCGGCGCGTGCGGGGCAAAGGCGATGAACTCGACCAGCTGGTGGATGCTCTCAACGCCATGCGCGAGCGGCTGGGCCAGCATGCGATGGAACTCGGCAACGCGAATGCACGCATGGCGGCCATCGTGGACAACATCCCCGACCTGGCGTGGGTGAAAGACGCCAGCGGCCGTTTCCTCGCCGTCAACCGGGCCCTCGCCACCTCGAAGGGGTTCTCGGAGCCGAGCCAGATGATCGGCCTGACCGATCTCGACGTCCACCCGCCGGAACTCGCCAGAACCTACCGGCTCGACGACGCCGAAGTGATGGCGTCGAACGGCAGCAAGCGCATCGAGGAACACCACGTCAACGCCGATGGGAGCAGTACCCTGGTCGAGACCATCAAGACCGCGCTGCACGACCGCGACGGCCGCGTGGCCGGAACGGTCGGTATCGCCCGCGACATCACTGCGCGCAGGCAGACCGAGATGGACCGCGATGCACGCCAGGCGGCCGAGGCGGCGAACCAGGCCAAGAGCGACTTCCTGGCCAACATGAGCCATGAGATACGTACGCCGATGAATGCGATTCTCGGCATGTCGTACCTGGCGCTGCAAAGCGAGCTCAACCCGCAGCAGCTCAACCAGGTGCAGAAGATCCACGGCGCGGCCGAATCGCTGCTCGGGATCATCAACGACATCCTCGACTTCTCCAAGATCGAGGCGGGCAAGCTCGACATCGAGGCCGTCCCGTTCGGTCTCTCCGACGTGATGGAGGGGCTGGGCAGCCTGGTCGGCATGAATGCCGAGGAGAAGGGGCTAGAGCTGCTGTTCGCCCTGCCGCTGCAGATGCCGACACCGCTGGTGGGCGACCCCTTGCGCTTGCGCCAGGTGCTGCTCAACCTGAGCAACAACGCTGTCAAGTTCACCGAGAGCGGCGAGGTCGTCATCGCCATCGAGGTCGTCGAGCAGCAGGCCCTGTCCATCCAACTGCACTTCGAGGTGCGCGACACCGGCATCGGCATGACGCCCGACGAACAGCGGCGCCTCTTCCAGCCCTTCACGCAGGGCGACTCGTCGACCAGCCGGCGCTACGGCGGCACGGGGCTGGGGCTGTCGATCAGCCGGCATCTGGTGCGCATGATGGGCGGCGAGATCGAAGTCGAAAGCACGCCGGGCCAGGGCAGCCGATTCCACTTCGCCCTGCGCTTCGGCCTGCAGCCCGAGTCGGCAAGACCGCCCTTGCCGCATCGGGAAGGCCTGCGCGGCAGCCGCATGCTGGTGGTGGACGACAACGCCAGCGCTCGCGAGGTGCTTGCCCACATGGGCACCGCGCTGGGGCTGGAAGCCGACACCGCGGCCCAGGGTCAGGAGGCGCTGCGCATGGTGGAGCTTGCCGACGCGAGCGACAAGCCCTACGACCTGGTGCTGCTCGACTGGAAGATGCCCGGCCTCGACGGCGTGGAGTGTGCGCGCCTGTTGGGCCAGCGCGAAGCCCGGCGCCATCCGGCCCCGCCCGTGCTGATGGTGACTTCCTTCAGCCGCGGCGAAGTGCAGCGGCGCCTGGCGGAACGACAGATCGCCGTGAGCGCGCTGCTGACGAAGCCGGTCACGCCCTCCACGCTGCTCGACGCCTGCAGCGAAGCACTCGGGCTCTCGGTGCCTCGCACGCCGCGCACGGCGAAGCGCGAGGAGGCCATGCTCGGCCATCGGGCCCACCTGCGCGGCGCGCGCATCCTGCTCGTGGAGGACAACGCCGTCAACCGCGAGATCGCCTTGGCCGTGCTGCGCCGCGCCGACGTCGCCGTCAGCGTCGCCTGCGACGGCCAGGAGGCCCTGGACATGCTGGAGCGCGAGCGTTTCGACGGTGTGCTGATGGATTGCCAGATGCCCGTCATGGACGGCTACGCTGCGACCCGGGCGCTGCGCCAGCGGCCGCAGTGGCACGAGCTGCCGGTGATCGCGATGACCGCCAACGCCATGGTCGGCGACCGCGACAAGGTGCTGGCTGCCGGGATGAACGACCACGTCGCCAAGCCGATCAAGGTGGATGAGCTGTTTGCCACGCTGGCCCGCTGGGTCCACCCGGCCGGGGCTGGGCCAGAGCCTGGGCCAGGGCCGGGGCATTCACCCTGACCGGGCCGCCGCGCCGCGCCCCGGTCTCGGCGCGATGGCCTCGTCACCGCCCCCGCCTGGCGTCGTACCAGAGCTCCGGCCTATGGGAGGGCGTCCCGGGTGTCAGCAGCGGGTTCTTCAACTCGATCACCGTTCGCGTCTCCAGGCGCGCCTTGCGCAGCCGCTCACCAAAGTACTGCTGGAAGACCTTGTCGAACGAGCCGTCCGCGATGGCCTTCTCCAGCCCCTCGCGTATGTCTCGCTCCAGCCTGGTGTTGTTGCGGTTCACCATGAAGTAGGCGTCGTAGAAGTAGTGCAGGGCGAGGCGAGGCTCCACTTCCAGCGTCTGGGCATTGATCTCCTGTTCGTCCCAGATCTCCATGACGCTGCGCGGAAAGTAGTCGAAGCGCTTGCCTGTCAGCATCTTGAACAGGCCTTCGTACTTCGGGGCGGTGATCACGTTGACGCCATTGGCCTGCAGGATCTGCGTGTCCGGCCACTCCTGCCCCTGCGCGAGCCGCACACGCTGCAGATCGTCCAAGGTCTTGACGCCCGCGATCAGGCCTTGATCGCCTTTGCGGATCAGGCCCAGCCGCCATCCGAGCAGGCCCTTGTTCAAGGGGATGCGAATCGGCAGCAGGCGCGCCTCGCGTTCGGCGGAGCTGGGGATGGGCCCCACGTCTATCGTTCGCCCGGCCTCGATCTCCAGCACCTGGCGCTCCTGGTTCATCGGGATCGCGGCCACCTGGATCCGGTACTCGGTGCCGGACTTCGACAGCGCGAGCTGCAGCAATTGCGTTGCGTAGTCGTAGCGGCGATCGCCCTCGAATTCGGGTCTCGGGAAGCGGACGATCTCGACCGCGGCGGCGGCCACGTGCAGCGCGAGCAGCAAGCAGGCCAACAGACGAGACAGGACAGGCATGGTGCTCTCCTCACCCTCCCGGGGGTAACACGGTGGCCGGCCGGCGTGCGGCGGGCACGCCCTTGCACACGCGATCCATGATACGCGCGGCCTGCCCGCCGGCCCGGCTCACTTCACCGCCGGCGCATCGTTGACGTAGGGCAGCGGCTGCCATCGATAGGACCGGCCGTCGGCCCGCAGCCGCCCCACGCCCGGAAAGGCCATGTGCGCCGGTGCGACCAGATAACCGGCCCGCGCGGCATCGGCGAACGCGCGCTGCCGTTGCGCCCGCGCGGCGGCCGGGTCGACGTCGTAGACGATGGTCACCGAGGGGTCCGGGAGCTGCACTTCGGCAGCGTGCATCACGTCGCCCCAGAACACCAGCTTGGCGCCCTGGTCTTCGAGCACGTAGAAGGTGTGGCCCGGCGTGTGGCCGGGCGCGGGCAGCGAGCGCAGGCCGGGGAAGAGCTGCTGCGCGCCGTCGAAGCTGCGCACCTGCCCCGACGCGACGTAGGGCGCCAGCGATGCCCGCGCCTGCTGGAAGAAGCCCTGCTTCGCGGCGGGGGCCTTCTGCTCGTTCGCTGCGTCCAGCCAGTAGCCGATCTCGCGCTGGTCGACGTGCAGGGTCGCGTTCGGGTAGACCCGCCGGTCGCCGCTCATCAAACCCCCGGTGTGATCGGTGTGCACATGGGTGATGAGCACGTCGGTGATCTGCTCCGGCTCGACGCCCGCGGCGCGCAGGCTGGCGGGCAGCTTGTTCAGGCTGGGGCCGAACAGCGTGCCGGTGCCGGCATCGACGAGGATCAGGCGGCCGGCCAACCGGACCAGGTAGGCGTTGACCGAGGTGGCCAGCGGCGAGGTCACATGCGCCACCTTCAGCGCGGCATCGACCGCGTGCCGGTGGGGTGTCTGCAGCAACTGGGTGTCCAGGCCGATGGTGCCGTCGGACAAGGCGATGACCTCCACCTTGCCCACCATGAACCGGTAGTAGCCGGCCTGGCTCTGCGTGAGTGGGGGTGTGGGCCCGGCCGCCTCGGCGGCGCGTGCCGGCGGCGCGGCGATGAAGATGAGCGCGCAGGCCAGCGCGAGCGGGGTCAAGGCAGGATAGAGTTTCATGGCAGTGGGGTTCTCCGTTGCGGAAGCACGCCACTGTGCGTTGGCAGGCCACGGCGAAAAACCAGCCCCGCGGCGATTCACTCTTTCCTGAAAGTTGAGGGTCTGTGCTGGACAACCTGCAGGAGCTGGAGATCTTCGGGCGCGTGGTCAGCGCGGGCAGCATGTCCGCCGCGGCGCGCGAGCTGGACCTGTCGCTGGCGGTGGTCAGCAAGCGCGTCGCGGCGCTGGAGGAGCGGCTGGGCGCGCGCCTGCTCCACCGCACGACCCGGCGCCAGTCGCTCACGCCCGAGGGCGAGGTCTTCCACGAGCACTGCATGCGCATCCTCGCGGAG
>DATHWJ010000423.1:0-4968 GCA_035460745.1 Ideonella sp. | reverse complement strand
CCGGCCCGGGCCGCGGCTTGGGCTTGGCCCGCGCCTCGCCGGCCGAGCGCTCCGCCACCGCCGCAGCGCCAGCGAACAGGCCGGGCGACGCCGCGCGGGGTGGCGCCGGCAAAGACCGCGAGCCGGCCTGCGCCGCAGCCGCGACCGATGAGGAAACTGCCGCGCCGCCGAAGCTGTTGGCCGCCAGCAGGTTTTGCGGCGGGTCGGCAAATGCAGTGAAGCGGCGCATGAAGCGGCGCTCGCAACCCGCGCTGATACTCACCTCGACAACCGGTTCCTGGATCGCGCCCAGGGTGGTGATTCGGGCAATCCATTCGGCCGGGCCATTACCCGGCTGTACCTGGACCCGAACCTCTTCAGGGGGGATTCGGGATTCCCCGGAAATTACTTCTGCGCTGACACATTCGGCAGCCAGGCGCTCGCCGGTGTCGAGGTGGATGGGTATGGTGACATTCAGCGGCTGGCCCAGCACGGTGCTGGGAGAAACGGCGCCAAAACCGACGGCCTGTACGCCAAAGGTCACCGCCAGCGCGGCACAACAAAGAATCAGCTCAAGGGCTTTGTTAAGCATGCCGGCAGGCGCAGAAGAAATGTGATCCAAAAAGACTCTAACACGAATGTTTACGGTTTCTGCCCGGTGGACGGGGGCTGTGGCGCAGGTGCAAGAATCACGCGCCATGCCGCGCGCCCTGCGTTTCGGCGCCCCCACCCACCTGAAGGACATCATGCCATCCGAGATGCTGACGACCCGCGACGGACAGGCCCTGATCCTGACCCTGAGCGACCCCGCGACGCGCAATACCCTGTCGCCGCAGGCCTACGCCGCCGGCATCGAGGCGCTCAACAACGCCGACTCCGATCCCGAAGTGCGCGCCGTGGTGCTGCGCGGCGACGGCGCCCACTTCTGCGCCGGCGGCGACCTGAACCGCATCGGCGGCGCGCGCGAGCGGCCGCCCGAGGCGCAGGCGGCGTCCATCGACCAGTTCAGCGCCTTCGTCGAGGCGCTGCGCGGTTTTCCGAAGCCGGTCATCGCGGCGGTCGAGGGCCATGCGGCCGGCGGCGGCATGTCGCTGGCGCTGGCCTGCGACCTGATCGTCGCCGCGCAGGACGCCCGCTTCACGATGTCCTATGGCCGCATCGGCCTCTCGCCCGACGGCGGCGCCACCTGGCACCTGGCGCGCGCCCTGCCTCGATCGCTGGTGCTGGAGATGATCTGGCTGGCCGAGCCGCTGAGCGCGCAGCGCCTGCACCAGCTCGGCCTGGTCAGCCGGGTGGTGGACAGCGGCCAGGCCCTGGCGCAGGCGCTGGAGCTGGTGCGCCTGCTGGCGCGCATGGCGCCCAATGCGCTGGCCAGCGTGAAGGACCTGGTGCACCGCGCGCCGGGCCGCAAGCTGCGCGAGCAGATGGACGCCGAGCGCGACGAGTTCGTCGCCAACCTGTTCGACGACAACGGCGGCGAGGGCCTGGCGGCCTTCCTCGCGAAGCGGCCGCCGCAGTTCAAGTGACACGGCAGCGGGGGCAAGCGCAGCACGATGGACAATGAACGGGCCAGCGCATGATGCGGCGGGAGCGGCGCCACGGATCCACCCTCATGAACACCCCCATCCTGACCATCGAAGAGCGCCACAGCGTCGACGCCGGGCCGTGGTTCTCTTCGCTCTCCGAGGCGCTGCGCAGCGACATCCTCTCGCGCGCCTCGGTGCGCCGCCTGCCGGACGGCACCGCGCTCGCCTCGCGCGGCGCGCCGGCCGAAGACTGGTGCGGCGTGGCCAAGGGCGCAGTGCGGGTCAGCTCGGTGGCCCTGTCCGGCAAGCAGGTCTCGCTCACCTACGTCGAGCCCGGCACTTGGTTCGGCGACATCGCCCTCTTCGACGGTCTGCCCCGCACCCACGACGCCACCACCCATGGCGCGACCACGCTGCTGACGGTGCGCAAGCCCGACTTCAAGGAGCTGCTGTCGCTGCACGTGGAGCTCTACGACGCGCTGCTGCGGCTGAACTGCCGCCGGCTGCGGCTGATGTTCAACCTGGTGGAGGACCTCAACACGCTGCCGCTCGCGGCCCGCCTCGCCAAACAATTGCTGCTGCTGGCCAAGAGCTACGGCATCGCCCAGGGCGAAGAGATCCGCATCCGGCTGCAGCTCGCGCAGGAAGACCTGGCCCAGCTGCTCGGCGCCTCGCGCCAGCGTGTCAACCAGGAGCTCAAGGAGCTCGAGCGCGATGGCGTGCTGCGGGTGGAACCGACCCGGTTGGTGGTGCTATCGCGCGAGAAACTGCTGGCCGCTGCCGACCGCTGACGCCAGAGGACGATGACGCCATGGACAACAACACCGGCACCCAGGCCGTCGCCGAGCACCACCAGTTCGACCCGGCCGCGCTGCAGGCCTACCTCGAACAGCACCTGCCCGGCTTCAAGGGACCGCTCTCGGTCGAGCAGTTCAAGGGCGGCCAGTCCAACCCCACCTTCAAGCTCGTGACGCCAGTCGGCGCCTACGTGATGCGCAGCAAGCCCGGCCCCAAGGAGAAGCTGCTGCCGTCGGCCCACGCCATCGAACGCGAGTTCCGCGTGATGCAGGCGCTGCACGGCAGCGCGGTGCCGGTGGCGCGCATGCACCTGCTCTGCGAGGACGAGGGCGTGATCGGCCGCGCCTTCTACGTGATGGACTTCGTCGACGGCCGGGTGCTGTGGGACCCCGCGCTGCCCGGCCTGGCCGCCGCCGAGCGCAGCGCCCTCTACGACGAGATGAACCGCGTGATCGCCGCGCTGCACAGCGTGAGCATGGACGCCGCCGGCCTGGCCGACTACGGCAAGCCGGGCAACTACTTCGAGCGCCAGATCGGCCGCTGGAGCAAGCAGTACCTGGCCTCGGTGACCGGCCCCAACGCGGCGATGGACCACCTGCTGGCCTGGCTGCCGGCCCACATCCCGCCCGGCGCCCGCGACCCGCGCGAGGTGGCCGTTGTGCACGGCGACTACCGGCTCGACAACCTGATCTTCCACCCCACCGAGCCGCGCGTTGCCGCGGTGCTCGACTGGGAGCTCTCGACCATCGGCCACCCGCTGGCCGACTTCAGCTACCACTGCATGGCCTGGCACATCCCTGCCGGCATGTTCCGCGGCATGGCCGGGCTGGACTTCGAAGCGCTGGGCCTGCCGAGCGAGCAGCGCTACATCGAGACCTACTGCGAGCGCACCGGCCGCGGCGACGCCGCCGCGCTGAAGGACGAGTGGAACTTCTACCTCGCCTACAACCTCTTCCGCATCGCCGCCATCGCACAAGGCATCGCCAAGCGGGTGCTCGACGGCACGGCCGCCAGCAGCCAGGCCCGCGCCACCGGCGAAGCGGCCAAGCCGCTGTCCGAGCTGGCCTGGTCGTTCGCGCAGCGCGCCTGAGCGCGGTGCATCGCCGTCCTGGCCATTCAGGGCAGCGGCACTTCGACGACCCGCCGGGTCTCGGCCAGCGCCAGCTCGAACAGCGGCAGCGCAGCGTCCAGCGTGTGCGCGTCCGGCGCGGCGCTCGCCATGCGCATCACCAGCCCGCCACGCTGGGCAATCAGCACGAAAACCGGCGCCACCGCCAGCCCGCCGGAGGCCTCGGCCGTGTGGGCCAGCAGCAGCGGCCGCAGGCGCCCGCCCAGCCACGGCGCCATCCACTCCGGCGCGTTGCTCACCGCGGCGTAGGCCGCATGCAGGTCGCCCATCTGCGCCGGGCTCAGCTTGGTGGACATCGCCAGCCAGCGCATCTCCTCGGGCGTGTCGTCGTCGAGCCGGGTCTGCACGCCGTCGGTGATGCGGCTGAAGAGCTCACGCTCCAACGTGGCCATCAGCGCGCGCGGCATCAGCACCGCGTGGGTCAGCGGGTCGAGACCGGTCTCGCCGCGCAGCCGGAGCTCGTGCGAGCCCAGGTAGGTCCGCCGCGACGGCCCCCACTCCATGCGCCAGCCCGGCTCGCCGCCGGGCCGCTCTATCACGAAGCCGTCGCGCTCGCGCGTGGGCCGCAGCAGCAACTGCCGCTCCGCGCACCAGGCCTGCAAAGCGACCCGACCCGGCAAGGCCGGCGGCCCGAACAACCATCGCCGCACTGACTTGAGCATGCTTGGATTAGAGTGGCAGCAATGCCCCAGCAGAAGGAGAGACGTTCATGATCGAAGTGTATTCGTGGGCCACACCGAATGGCCACAAGGTCCACATCATGCTGGAGGAGTGCGGGCTGGCCTACAAGGCGATCCCCATCAACATCGGTGCGGGCGACCAGTTCGGCCATGACTTTCTCAAGATCAGCCCCAACAACAAGATCCCCGCGATCGTCGATCCCGAGGGCCCGGACGGCCAGCCCATCTCGCTCTTCGAGTCCGGCGCCATCCTGCTCTACCTGGCCGGCAAGACCGGCAAGCTCCTGCCCGAGAGCACGCGCGACAAGTACGAGGTCTTGCAGTGGCTGATGTTCCAGATGGGCGGCGTGGGCCCCATGCTGGGCCAGGCCCACCACTTCCGCATCTACGCGCCCGAGAAGATCCCCTATGCGGTCGACCGCTACACCAATGAAGCCAAGCGCCTGTACGGCGTGATGGACAGCCGCCTGGCCCGGTCCAAGTACCTCGGCGGCCCGCAGTACAGCATCGCCGACATCGCCGTCTTCCCCTGGCTGCGCTCCTGGAAGAACCAGGGCATCGCCTGGAACGACTACCCCCACCTCAAGGGCTGGTTCGACGAGATCGGCGCCCGCCCCGCCGTGCAGCGCGGCGTCGAGGTGCTCTCCACGCTGCGCAAGCCGCTGGTCGACGACAAGTCGCGCGAGACGCTGTTCGGCGCCACCCAGTACAAGAAGCACTGAGCCGTATCGCCCCCGGGCGCGGGGCCGCGCCCCCGCGCCCTAGAATGCGGCCCGCGCTGCCCGTAGCTCAACTGGATAGAGCAGCTGCCTTCTAAGCAGCAGGTCGGGGGTTCGAGTCCCTCCGGGCAGGCCAT
>DATHWJ010000422.1:0-11292 GCA_035460745.1 Ideonella sp. | reverse complement strand
TGGCCAGGCCGAAGCCGACCAGCAGCGGCACCACCGGCACGTCCAGCGCCAGCAGGCCGGCGTAGACCGCCAGCATCGCCAGGATGCTGAGGTTCTCGTTGTAGCCCTGCACGGCGATGGAGCGGCCTGCGGTGAGCAACTGGCAGCCGCGGTGCTGCAGCAGCGCATTCATCGGCACCACCAGCACGCCGCCCACCGCGCCCACCAGCGCCAGCGCCGGCATCGCCCACAGCAGCCCGTCGGCCAGCGCCACCACCGCGATCAGCAAGCCCAGCGCCACACCGGCCGGCAGCACGCGCTGGGCGTCGCGCAGCGCGACGAAGCGGCCCGCGATGGCCGCGCCCACCACCACGCCGACGGCGACCACGGCCTGCAGGTAGGCCGCCTGCTCCAGCGGCAGGCCCAGCGAGTCCAGCGCCCAGCGCAGCACCGCAAACTGCAGCGTCGCGCCGACGCCCCAGAACAGCGTCGTGACGGCCAGCGAGAGGCCGCCCTCGCGGTCGCGCCAGAGCAGGCGGTTGCCCTGCACGAAGTCGCCCAGCAAGGCCCGCAGGTGGATGGCGCGGCGCGCGTAGCGCACCCGGCTGTCCGGCACGCCCAGCTGCAGCAGTGCCGCCAGGCCGTAGAGCAGCAACAGCAGCAGCAGCGAGCTGCACAGCGTGGACGACAGCGGCAGCCCCAGCGCCGCCAGCCAGGCTGCGCCGGTCTCGGCCACCGCCGAGGCTCGCAGCGCCTCGTTCACCAGCCCGCCGCCCAGCACCGTGCCGAACAGCACCGCGCAGACGATGGAGACCTCGATCCAGCTGTTCGCCACCACCAGCCGCCCGGCATCGACCATCTCGGTGACCAGGCCGTACTTGGCCGGCGCATACCCGGCGGCCCCCAGCCCGACGATGGCAAACGCCACCGCCGGATGCGCCTCGGCGAACAAGGCCAGCACCCCCAGCGTCTTGATCCCGTTCATCCAGGCCATCAGCCGCGCCTTGGGCACCGCATCGGCCAGCGGCCCCACCACCGGCGCCAGCACCACGTACGACAGCGTCAGCGCGAACTTCAGCAACGGCGCCCACCAGCCCGACCAGCCCTGCTCCTGCAGCAGCGCGATGGTGACGATCAACAGCGCGTTGTCGGCCAGCGCGGAGGTGAACTGCGCGGCGATCAGCAGGTGGAATCCGGTCGGCATGAACAGGCAGGCCCGCAGGCGTTGAAAACAACGCCGTATTGGCGCCCGCGGGCGTGCTGCTGCGATGACGGATGCGCGAAAGTTTTGCGACAGCCGCGCGACGGCCACGGTTCGCCTCCAGGCATGCTCCTCCGCCGCCCCGATCCACTAACCTACTTGCCAACAATAACCTGACAGGTTATTGTCTCCTGGTGGAGAAGTGGACGCCTCATTCCAAGCTGGCGACGGTGAAAGCACTGGTCAACGCAGGCCAGGTGCGAACGACGAAGAGCGCACGGGAAGGTGCGGTTGCGCTGGGCCTTGACTTCGACGGCATGCTCGCCGTGCTGCTGGCGCTGAACGCCACCGACTTCTACAAGAGCATGACGACCCACGCTGACCACCGTGTCTGGCAGGACGTCTATCGGCCTGTCACGCCCGCTGGGCCCATCTATCTCAAGTTGACCGTGATCGATGACGTGCTCATCGTGTCTTTCAAGGAGCTGTAACCATGAAATGCCCGAGCTGCGGCGCCGCGAAGATGCTGCGTGACACCCGCGACCTGCCCTACCACTACAAAGGCGAATCGACGACCTTGCCTCAGGTGACCGGCGACTTCTGCACGGCCTGCGATGAGTCCATCCTGGACGCCACCGAGTCGCGCCGGACGATGAAGCTGATGCTGGCGTTCAACCAGCAGGTCAACGCGGCGGCCGTCGATCCGGCCTTCATCGCGAGCGTGCGCAAGAAGCTGGATCTCGACCAGCGCGAAGCGGGCGAGATCTTCGGCGGCGGCGTCAACGCGTTCTCCCGCTACGAAAACGGCCGCACCAAGCCACCGCTGGCGCTGGTGAAGCTGCTCAAGGTGCTGGACCGCCACCCCGACCTGCTGGCCGAGGTCAGAGGCGCGTGATGTTCCCGCGCCGGGCCGCCCCAAGCGGGAACGCGCCCCTTGGGGGCAGGAGCGCAGCGACTGGAGGGCTCACTGCCCTCCCGCTTCGTACACGATGCTCGCCTGCCCCTCGTGCGCCAGCGCCTTCCAGCGCGCGAGCGCCTCGTCGCTGGGCCAGAAGCGGGCCTGGTCGCCGAGGTCGAGGTCGGCGGTCACGGTGGCGCGCTTGAGCTTGAGGCGCACGCCCAGGCCCTGCGGCAGCTCGCCCTGCTCGGTCTGCGTCTTGCGGGCCGGCCAGTCGCGGATGACGTCGGCCACCGGCGGGGTGCCGCCGTTCACCGCCACGGCCAGGTAGCGGCCGAAGCGCGCGCGGGCCGAGGCCAGGTCCCAGACCTGCCCCACATTGAGCCGCAGGCCGCCGCTGAAGCGGTCGGTCTGCACCTTGCCCTGGATGATGACCAGCTCGTCTTCCTTCAGCAGGTCCTTGTTGTTGTCCAGCGTCTCTTCGTTGGCCACGGCCTCGATGGGCTCGCTGTTGTCGTCCAGCTTGAAGATGCCGACCCGGCCGCGCTGGCCGTTGATGACGCGCAGCTCGCTGACGATGCCGGCCAGCAGCTGCGGCTCGCGGGCGTCGAGCAGGTCGGCGATGCGGCGGCGGCAGAACTGGCGCACCTCGGTCTCGCACTGGTCGAACAAGTGGCCCGACATGTAGAAGCCGATCGCCGTCTTCTCCAGCGTGAGCCGCTCCTTGATGCTCCACGGGTCGGCGGCCACCAGCGGTGGCTCCTGGGTGTGCGAGCCGTGCGCGCTGTCGTCGCCGAAGTCGAACAGGCCGCCCTGGTGGGCGTGCGCGGCCTGGGTCTCAGCCCAGTCGAAGGCGAGCGAGACGCTGGCCAGCGTGCAGGCGCGGTCGGGGTGGAGCAGGTCGAAGGCGCCGGCCTTGATCAGCGCCTCGACGACGCGCTTGTTGCACTTGCCCTTGTCGACGCGGGCGCAGAAGTCGAACAGGCTGGTGAACGGGCCGTCGGCCGTGCGGGCGGCCACGATGGCCTCGATCGCGCCCTGGCCGGTGCCCTTGATGGCGCCCAGGCCGTAGCGCAGGCGCTTCTTGCCTTCAGCCCCCGGCATGGGCTCGAAGCGGTAGAGGCCGCTGTTGACGTTGGGCGGCTCGAAGCCGATGCCGAAGTTCTTGGTGGCGTCGGCGAGCAGCACCTTGAGCTTGTCGGTGTCGCCCATTTCCACGGTCATGTTGGCCGCGAAGAACTCCGCCGTGTAGTGCACCTTCAGCCAGCCGGTGTGGTAGGCCAGCAGCGAGTAGGCGGCGGCGTGCGACTTGTTGAAGCCGTAGCCGGCGAACTTCTCCATCAGGTCGAAGATCTCGTCGGCCTTGGCCTCGGGGATGTTGTTGACCGCCGCGCCCTTGCGGAAGATGGCCCGGTGCTCGGCCATCTCCTCGAGCTTCTTCTTGCCCATCGCGCGGCGCAGCAGGTCGGCGCCGCCCAGCGAGTAGCCGCCCAGCACCTGCGCGGTCTGCATCACCTGCTCCTGGTAGACCATGATCCCGTAGGTCTCGGAGAGCACCTTCTCGACCAGCGGATGCGGGTACTCGACCTCTTCGCGGCCGTGCTTGCGCGCCACGAAGCTGGGGATCAGGTCCATAGGACCTGGGCGGTAGAGCGCGTTCAGCGCGATCAGGTCTTCGAGCCGGCTGGGCTTGGCGTCGCGCAGCATGCCCTGCATGCCGCGCGATTCGAACTGGAACACCGCCTCGGTGAGGCCGTCGGAGAAGAGCTTGTAGACCGCCTTGTCCTTCAGCGGGATGGTCTCGAAGGCGAAGTCCTTCTGCTCCGGGTAGCGCGCAACGATGAAGTCCTTGGCGATCTCCAGGATGGTCAGCGTGGCCAGGCCCAGGAAGTCGAACTTCACCAGGCCGATCGCCTCGACGTCGTCCTTGTCGTACTGGCTCACCGCGGAGTCGCTGCCGGGCTGCTGGTAGAGCGGGCAGAAATCGGTGATCTTGCCGGGCGCGATCAGCACGCCGCCGGCATGCATGCCGATGTTGCGCACCATGCCCTCGACCCGCATCGCCAGAGACAGCAGCTCGGCCACTTCCTCTTCGGCCGCTTCGCGCTGCTCCAGCTCGGGCGCTTCCTTGCGCGCGTAGATCACGCCGCTGTCGGGGTTCTCGGGCACCTTGGCCAGCGTCACCGACTTGCCCGGCGGCGCCGGGATCAGCTTGGCGATGGAGTCGACATGGCCGTAGCCCATGCCCAGCACCCGCCCGATGTCGCGCAGCGCGGCCTTGGCCGCCATGGTGCCGAAGGTCGCGATCTGGCTCACCGCCTGGCGGCCGTACTTGTCCTTCACGTAGTCGATCACGCGGTCGCGGTTGCTCTGGCAGAAGTCGACGTCGAAGTCGGGCATCGAGACCCGGTCGGGGTTCAGGAAGCGCTCGAACAGCAGGTTGTATTCGAGCGGGTCGAGGTCGGTGATGAACAGCGCATAGGCCACCAGCGAGCCGGCGCCGGAGCCGCGGCCCGGGCCCACCGGGCAGCCATTGGACTTGGCCCACAAGATGAAGTCCGACACGATCAGGAAGTAGCCCGGGAAACCCATCTTCAGGATGGTGTTGATCTCGAACTCCAGCCGCTCCACGTAGCGAGGGCGCTCGGCGTCGCGCTTGGCGACGTCCGGGTAGAGCATCTCCAGCCGCTTCTCCAGCCCCTCGAACGAGGCCTGGCGGAAGTAGGCGTCGATGGGCATGGGCAGGCCGTCGGCCTGGATGGGCGTCGGGAAGTTGGGCAACTGCGGCTTGCCCAGCACCAGGCTCAAGTTGCAGCGGCGCGCGATCTGCTCGGTGTTGGCGATCGCCGACGGCACGTCGGCGAACAGCGCCTCCATCTGCGCTTGAGTCTTCAGGTATTGCTCGCGCGAAAAACGCTTGACGCGGCGCGGGTTGGACAGTGTCTCGCCCTCGGCGACGCAAACCCGCGCTTCGTGGGCCTCGAAGTCGTCGGCTTCCAGGTATTGCACCGGGTGGGTCGCGACCACCGGCAGCTGCAGCTCCGCCGCCAGCGGCACCGCGGCGCGCACATGGGCCTCGTGGGTGGGCAGGCCGCCGCGCTGCAGCTCGATGTAGAAGCGCTGCGGGAAGATGCCGGCCAGGCGCTGCGCCGCGACAGTGGCGCGGGCAGTGTCGCCGGCCAGCAGCGCCACGCCGACGGCGCCGAAGTCGGCGCCCGAGAGCGCGATCAGGCCGGGCGAGAGCTCATCGAGCCACTCCCACTTGACCCAGGCTTGCGCGCGCTGCACGTTGGTGGTCCAGGCGCGCGCGATCAGCTCGCAGAGATTGAGGTAGCCCTGGGTGCTCTGCACCAGCAGCAGCAGGCGGCTGGGGGCCTTGTCGCCGGTGTCGCCGAGCGGCTCGACCCAGAGATCGACGCCGATCAGCGGCTTGATACCCTTGCCGCGGCAGGCCTTGTAGAACTTGACCGCGCCGAAGAGATTGGCGAGGTCGGAGATGCCGAGGGCGACCTGCCGGTCCGCCTTGGCCGCCCCCACCGCATCGTCGATCCTCAGGGTGCCATCGACGACGGAAAACTCGGTGTGGGTGCGCAGGTGAACAAAGGTCATCCGGGCATTTTACGGAGCGCGGAGCGCTCCGGCTGCCCCGCTCAGCGGGACGAGGGGCGCGGGCCCGACGGGCCGCGGCCTTCGATGTGGCGGAAGGTGATGCGGCCCTTGCTCATGTCGTAGGCCGAGAGCTCCAGCGAGACCTTGTCGCCGGCCAGGATGCGGATGTGATGCTTGCGCATGCGGCCCGAGGTGTAGGCGACCAGCTTGTGGCCGTTGTCCAGCGTCACGCGGAAGCGCGAGTCGGGCAACACTTCGTCGACCTGTCCGTTCACTTCGATGAGTTCTTCTTTTGCCATGGGCATCTCTCCAGTATGTTGTGGGCGAAGGCCGGCGGTTCCGGCGCAGCCATTGCGGCAACACGGGATCACGCCTCGCGCCGCCGGGGCTCTTTCTGCCGCGGTGAAAAGACAAAACGGCCCGGGTCACCGAGCCGCCTACAGAGTGGGGAAAACTGATCACCGGCGCCCTGGGCGCCCATCAGGCGGGCCGTTCGGCGCGCCTGGGTCTTGGCTTGATCATCCGGGCCGCGCTGTCGCTCGCGGCCGTCTGGCAGGTCCGGTCAATGGCCGGTTCGTTTTGCGGCCCGTGGGCCTCGCGGAGCCACGCTCGGCGAGCGTCGGTCCGGACTGTATTTGACCACGGCGGCGGCATGCTTGTGGCAACAGGGGCACTCGGCACTGTTTCCGCCCTACCGGGCCGGTCGTTGTCGTCGCTGCAACAGAAGTAAGAATGTGGCGCCGAAGTGCCGGAAAACAAGGCCAACGTGTTGCAATGCAGCAATCGTGTAACGATGCCGGGCACTTCATGCGGTGCGGTCGGCGTCAAGGGGAACTGAATGATTCAACTGATCGACCGTGTCGATTGCGATGGGCTGCAGAAGTCCATCGTCAAGCCCGAGGCCTTCAAGAAGGCGGTGCTGGTGCAGGACGCCGGCAGCAAGGACGACCTGTTTGCGCTGCTGATGGTGGACGACAAGCGCGCCGCGCTGGTGGCGCAGGGCGCGATGAGCCTGAATGCCGTGGCCGGCGGCAGCATGCTGCGGCTGCAGACCTTCCGCAACCAGCTCGACCGCGCCGACGTGCGCATCAAGGAGCTGCGCTTCTGCGTGCCCGGCACCTACAACGAGCATGCCCTGGGCGCCGACCGCTTCGACCCGGAGTGGTTCGTGCAGCCCAGCTTCCCGGACCTGGTCGAGCGCTTCGCCGCCTGGCGCGCGGGACGCGCGACCTGGTGAGCGGCGGGGCCAGCAGCCCGCACCGGCTGCCCTGCCCCGCTCAGCTCTCGCTATCGGCTGCCCGCCGCGGGGCCGGCCTTGGCGGCGCCTGCCGCCTGCCGGGCGCCGCGGATGCGGTCTTCGGCGCGCTCAATCAGGCGCTGCACCGCCGCCTCTGCGGCGTCGCCGTCGCGCTGGACCAGCGCGGTCACCAGCGCCTCGTGCAGTGAGAGTGCAAAAAGCCGCTCCTGCCTGCCGCCGGGCGCGCTGGAGGCCGTGAAGCTGATCTTCAGCACCTCGGAGATGGCGCCCTGCAACTGGCGGATGAACTGGTTGTTGCAGGCCGCCAGCACGGCGGCGTGGAAGCGCAGGTCGGCGGCGATGTAGTCCTCCTGCGCCGTGGCGGCGGCCATCGCGGCATGGGCGCTGCGCACCGCCTCGATCTGCGCGTCCGTGGCCTGCACCGCCGCGAGCCGCGCGGCCGGCGGCTCGATCATGCGGCGCAGCTGCACCAGGTCGGCCAGAAAACGATCGTCGAACGAGGCGGCCGCGTGCCAGCGCAGCACCGCCGGGTCGAACAGGTTCCAGGCTTCGCGCGGCAGCACGTGGGTGCCGGTCTTGGGCCGTATCACGATCAGGCCCTTGGCGGCCAGCACCTTCATCGCCTCGCGCACCGCCAGCCGCCCCACGCCCAGGCTCTCGGCCAGGATGGGCTCGGGCGAGACCTGCGTGCCGCTGGCCAAAACCCCCGAGACGATCTTGGCGCCCAGCTCTTCGACGATCTGGTCGTGGAAGCTCTTGGGGCGCGGTCGGGTCATGGCGCGGCACGTTAGCATGCGCTATTCCACGCCAATCATCATATGATATGCTTCAACAAACTCACCGCCCACCAGGAGACCGCCGTTGAAGACCTCTGCCGTCACCCCCGCCGACCTCGCCGCCTCGGTCTTTGCCGTGCCGCCGCTGGCCCGGCATGCCGACCTCTCGCTGAACCGCGCGGCCAACGCCGCGCTGGTGCGCCACATCGAAGCCGGCGGCGTCAGCAGCCTGCTCTACGGTGGCAACGCCAACCTCTACAACGTGGGCGTGAGCGACTACCCGGCCCTGCTCGATCAGCTGGAGGAGATCGCCGCGCCCGCCAGCTGGGTGATCCCCTCCGCCGGGCCCGACTACGGCAAGCTGATGGACCAGGCCGCCATCCTGCGCAGCCGCCGCTTCCCCACCGTGATGGTGCTGCCGCTGAGCTTCCCGGCCTCGCCCGGCGGCACCGCGCGCGGCGTGGCCAGGTTCGCCGAGGCCTTCGGCCGGCCTGTCATCCTCTACGTCAAGGCCGAGCAGCAATGGCGCATCGAGGACATCGCCCGCGCGGTCGATGCCGGCCTGGTTTGCGGCATCAAGTACGCGGTGCCGCGCAAGGTGCCGCTGGACGACCCCTTCCTGGCCGCGCTGCTCGACCGCGTCGACCGCAAGCTGGTGGTCAGCGGCATGGCGGAGCGCCCGGCCCTCGTGCACCTGCGCGACTACGGCCTGGCCAGCTACACCTCGGGCGGCGTCTGCATGGCGCCGCGCCTCTCGGCCCGCCTGCTGCACGCCGCCCGCGACGGCCAGCACGACGAAGCCGAGCGCTGCCGCGAGGCCTTCTTGCCGCTGGAAGACCTGCGCGAGCGCATCGGTGCCTTCACGCCGCTGCACGAGGCCCTCACCTACTCGGGCATCGCCGAGATGGGCGCGCAGCTGCCCATGCTGGGCGACCTGGATCCGGCCGACGAAGCGCCGTTGCGCGCGATCGTGCGCCGGCTGATGGCCGCCGAAGCCGCGCTTGCCGCCGCCTGACGCGGCGGCACGCCCGCTCCCTACAAATCAAACCGGAGACAAGACCATGACCTTCCCCCGCGCCCTCGGCGCCACGCTGCTCGCCGCTGCCTCCCTGCTCGCCACTCCGCTGCCCGCGATGGCCCAGCCCTACCCCAACAAGCCGATCAAGCTCGTGGTGCCGGTGCCGCCCGGCGGCACCGGCGACCTGGTCGGCCGGCTGATGGCCAACAGCGCCGGCACCGAGCTCAACCAGCAGATCGTGGTCGAGAACCGCGCCGGCGCCGCCGGCAGCATAGGCACCGCCTTTGCGCTGAAGTCGCCGGCCGACGGCTACACGCTGGTCCAGTGCAGCATAGGCAGCTGCGCGATCAACGCCAGCCTCTACGCCAAGATCGGCTACGACCTCTTCAAGGACCTCGCGCCAGTGATACTGCTGGGCTCGTCCATCAACGTGCTGACGGTCAACAACGAGACCGGCATCCGCTCGGTCAAGGAGCTGCTGGAGCAGGCCAAGGCCAAGCCGCTGGCCTACGGCTCCTCCGGCGTCGGGGCCTCCAACCACATGGCCGGCGAGCTGCTGAAGAAGATGACGCAAGCCCAGATGCTGCACGTGCCCTACAAGGGCTCGGGCCCGGCCATCACCGACCTGCTGGGCGGCCAGATCCAGGTCTTTTTCGACAACGAGCCCTCCATCCTGCCCTTCGTCAAGTCGGGCAAGGTGCGGGCGTTGGCCGTCACCGGCAAGACCCGCTCGGCCAACCTGCCGGACGTGCCCACGATGGAGGAGCTGGGCTATGCCGGCTTCGTGATCGAGCCCTGGTATGCCTTCGGCGTGCCCAGCGGCACCCCGCCGGCCATCATCAGCCAGCTCAACACCGCCTTCAACCGCGCGCTGGCACAGCCCGCGGTGCGCCAGACCATGCTGGGCATGGGCATCACGCCGGCCGGCGGCAAACCCGAGGTGCTGGGCCGGCTGATACGCAGCGAGTACGAGCGCTGGGGCGAGCTGATCAAGGCCCAGGGCATCCAGGGAGATTGAGTTCATGAAGATCACGGCCATCGAAACCACCCGGGTGCTGGAGTTCCCCAACCTGATCTGGGTGGAGCTGCACACCGACGACGGCCTGGTCGGCCTGGGCGAAACCTTCCGCGGCGCCGAGAGCGTGGAGACGCAGATCCACAGCATGTCGGCACCGCTGCTGCTGGGCCAGGATCCGCGCCGCATCGAGCACCACAGCAGGGCCTTGCTGCGCGGCTACCTGGGCTTCAACGGCAGTGGTGTCGAGACCCGCGCCGCCTCGGCGATCGACATCGCGCTGTGGGACCTGTTCGGCCAGATGACCGGCCAGCCGGTCTACCAGTTGCTCGGTGGCCTCTGCCACGAGCAGATGCGCAGCTACAACACTTGCGCCGGCTACGACTACAACAACCGCAAGGTGCAGCGCCGCACCATCGCCAGGACCGGTGACAACGGCCCGGCCCGTGGCCCCTACGACGACCAGGTCGCCTTCGTCGAGCGCGCCGACGAGCTCGCCCTGAGCCTGCTCGAAGAAGGCTTCACCGCGATGAAGATCTGGCCCTTCGACCCCTTCGCCGCGGCGTCGGGCGGCCACTTCGCCAGCGCCCAGCAGATACGCCAGGGCCTGGAGCCCTTCGAGAAGATACGCCGCGCGGTGGGCGACAAGATCGAGATCATGTGCGAGTTCCACTCGATGTGGGACAGCAACTCGGCGCTGGCCATCGCCCGCGAGCTGCGCCACTACCGCCCCTACTGGGCCGAGGACCCGATCAAGATGGACAGCGTGCAGGCGCTGGCCGACTACCGCCGCCACGCCGGCATCCCCGTCTGCGGCAGCGAGACGCTGGCCACGCGCGGCGCCTTCCGCGACCTGCTGGCCGCCGATGCGCTGGACATCGTGATGCTCGACCTCTCGTGGTGCGGCGGCCTGAGCGAAGGCAAGAAGATCGCCACGCTGGCCGAGGCCTACCAGAAGCCGGTGGCGCCGCACGACTGCACTGGCCCCGTCGTGCTGATGGCCGGCCTGCACCTCGCGCTGAGCGCGCCGAACGCGATCTTCCAGGAGGTCGTGCGCGCCTTCCTGAGCACCTTCTACCGCGACTTGGTGACCGAGCTGCCGGTGCTGAAGAGCGGCTGGCTGCAGCCGCCCACGGGCGCAGGCCTGGGCACGCAGCTCGCGCCCGGCCTGAAGCAGCGCGAAGACGCGGTGGTGCGCCGGACGGCGCTCTGATCCCGCCAGCCCCCCGGGTTCAGAACGGCTTCGCCTTCACCTCCGTCCAGATCACCACCGCCAGCCCCAGCAGCACCAGCGCCAGGCCGGCGAACGCGCCCGCGGAGGGTTGCTCGCCGACCACCGCCACTGCCAGCGCAAACGCCGTCACCGGCTCGGCCAGTGCCAGCGCCACGCCGGTGGCGCCCGAGATGCGCTGCAGCGCGCTGCTGAAGAGCAGGTAGGCCACGCCGGTGGTGACCACGCCGAGGTAGGCCACGATGCTCCAGCCGGCCGGCGTGGTCGAGAAGACGCCGGCCAGGGCCCAGGCGGCCGGCAGCGCGAT
>DATHWJ010000421.1:0-1712 GCA_035460745.1 Ideonella sp. | reverse complement strand
ACACGAGCGCGGCAGCACTCGCGCAAGGCGAGGCCGAGATTCGGCGCATTGGCGCGCGCCTTCGGCACGAGCGCCGCCTCGCCTAGGAGCGTGGGCGGCAGTAATCTGCCGCGGCCGCGAAGTTGACAGGGTTGCGACGAGGCATCGCGGATTGCGCTGCGATGCTGGCTGCTGAGGCGTAGGTAGGTCCTCGGGGCGCTGCATGGCGGCCCTGGGGCCCGGCAAAGTGCTCGAAGTGGGTCATCTTGCAGCCCTCATGCGACTTGCATGGCACCCATTCGCCGCAGGTTCAGCGCCAGGCAGACGAGCTTGAACTCGGCTTGCACGCGGTGCAGTCCACGCAGGCTGAACTGGCGGAACCCGAGCACGCTCTTGATCCAGCCGTTGGGCGACTCGGCAATCCATTTGCGCCTGCGGTAGGCTTTCTTGCCTTCAGCGGTTTGCAGCTTCGCGGCCATCGCTGCCGTGTGCGGGTGAGTGTCCGGATTGATCTGTGCTTGCTGCTTGCCTTCTCGGCCAAGCGCCACCACCAGCTCGATCGGCAGACCCACGAACTGCTCGAAGTTGTCCTCGCTGCGATAGCCCGCATCGGCCAGCCCTTGGCGGGGAAGTTCACCGGTGTTGGCCTTCACCGCTTGCAGCATCGGCACCAACTGCTGTGTGTCCGCCGCGTTGTTGCTCAGCTCAGCGGCCACGATGATGTGTGCCGTGTCGTCCACCGCCGTCTGCGCGTTGTAGCTGGCATCAAATCCACCACCGGCGCGCTTCATGATACGGCTGTCAGGGTCGGTGAAGTTATCTTGTGCCTTCGCCTCGGGCACGCCGAAATCGCGCTTGTAGCGCCCACCCGTGGGTTTGCCGTCATCGTCGCGCGGGCGTCGTTCGTCGTCGTCGCTGCGGCCACGCTCGATGTCGGCGTCGCGCTGGCGCTGTTCCAGGCGCTCACGCGCTTCGGTGATGGCCTTCAGTCGCACCTCACGCCGCTCGATCTCGGCCGGGATGTCCAGTTCGGGCTCCTCGGCCTCGGCAGCGTCGGTACTCTTGGCGCGTTCCAGCAGCGCATCCATCTGGACCTTCAATTCGACCTCGGCCTGCTGCATGCGCTCGTAGCTCATCGCCTTGTGGCGACTCGCGTTGGCCTTGATCTTGGTGCCGTCGATGGCCACCGTGCCCAGCTTGACCAAGCCCATCTCGCGGGCCAGCTTGACCACCTGCACAAACAGATCGCTCAGCTCTTTGAGGTGCAGCGCACGAAAGTCCCGGATCGTGCGGTGCCTGGGGAAGTTGCCCGCCCCGAGCATGCGAAACGCCAGGTCCTCGTGCAGTCGACGCTCGATCTTGCGCGAGCTGAACACGCCCGTGGCGTAGCCGTAGACCAGCACCTTGACCATCATTGCCGGGTGAAACGGTTGATTGCGCGCGCCACCACCGGCGTAGCGCGCATAGAACGCGCTCAAGTCCAACGCATCGACCGTGTCGCTGATGAAGTAGGCCAGGTGCCCCTTGGGCAGCCAGTCTTGCAGCGACGCGGGCAACAGCATCTCCTGCTGCGGTTCGTACGGGCGGTAGCTGATGGCCATGCCGTTCAACATTCAAGCTTCATGCCAGTTCGTGCCCCACGGATGAGCTTCTGCCGCCCACGCTCCTAGGGCACTGTGCGGCGTCTCGAAGGCGAGTGCAAGCGGGAAACGACGGTGGCAAGACACACGCAA
>DATHWJ010000420.1:0-5443 GCA_035460745.1 Ideonella sp. | reverse complement strand
GCGGTGCCAGATCACCAGGCAGGTGTCGTTCAGCACCTCCGGCACCAGGTCGGGCCGGCGCATCATGCGCTCGAAAAAGCGGGTCAGGCGAGGGTGGTACACGCGGTAGAGCGCCTCGAAGGCGCGCAACTCGCCCGCGCGGATGCGGGCGATCAGCCGCGCCTCTTCGGCTTCGCCGGGCCCGCTCGAGGCGGGCTTGGCGAGATCCTGTCGCGCAACGGGGTGGGTGGGCACGGTGATGGGGCGTCCGCTCTGTCCTGGCGTGAGTGCCGCTTGAGAGCGAAACGGTTCATCTTGGCACCGGGCACGGTTTTTGGGGCGGCGCCGCGGCCGATCGGCGGCTCACCAGGCCTCAGGCTTCAGGCCCCAGCGCCCGCGCCAGCGGCAGTGCCCGGGGCTCAGGGCTGGAACAGGACGGTGCCGCCGACCGTCGCACCGGCCAGCACAAACGCCTGGGTGCCGCCAGGCACGCCCGCGGCGTCCGTCACGACGACGCTGGAGGCGACCTTGCCGATTCCCGGCGCCCACCAGGCCTCTTCGGTGCCCGTTGCGGTGGTGACCGCCAGATCGCGGTCCGAGGGCGACAAGGTCAGGGCCGTCACGTTGCGGAAACGCGCCACTTCGGCCACGCTGCCATCCGGCAGCGTGAAGTCTTCGAAGCCGACCAGCGTCTGGCTGACGACGAGGCGGAAGCTCTCGTTGACGCCATCGCCGTCGAGGTCGGCGCCCCAGTCGCCCTGGCGGATCATCTGGCGCGTCGCACCGGCCGCGTAGAAGGGTTCGGCGTACTCCAGCAGGTCACCGATCAGCGAGCGCGCCGCGGGTGGGGCGATGTCGCCGAACGGGTTGACGGCCACCAGGCCCTCGTTGGTACGCAGGTAGGAGGTGGTCTGCGATTCGGCGCCGTCGGTCTCGACGATCACGAAGCTGTTCGCGGTGCTGCTGGTGACGGTGCGCACCGGCTGGCTGTCGACCACCATGTCGCCGTTGAAGTAGGTCGTGTAGGTCCAGCTGTCGCCGGCGGCGGCGGGGAAGTAGTTGTCGTCGCGCAGATCCAGGCGGTCGCCGGCGGGCAGGGTGTCCTGTGACAGCGTCGGCAGCGCGGGGCGCAGGTCCGCACCGCCGCCGCCGCAGGCCGTCAGACCGGCGACCAGGCCGGCCGACACAATCGCTCTCGCCACGGATCTCATAGGCTTGTTCACGCTTGTTCTTCCCTGTGGATGGTGTGGCGGGCATTCTAGGAGCCGGCCCCCTGCGCCGTACCAGGGCTTGCGCTGCCCCCGCCGCCTGCCGCCACCCGGTGGCAACATGGCGTTCCCACCCCCAGAAAAGAGAGGTCTCCCATGACGTCGTTCTTCACCGCCCCCCGCCTGGCCGCCTTCGCGCTGGCCGTGCTCGCCGCCAGCGCCGGCGCCGCCGACCTGCTGGACGAGGTCAAGCAGCGCGGCACGCTGCGCATCGGTGTCGAGGGCACCTACCCGCCGTTCAACTTCAAGGACGACAAGGGCCAGTTGACCGGCTTCGACGTCGAGATCGCCGAGGCGCTCGCCGGCAAGCTGGGCGTCAAGCCGGAGTTCACCACCACCGAGTGGAGCGGCATCCTGGCCGGCTTGCAGGCCGGCAAGTACGACGTCATCGTCAACCAGGTCTCGGCCACGCCGCAGCGCCGCCAGGTGTTCGACTTCAGCGAGCCCTACGTGGTCTCCAGCGCGCAGCTCATCGTGCGCGCCAACGAGACCCGGCCGCTGGCCACGCCGGCCGAGCTGAAGGGCAAGAAGATAGGCGTGGGGCAGGGCAGCAACTACGCCGACATGGCGCGCAAGATCGACGGGGCCGAGGTCAAGGTCTACCCCGGCGCCACCGAGTACCTGCAAGACCTGGCCACCGGCCGCATCGATGTCGCGCTGAACGACAGCCTGCTGATCCCCTACCTGGCCAGGCAGACCAAGCTGCCGATCAAGGCCGGTGCGCCGCTGGGCGCGGTGGAGAGCAACGCCATCCCCTTCCGCAAGGACAACCCGAAGTTCAAGGCCGCGCTGGACAAGGCCCTGGCCGACCTGAAGGCCGACGGAGGCTTCGCGAAGATCTCGGCCAAGTGGTTTGGCCGCGACGTGAGCAAGCCGCCGGTCGCGCAGTGATGCACATGGCGCACCGCCCCCGCCTCTGACTGCCTCCAGGAGCCCCGACGATGGATCTTCTCGCGCTTGCCCAACTCGCGGCGCCCGTGATGCTGCGGGCCACGCTGCTCACGCTGCTCTTTGCGGTCTCGGCGATGGTGCTGGGCATGGCGCTGGGCACGCTGGTGGCGCTCCTGCGCGTGCTCCAGGTGCCGGTGCTGGACCCGGTCGCGCGGGTCTACGTGAGCGCGTTTCGCGGCACGCCGCTGCTGGTGCAGGTCTTCATCGTCTACTACGGCCTGCCCAGCATAGGCATCGAGTTTTCGCCCATCACCGCCGGCATCCTGGCGCTGACGCTGAACGTCGCGGCCTACCTCTCGGAGAGCCTGCGCGGCGCGGTGCTGGGCGTCGCCCAGGGGCAGTGGATGGCCGCGCGCAGCCTGGGGCTCAGCCAGGTGCAGACGCTGCGCTTCATCGTCGCGCCGCAAGCGCTGCGCATGGCCGTGCCCAGCCTGTCGAACAGCCTGATCAGCCTGATCAAGGACACCTCGCTGGTCTCGGTGATCGCCGTCACCGAGCTGATGCTGGCCACCAAGGAGCTGATCTCCACCACCTTCCAGCCCTTTCCGCTCTACATCGCCGCGGCGGGCATCTACTGGGCGCTCAGCCTGTGCTTCGAGCAACTGCAGCGGCGGCTGGAGAAGCGGCTGGCCTTCCCGCACTGAGGCGCCAGCCGCCTGCCATTTCAGCGCGTGTCGCGCACCAGCCTGAGCGTCTGTGCGGTGCTGCGCTCGCGGCTGTCCACGTTGCCGAAGCCGAACTCGCTCAGCCAGGCCTCCAGCGGCCGCCCGGCCAGCGGTGTCGAGCTCCAGTACCGGGTCTGCGCCGTGTCCGGGAAGGCACTGACGTCGATCGCCGGCCGGTCGCGGCTGGCGTCGATGATGCTGGCCAGCTCCTTGGCGTTGGGCAGCCGCCAGGCCTCGCCGGTGGCGGCTGCTTCGGCCTGCGCGTGGGCCAGCGCCTGGTGCCAGTCGTAGGCGGCTACCGTGCCGTCGCAGCCCGCGCCGTTCCACGCCTGGCCCTCCGAGCAGCGCCGCCAGGTCAGGCCGGCCTGCTTGTCCAGCACCACCGGGCCCTTGGCCACCAGGCGCGGCGGCACGCTGTCGCCGCGGACCAGGCGTACCGCCAGCCGCCCGCCGCGCGAGCCGCCGCCGGCCAGGTCGCCGCGGTTGAAGTTCGCGCCCCAGGCTTCGGTGGTGCCGCCGGCCACGCCGGTGGACGACCAGTACCAGCCGGCACGGGTGTAGGGGAACCAGTTGCTGTCTATCGTCCGCTGGGGCGGGGCCGCCGCATAGTTGGCCAGGCCGTGCAATTCCAGGTAGGTCGGCAGGCGCCAGTCGCTGGCGCCGCACAGGCCTTGCGCATTGACCGCCGCGGCGAAGGTGCTGGCGTCGAAGGCCCGGCCATCGCCGTAATTGGTGTAGGTGCTGTTCTGGTCGCGCAGTTGGCCGTCGCCGGTCTTGACCTCCCAGACCAGGCCGCTGACCTTGTCCTTGACGCAGCTCCACTCGGCCGCCTGGGCCGGCAACTCGGCACCGGTGGGGCCGATCTTGATGTAGGCGAAGCCGGCGCGCCCGTCGCGCGGGCGGTTGTGCTGCACGTCGCGGCCGAACTCGCCGTCCTGCCCGCTGCCGGCGCAATCGGCCGAGTCCTGCCCGTCCGCGGCGCGGCACAGGGTGACGCCGGTGTCGTTGAGCTTGTGCCCGGCCCCCTCCGCCCTCGCCACCGACACAGGCGCCACCAAGGCCCAGGCGAGGGCCGGCAGCAACAGGTTCTTCATTCCTGACATGACATCCTCCTCTTTGCGCCGAGCTTTCGTCCTGCGGCCGAGACGGCACGCCGGGTCGGCAGGCGGGTGCCATTGGGCGAGGGGAGGCCGGGGGCGTCAACGCAGGTAAACGAGGGGGCAGAGGGCCGGTTGGGGGCGACGAGGCTCAGGCGCTCAGTTCCCCGCCAGCGGCGCGCCCAGTGTCAGCGCGTGCCAGTACTCGTGGTCGGGCTGCTGCCAGCTGATGCTGGAGAAGCTGCCGGTGAACTGCACCACGCCATGGCCCTCGCTGCCGGTGAGCGTCTTCTTGCTCACCTTCAGGCAGGTGGTGCAGCCGCCATAGAAGCCGACGCCGGACGACAGCAGCGTGGGTTTCTGGGTGAACACATAGCGCGCCGGCAGGCCGGCGCGGCCGAGCGACATCACCGCCATCACCGGGTTGGTCACCGGCTTGCTGAAGCTCACCTTGTAGAGCTGCGTGCCCGTGCCGCCGACAAAGGCCAGGGCATCGCTGCCGGTGGGCTCGCCGGTGGCGGCGTAGGCGTCGGGCGTGCCCGAGACCCAGTAGTCGCTGCTGCCGGGTGCGGTGAGGCTGAAGTAGAGGCTGGGCCCGCTGAACTTGACCTTGACGATGCCGCTGGGCAGCGTGAGCGTGCCGGTGACGGTGGAGCCCGTCTGCGTGGTCCAGTCGATCCAGGCGGTTTCACCGGCGTGTGCCAGTGCGGCCGTGCTGGCGACGGCCAGGGCGAGAAGGGTGCGGGCCAGGGGGTGGAGGCGAGCGTTCATGCTGTGCTTTTCGAGAGTTGCTGAAGAGGTCTCCAGTGTCTCGGCGCTCCGCTCGCCAGGCATCGCCCGAAGGAGCCATGGCGGCGTTCGCGACGGGCCATGGGGCAACGCGCATGGGGTTGCTGCAATGACCCGCTTCAGGCGCCATCGCACAGCGGCGCTCGCCTGTCGCCCGAAGAAGTCTCAGGCCGGCCGCTTCGGAATGCCCAGCCCCTTCGCCACCGCCGGCCTGGTGACGAACGCCCTCAACACCCTCGTCACCTCCCCAAAATCCTCTATCCCCACCAGCTCCCCCGCCTCATAGAACCCGATCAGGTTGTTTACCCACGGGAAGGTCGCGATGTCGGCGATGCTGTAGTCAGCGCCCAGCAGCCATTCGTGCGTTGCCAGCCGCTGGTCCAGCACGGCCAGCAGGCGCTTGCTTTCGGCGACATAGCGGTCGCGCGGACGTTTGTCCTCGAAGTCCTTGCCGGCGAACTTGTGGAAGAAACCGAGCTGGCCGAACATCGGACCGATGCCGCCCATCTGGAACATCAGCCACTGCAGTGCCTGGTAGCGGCCGGCGGCGTCGGACGGGATCAGCTTGCCGGTTTTCTCGGCCAGGTAGACGAGGATCGCACCCGATTCCCACAGCGCCAGCGGCCGGCCGCCGGGGCCGTCAGGGTCAATGATCGCCGGGATCTTGTTGTTCGGGTTCAGCGACAGGAACTCG
>DATHWJ010000419.1:0-3126 GCA_035460745.1 Ideonella sp. | reverse complement strand
GCGTTTGCCAACGCCGTGCGCGCGGTGCTGGCGGTCGGCGGCTCGGTCAACTGCGTCAAGCACCTGCAGGCCATCGCCACCGAGGGGCAGGTGGATGCCGACGTCTACGGCATGTTCGAGCAGTTTGCCGACAAGGTGCCGGTGCTCTCCGCCTTGCGGCCGGTCGGCGACCGGCTGATCGAGGAGTTCGAAGCCGCGGGCGCCTGCCGCGCGCTGATGAAGCAATTGGAGCCGCTGCTCGACACTGGCGCGATGACGGTCACCGGCCACAGCGTGGCGGAGAACCTGCGCGGCGTCGTGGTGGCCGACGAAGACGTCATCCGCCCGATCAGCCGTCCCATCGCGACGCTGCCCGCCATCGTCGTGCTGCGCGGCAACCTCTGCCCCGAGACCGGCATCGTCAAGGCCGGCATCCACGAGCGCAAGAGCCGCTCGTTCACCGGCCCGGCGATCTGCTTCTCGACCTCCGACGACGCGCTGGCCGCGATGAACGACGGCCGCATCAAGCCGGGCCAGGTGGTGGTGATGCGAGGGGCCGGTGTCAGCGGCGGCCCGGCGATGGGCGGCGGTGCCTCGCGCATCGTCTTCGGCATCGACGGCGCAGGGCTGGGCGAGCATGTCGCGCTGCTGACCGACGGCCACCTCTCCGGCCTGGTCTGCAAGGGCCTGGTCGTGGCCGAGATCTCGCCCGAAGCCGCCCTCGGCGGCCCGCTCGCGCTGGTGCAGGACGGCGACGCCATCACCATCGACCTGGACACCCGCCGCTGCGACCTGAACATCCCCGAGGCCGAGCTCGAAGCGCGCCGCGCCGCCTGGGTGCCGGCCGCGCCGCTGTTCGACCGCGGCTGGCTGAACATCTACCGGCGCAGCGTCGGCCCGCTCTCCGAAGGCGCGGTGCTGGTCCAGCACCCGGCCGCCGTCGCGAAGTAAACCCCCTTTCCGAAATCCAGCAGGAGACAAACCATGACATTGATGAAAACGCTGCTCGCGGCCGCCCTTTGCGCCGCCTCGCTGGCGATGCCGGCCCTGGCGCAGAACGCCGCCGCCGGCTACCCCAGCAAGCCCATCCGCATGGTGGTCGGCTTCGCCCCCGGCGGTGCCGCCGACGTGCTGACCCGCATCATCGCGACCGGCCTGGGCAAGCAGCTCGGCCAGCAAGTCATCGTCGACAACAAGCCCGGTGCCGACGGCATCCTCTCGGCCCAGGCCGTGCAGACCGCACCGCCCGATGGCTACACGCTGCTGATGGGCACCAACACCGCGATGGTCTCGGTGCCTGCGCTCAGGCCCAACCCGCCTTACGACCCCTTCAAGGCCTTCACGCCCATCAGCTCGGCGGGCGAGTTCTCGATGTTCCTCGCGGTGACGCCGACGCTGCCGGTCAAGAACGTCAACGAGTTTCTCGACTACGTGGCGGCCCACCCGGACAAGCTGAACTCGGCCTCCAGCAACAGCGCCTCCGAGCTCGCGATGCTGCAGCTGCTGGGCGACCGCAAAGTGGTAAACGCACGTTACAAAGGTGACGTGCCGGCGATGACCGACCTGATCGGCGGGCAGATCCACATGATCTTCACCACCGGCACCACCGCGCCCACCTTCGCCAAGGACGGCCGCATCAAGATCCTGCTCACGCTGCTGCCGCAGCGCAGCCCCATGCTGCCCGAGGTGCCCACCGCCGCTGAGGCCGGCATCGGCCGCCTGACGATCACGCCGTGGGCCGGTTTCTTCGGCCCGGCCGGCCTGCCGCCCGCCATCACCGAGAAGCTCAGCACCGAGCTGCGCGCCACGCTGGCGCGGCCCGACGTGCGCGAGCAACTGGTGCAGCAAGGCTTCTCCAGCTACGGCATGACGCCGCAGGAGTTCAGCGCCTTTTTCCGCAAGCAATATGACGGCTTTGTGAAGACGGTGAAGGACAACAACATCAAGTTCGACTGAGTACCGGCGGTGTAGGACAAAGCCTTGTAACCGGCGGGGCGATGTCCGATCGGGGGGAGCGGCCTTGCGCGGTTAGCATCCGTTGCATATGAGGAATCCGACCGACGCCGTGCTGGACTTGCCGGCCCCTGTCGACGAAGCGGCGCCGCGGACGGACAGAGCCAGCGGGCCCACGTCGCTGGCCGCGCGCTACTCGGCGGTGCGCCACCACTCGCTCGCGCTGGCCGCGCCGCTCTCGGCCGAAGACCAGTGCGTGCAGTCCATGCCCGACGCGAGCCCCACCAAGTGGCATCTCGCGCACACGACCTGGTTCTTCGAGACCTTCGTCCTGTTGCCGCATGCCAGCGGCCACCCCCGCAGCGACTCGCGCTTCAACCACCTCTTCAACTCCTACTACGAGGCCGTCGGCGCTCGCCACCCGCGCGCCCTGCGCGGCATGCTGACGCGGCCCAGCCGCGACCAGGTGCTCGGCTACCGCGAGAAGGTCGACCGCTCGATGCGGCGCTTCCTCGACGAGGGCGATCTGCAGGCCCTGAAGCTTGCCGCGCCGCTCATCGAGCTCGGCCTGCAGCACGAGCAGCAGCACCAGGAGCTGCTGCTCACCGACATCAAGCACCTGCTCTCGCTGAACCCGATGGAGCCGGCCTACTCGCACGCCCCGCGGCCCTTGTCGGCGCCCGCCACGCCGCTGCGCTGGCTGCCGTTCGCGGGCGGCATCCACCTGGTCGGCCACGGCGGCGAGGGCTTTGCCTTCGACAACGAAACGCCGCGCCACGACACGCTGCTGCGCCCCTACGAGCTGGCCAACCGCCCGGTCACCTGCGGCGAGTACCTCGCCTTCATCCGCGACGGCGGTTACCGCGACCCGCAGTGGTGGCTCAGCGACGGCTGGGGTGCCGTGCAGGCCCACGGCTGGCAGGCGCCGATGTACTGGTCGCTGAACGGCGATGACACTGTGCCTTCGCAGTTCACCTTGCACGGCAGCCACCCCGTCGATCTGCAAGCGCCGCTGGCCCATGTCAGCCTCTACGAAGCCGCGGCCTATGCCGCCTGGGCCGGGGCGCGGCTGCCCACCGAGTTCGAGTGGGAGGTGGCCCTCCGCAGTGCGGGCGCGGTGCTGGACCGCCAGGGCGCCACCGCGCTGGAGCCCCAGGCCCGCGCCGCCGGCTCGGGGCAGGGCGGCATCGGCAG
>DATHWJ010000418.1:0-1813 GCA_035460745.1 Ideonella sp. | reverse complement strand
AGCAGGCCCGCCATGTCCAGCGAGAGCACCCGCTTGTCGCGCAGCGAGTCCGGCACCTCGCCGTTGACGATGCGCTGCGCCAGCCCTTCGACGATGGCGGTCTTGCCGACGCCCGGCTCGCCGATCAGCACCGGGTTGTTCTTGCTGCGCCGCTGCAGCACCTGGATCGTGCGGCGGATCTCCTCGTCGCGGCCGATGACCGGGTCGAGCTTGTTCTGGCGCGCGCGCTCGGTCAGGTCCAGCGTGTACTTCTTCAGCGCTTCGCGCTGGCCTTCGGCCTCGGCCGAATCGACCGTCTGGCCGCCGCGCACCGCCAGGATCGCGGCCTCGAGCGACTTGCGCGTCAGGCCGTGGCCGCGCACGATGCCGCCGATGTCGTTCTTCGCGTCGGCCAGCGCCAGCAGGAACATCTCGCTGGCGATGAACTGGTCGCCGCGCTTGCCGGCTTCCTTCTCGGCCGCCTGCAGCAGGTTGACGAGATCGCGGCCGGGCTGCACCGGCTGGCCGCCGCCCTGCACCTGCGGCAGGCCGTTCACGGCCGTTTCCATGGCCAGCTTGAGCGCGGCGGTATTGGCACCGGCGCGGTCGAGCAAGGCCTTGGGGCCGTCGGCCTGGGTCAGCATCGCAGCCAGCAGGTGGGCCGGCTCGATGTAGGGGTTGTCGCGGCCCACGGCCAGGCTCTGGGCATCGGCCAGGGCCTGCTGGAACGCGGTGGTGAGTTTGTCGAGACGCATGGGTAAAACCTCCGATTGCGGCAGACATGAGGCTCAGCACCGCCATTTTCAAGTGACGCTCGCACCCAAGTGGCGCGCCAGCGAGAGTGGGGGCCTCATCTCACTCGATCACCTCGCCCCGCTCCCCCTCGTCGTACAGGCACTCGTGCCCCAGGTGGTCCAGGCATAGCTCGGCCGTCCACGGCAGCATCAGCGAGCCGCAGCGGGCGTCGCGGTAGAGCCGCTCCAGCGGCAGCGAGCGCATCATCGACTGGCCGCCGCAGGTGCGGATGGCCAGCGCGCTGATGGCCTGGGCACTCTCCATGATGGTGTAGTGGGCGGCGATCATGCGCAAACGGCCGTCCTTGTCGGGGTCCAGCCTGGCCTCGCGCGCGTTCTGCAGGAACAGCGCGCGGGTCTGCTCGAGCTGGATGCGCATCTGCGCGACGGCGATCTGCTTGGTGGGGTACATGCGGCGCTGCACCGGCGGCATGCCCGGCACCTCGGCGCGCAGGTACTGCACGGTGAAGTCGTAGGCCGCCTGCGCGAGGCCCATGTAGGTGGCCGAGAGCGTCGAGAACATGTGCGGGAAGCGCAGCGCCGCCTGCGGGTAGAGGTCTTCCGGCAGCAGGCGCTGGCAGTCGCGCACGAAGACGTTCTCGAACACCAGGTCGCGCGAGACGGTGGCGCGCATGCCCATCGCGTCCCAGTCGCCGGTGACCTTGACGCCCACCGCATCGGCCGGCACCAGCAGGTAGAGGGTGTCTTCCGGCGTCGCGCCGGGCTTGTCCAGCGTGCACAGCACGCCGTAGTAGTCGGCCGCGCCCGCCAGCGAGGCGAAGAGCTTGCGGCCGCTCACCATGTAGCCGCCCTCCACCTTCTTGGCCAGCGTGCCCCAGGGCGCCTTGCCGACCGCCGCCGGGCCGCCCTCGGAGAAAGGCTGCGCATAGAGCTTGCCATGCTTGACGATGCGCTCGAAGTGCAGCGCGCGGTGGGCCTCGTGGTCCTTGCGCTGGGCGGGCGTCATGTCCAGCCCGTCGGCCACCGTGCCGGCCCAGAGGGTGGCGCAAACGTGCATGTTGAAGCACAGCGCGGTGGCG
>DATHWJ010000417.1:0-14359 GCA_035460745.1 Ideonella sp. | reverse complement strand
CGAGCTCGTGGTCGGCATCGACGCGCGGGTTGCGCGTGCCGCCGAACCAGTGGCTCAGCTCGGCCTGGGTCGGCATCGCCGGCGCGCAGGCGTGGCGCGAGACGACGATCGCGCCGCAGGCATTGGCGATGCGGGCCGCTGCAGCAAAGTCCTGGCCGGTCAAAAAGCCGGTCAGCAGGCCGGCGGCGAAGGCGTCGCCCGCGCCGAGCACGTTCATCACCTCGACCCGCTCGCCCTGCGCGGTGGGCGCGTCGGCGAGCCGCTCAGGCACCGGGCCTTCAATGAAACAGCAGCCTTGTGCACCCAGCTTGACGACCATCGCCGCGGGCGTCGCCGCGCGCACCGCGCGCAGCGAGGCCAGCAGGTCGCCCGCCACGCCGCCGGCGATCAGGAACTCCTCCTCGGTGCCGATCAGCAGGTCGAAGTGCGGTAGCAGCGCCTGCAGCCGCGTGGTGACCGCGGCGTCCGCGACGAAACGATTGGCCCCCTCGCCGCGCGAGGTCAGGCCCCACAGCACCGGCCGGTAGTCGATGTCGAGCACGCGCAGCGTGGCGTGTTTGTGAGCGAAGCCCAGCGCCGCCAGCGAGGCCGCGCGCGTGCCCTCGGTGGAGAGGTGGGTGCCGGTGATGAGCAGCGCGCGGCAATCGGCGATGAAGGCCTCGGAGAGGCCGGCGGCGTCGAGCGCCATGTCGGCGCAGTTCTCGCGGTAGAACAGCAGCGGGAAGGTGTCGCGGTCCTTCAGGCCCAGCAGCACCAGCGCGGTCAGGCGCTCTGGGTCGAGCTGCACCTGGCTGGTGTCGCAGCCTTCGCGCTGCAGGGTCTCGAGCAGGAAGTTGCCCATCTGCTCGCGGCCCACGCGCGAGATCATCGCGCTGCGCAGGCCCAGCCGCGCGGCGCCGAAGGCGATGTTGGCCGAGCTGCCGCCGAGGTACTTGGCGAAGCTGGCGACGTCCTCCAGCCGCGCGCCGACCTGCTGCGCGTAGAGGTCCACCGCGAGGCGGCCCAGGCAGGCCAGGTCGAAGCGGCGGCCGGGGGGGATGGTGAGGGAGTGTGTCGTCATGGTGTGTGATGCCGCTGCCATCGTCAGATCGTCACGCCCTCGAGCTCGCCCATCATGGTCTGCATCTCGGCGCCGCCGGCCATCATGTCCAGCACCGCCTCCTTGCTGACTTCCGACTTGGCGAAGCTGCCCATGGAGCGGCCGCGGTTGAGCAGCGTGAAGCTGTCGGCCACCGGGTAGGCGTGGTTGACGTTGTGGGTGATGAAGATCACAGAGATGCCGCGCGAGCGGGCCCGGGTGATCAGCTTGAGCACGTTGACGCTCTGCTTGACGCCCAGCGCCGCGGTGGGCTCGTCGAGTATCAGCACCCTGGCCCCGAAGTGGATGGCCCGTGCGATCGCCAGGCACTGCTTCTCGCCGCCCGACATGGTGCCTATGATCTGGTCCGCGTCACGCACCCGGATGCCCATCTCGGCCAGCTTGCCGACCGCGGTGGCGCCGGCCAGCGCATGGTCCATCACGTTGATGAGGCCGAACAGCCGCTTCTGCGGTTCGCGCCCCATGAAGAAGTTGCGCGCCACGCTCATCAGCGGCACCAGCGCGAGATCCTGGTAGACGGTGGCGATGCCGGCGTCCAGCGCCTCGCGCGGCGAGCGGAACTTGACCGGCCGGCCATCGACCAGGTACTGGCCCTTCTCGGGCGAGTGCACGCCGGCCAGCGTCTTGATCAGCGTGGACTTGCCGGCGCCGTTGTCGCCCAGCAGGCAGTGCACTTCGCCGCGCTTGAGGCGCAGCGTGACGCCCTGCAATGCAATGACCGAGCCGAAGTACTTGCTGATGTCCTCCAGCTGCAGGATGTAGGGGCTGCTGTCCGGGGCTTTGATGTCGCTCATGGCCATGCCTCCTTCAGCGCCGACCCAACGCCACCCGGCGCCGGATGTAGTTGTTGAACAGCACCGCCGCCAGCAGCATGCCGCCGAGGAAGACGCGGTACCAGTTGTTGTCTATGCTGGTGTAGCCGATGCCGATCTGCACCACGCCGAAGATCAGGGCCCCCAGCGCCGCGCCCACCACCGAGCCGTAGCCGCCGGTCAGCAGGCAGCCGCCGATGACGGCAGCGATGATGGCCTCGAACTCCTTTTGCAGGCCGCGGTCGGCCGCGGCCGAGCCGGCATCGGCCACCTGCAGCACCGCAAAGAGACAGGCGCAGAAGGCGACCAGCACGAACAGGCCTATCTTCACCTTGGCCACCGGGATGCCGACGTTCTTCGCCGCGTTCGGGTCGCCGCCCACCGCCAGCACCCAGTTGCCGACGCGGGTGCGGGCCAGCATGAAGGCACCGACCGCCGTCAGCAGCGCCCACCAGGCGATCACCTTGGGGATGCCGATGGCCAGCGCCGTGCCGTCGTCGCGCGCCGCCATCCAGCCTATCGTGGCCAGCCAGTTGAACAGCCCCGTCAACACATGGCCCTGGAACAGCGCATGCACCACCGGGTCGGCCGCGATCAGGTCGCGCAGCACCGCGTCGCCATTGCTGGACAGGATGGTCTTGCCCGTCATCAGCACCGAGATCGCCAGGCTCAGGCCGCGCAGGATGAAATAGAAGGCCAGTGTGACGATGAAGCTCGGCAGCCCGGTCTTCATCACCAGCCAGCCGTTCACGCAACCCAGCGCCATCGCCATGCCGAAGGCGAACAGCACGGCCAGCCAGACCGGCCAGCCCCAGTAGAGGCAGGGGATCGCCATCATCATGCCGGCGAAACCGATCATCGAGCCTATCGAGAGGTCGAACTCGCCGGCGATCATCAGCAGCGCAGCGCCCACCGCGATGATGCCGAGGAAGGCCGCCACCGTGCCCCAGTTGACGACGCCCTCGGCGCTGAACATGCCCGAGCCGCCAGCCGAGAGGCCGAAGATCAGGAACACCAGCAGCGTGCCGGACAAGGCCCCGAACTCGGGCCGCGACATCAGCTTGCGAACCGCGCCGACATCGCGCACTCGTTCATCGCTGGAGGGAGCAGGGGGAGCGGTCATGGTGGTCGTCATGTCGGCCTCGGCGTGGCGGTGGGGCAGGGCGGGTCAGCGGGGGGCAGCGGGGGTCAGCGGTATTGCCCGGCGTACTTCTCCACCTTGGGCAGCGTGTCCTTGGTCACGAAGCCCGGGCCGGAGCCGATGTGGCGCGGGCCGTAGGCGGGTGCCAGACCGTACTCGGCGAAGCGCGCCTTGCTCTTGGGATTGGCCTGTATCGCCTCGGCCACCTTCTTCAGGTCGGTGGTGTTCAGGGTCTTCATCGTGGCCATCACGGCGACCGGGACGTAGCCCTGCAGGTAGGGCTGCTGGTCGATCGCGAACTGCACCGTGCCGCTCTTGATGCCGCGGCCGATCTCGTCCGAGAGGTCGAAGGTGGCCATCCAGGTCTTGCCCGCCAGGCCCATCTTCTCCAGCGCCCGCATCGTGGGGTGGGCCGAGGTCGGGCCCAGCGTCAGCACGGCTTGCGTGGCCGGGTTCTGGCGCAGGTAGGCGCTGACCTTGGACTCGATGCCGGTGGGGTCGTCGCCGGCGTCTATGGTGCTCTTCTTGAAGTCGGCGCCTATGGCCTCGGCGAAGCCGCGGCAGCGCTCGAACGAGGCCGGGTTGGTGGCGTAGTGGTTGACGCAGAGGAAGCTCTTGATGCCGGCCGCCTTGGCCCGCTCGCCGGCGCCCTTGCCGGCTTCGTACTCGGGCTGGCCCACGTGCATGATGGCGCCCAGCTTCTCGCTCTGCTCGGGCGTGCCGGAGTTGATCGTGATCAGCGCGATCTTCTTGTCGGTGACCTTCTTCAGCGCGCCCTGCAGCACGTTGAAGTCGGCGATGGTGGTGATCACGCCGTCGTAGCCTTGGGCGGCGGCCTGCTCGATCAGGCGCGCCATGTCGGCCAGGTCGCCATTGGGCGGGTTGCGGTAGTCCACCGTCACGCCGTAGTCCTCGCCGGCCTGCTTGACCGAGTTCTTGATGGTGTTCCACCAGGAGTCGGAGTCGGGGGCGTGGCTGATCAGCACGTACTTGCCTGCCGCCTGGGCCGAGCCGGCCACCAGCAGCGCAGCCAGGGCCAGGGTCTTGAGCGCAGAGCGCTGGGTCACGAAGTTCATGTCTCCTCCAGTTGCAACGGAGTTCATTGAGGGGGTGTCGAGAGAACGGCACTCGCGGTTCGCGAGGCTGGAGTGGATTCTGCGGCGAAGCGAAAAAAAATGCCGTCAGGACAAACGATGAGAATAATTTTTCTGTTTTTCGCGTCGAGTGGCTATAGTGCGAACCGTCGCCCCTCGGGCTTTCGTGTTCTGCCGCGCCGCCGTGACCCCGCCTGAAACCGTCTGTCCACCACCCGCCGCCCACGCCAGCGCGGTGGAGGTCTTCCTGGCCCGCATCGGTGCCGAGTCCGGCCAGCTCAGCCGCCAGCTCAAGGTGATCGCGCGCTACATCGAGCAGCACCGCGACCACATCGCGCTGGAGCGCATCCAGGACGTCGCCACCCGCTGCGAGGTGCAGCCCTCGGCGGTGATCCGCTTCGCCAAGCACTTCGGCTTCTCGGGCTACTCCGAGATGCAAAAGCTCTTCCGCGACGGCGTCGCGCAGCGCCTCGCGCCCAGCGGCACCTACCAGGCCCGCATCCGCGACGTGATCGCGCACGGCAGCGAGCGCCTGTCCAGCGCCGACATCGCCTACGAGTTCATCGGCGGCGCCATCGCCGGCATGCAGGAGCTGCAGCGCGACCTGCACAGCTCCACGCTGGGCGAGGCCGTCGAGCTGCTGGCGCAGGCGCCGAGCTTCTGGATCGCCGGCGCGCGGCGCGCCTTCCCGGTCGCCGGCTACCTGGCCTACGCGCTGCAGCACACCGACCGCCCGGTGCAGCTGCTGGCCGCGCTGGGCGCGATGCACGAGGGCCAGCTGCGCGGCCTGCGCGCCGGCGACGTGATGATCGCCGTGAGCTTCGCGCCCTATGCCGCCGAGACCGTGTTGGCCGCGCAGCTCGCGCGCTCGGCCGGCGCTCGCCTGATCGCCATCACCGACAGCCGCATGAGCCCGCTCGCCCACGAGGCCGATGCGGTGCTGCTGGTGCAGGAGAGCAGCAGCTTCGGCTTTCGCGCGCTGAGCAACACGATGGCGCTGGCGCAAAGCCTGTTCATCGCGCTGGCCTACCGGCTGGAGCTCGACTACCAGCCCAGCGCCGCCCACGCGGCGCAGGCCACCGCGCCCAAGACCCGCCGCCCGCGCTGAGAGCCTGTTTCACCCCCACGCCCGTTTGCAGAGGACCTCCATGAAAGACGTCGCCATCTTCGGCGCCGGCCGCATCGGCCGCATCCACGCCACCAACCTCGCCGCGCTGCCCGGCGTGCGCCTGAGATACGTCTGCGATCCAGTGCCCGACAGCGCCGCGCAACTCGCGCAGGCGCTGGGCGCCGAGGTCTCCAGCATCGAGGCCGTGTTCGCCGACCCGGCGATCGACGTGGTCGCGATCGGCTCGCCCACCGACACCCACAGCGACCTGATCAGCCGCGCCGCGGCGGCCGGCAAGCACATCTTCTGCGAGAAGCCGATCGACCTCTCGGTGCCGCGCGCCGAGGCCTGCGCGGCGGCGGTGAAGGAAGCCGGCGTGGCCTGCATGATCGGCTTCCAGCGCCGCTTCGACCCCACCTTCAACGAAGCCAAGGAGCGCCTGGCGCGCGGCGAGATCGGCGCGCCCGAGATGCTCACCATCACCAGCCGCGACCCCGGCGCGCCGCCGGCCGCCTACCTGAAGGGCTCGGGCGGCATCTTCCGCGACATGCTGATCCACGACTTCGACGTCTTCCGCTGGCTGCTCTGCGCCGACGGCGACGAGGCCGCCACGCTGCATGCCACCGGCTCGGTGCTGACCGACCGCGAGATAGCGTCCGTGGGCGACATCGACTGCAGCATCGTCAACATCCGCACCCGCCGCGGCCGCCTGTGCCAGATCAACACCAGCCGCCGCGCCGCCTACGGCTACGACCAGCGCTTCGAGGTGCTGGGCTCGTTGGGGCTGCTGCAGTGCGGCAACCACCGGCCCAGCGAGGTGCTGCAGTGGGACGCCCACGGCGTGCGGGCCGACAAGCCGGAGCACTTCTTCCTGCAGCGCTACCGCGAGGCCTACCGGCTGGAGCTGGCGCACTTCTTCGAGTGCCTGCAAAGCGGCGCGCCGTTCCGCACCACCATCGCCGACGGCGTGGCGGCGCAGAAGCTGGCGGACGCGGCCAGCGAGTCGTGGCGCAGCGGGCAGGCGGTGGCGTTGTGAGCGCCGTGCCGCACCTGGTGCGCCCACTCCGCGTGGGCGTGGTCGGCCTGGGCCGCATCGGCCGCCGGCATGCCGAGCAGCTGGCCTTCCGCACCCGCGGCTGCCAGGTCGTCGCCGCCAGCTCCGAGGGCCCCGGCGACGCCGAATGGGCCCGCGCCGAGCTGGGCGTGGGCCAAGGGCCGGGCTTCGGCCGCTGGCATGGCGACTACCCCGCGCTGCTGGCCGACCCGGCCGTCGATGCGGTGGTGCTGGCCACCCCCTCCACCTTGCACGCCGAGCAGACGCTGGCTGCGCTGCAGGCCGGCAAGCATGTGTTCGTCGAAAAGCCGCTCTCGCTGGCGCTGGCCGAATGCGAGCGCGTCGAGGCCGTTGCCGCCGAGCACCCGGCCCAGGTCACGATGGTGGGCTTCGTGCGCCGCTTCGACCCCAGCTACCAGCACGCCCACCAGGCCCTGGTGCGCGGCGAGATCGGCCGGCCCTTCATCGTGCGCTCGCAGACCTGCGACCAGAACGACCCGGCCGGCTTCTTCGTCAAGTTCGCCCCCAACTCGGGCGGCATCTTCGCCGACTGCAGCGTGCACGACATCGACCTCGCCCGCTGGATGCTAGGCAACCCGCGCGCGCTGCGCGCCTACGCCACCGGCACCATCGCGCTGCACCCCGGCCTGGCCGCCTGCGGCGACGTCGACAACGGCCTGGCGGTGATCGACTTCGAGGGCGGCGCCAAGGCCGTGCTCTACGCCTCGCGCACCTTCGCCCACGGCCACGAGACCAGCACCGAGATCATAGGCACCGAAGGCAAGCTGCTGGTCGGCGCCGGCGCGGCGCGCGACCGGGTGGTGAGCAGCGACGCCCAGGGCGTGCGCCACCAGGCGGTGGCCGACTTCTGGGAGCGCTTCGGCGAGGCCTTCGCGCGCGAGATGCAGGTCTTCGTCGATGCCTGCCGCGGCGTGGCGCCGCTGCCGCTGGCGGTGTCGGACGCGACCGAGGCGACGCGGATCGCGCTGGCGCTGGGGCGGTCGTTGAAGAGCGGCGGGGTGGAGGCGGTGTGAGCCCCGGGGCGGCTCGGCACGATTGCCCCCGCGCGGCGTCTGACGCATGATGGACGCTTGTTGCTGAAAGGAGCACGCCGCCATGACCGCCTTGCGCTGCACCTGGCTGCTGACCCTGGCCGCGCTGTGCTTGCTGGCCGCGATGCCGGCCCAGGCGGCCGACATGTCGCCCGCCTCGCCGCCACCGGCTGCGGCAGCCGACCCGCTGAAGCCGGCCCGCGCGCAGATCGCCGCCAGGCACTGGCCCGCCGCGATCGAGGAGCTCAAGCGCGTCAATGCCACCGGCAGTGCCGATTGGCAAAACCTGATGGGCTATGCCCACCGCAAGCTCTCGCCGCCCGACCTCGCCGCGGCCGAAGCGCATTACAACGAGGCCTTGCGGCTGAATCCGCAGCACCGCGGCGCGCTCGAATACTCCGGCGAGCTCTACCTGATGAAGGGCGACCTGCCGACCGCCGAAGCGCGGCTGGCGGTGCTGGACAAGGCCTGCACCTTTTCTTGCGAGGAGTACCGCGACCTGAAGAAGGCGGTCGAGCGCTACAAGGCCAACGGCGGCCCATCTGCGCCGGGCACCTGAGCCGGCCGTCTCCATACCCCGCAACCCACCATCGCCGGCGCCTGCCGGCGCACGGAGCCCGCATGACGCAATGGCGCAAAAAAACCGCTGACGAAACCTACTCCGTCGAAGAGGTCGAGGCCCGGCTGCTGGCCGAGCTGCCGGCCTGGAAGCTCGAGGACGGCTGGATACGCCGCAAGTACAAGACCAGCGGCTGGAAGGGCACGCTGATGGTCGTCAACACTGTGGGCCACCTGGCCGAAGCCGCCTGGCACCACCCCGACCTGACCGTCTCCTACGCCTTCGTCACGGTCAAGCTGATGAACCACGCCGCCAAGGGCATCACCGACAAGGACTTCGCGCTCGCCGCCAAGATCGAGGAGGTGGTGATGTGGCGCCCCGGCGCGGTCGAAGGCGCCGCGCTGGAGGGCACGCCCGACGACCCGCGCTTCAAGTACGTCAAATACGACTGAGGCGCGACTGATCTGCGGCTGACGCCGCCGGGTGAGGCCGGGGGACACAGTGTCCTGAAGCCGGGACATCGGCCGCTGCCTGGCGTCTACGGGTTTGCGAGCAGGCCCCGGGCGGGCGGCTGCCCGGGCCGGCGCGGGGAACGGCGCTTGCTTTGAAAGCCGACTCCCACCGGATGGCCCCCACCGTGTCAGCAACCTGTTCCCCTGAAATTTCGCCGTCGACGCCGCCCCGCGCCGACGCCGCTGCCATCCGCCTGCAGGCCCCCGGCCGGCTGCACCTGGGCTTCCTCGACCCGGCCGGCACGCTGGGCCGCTCCTTCGGCAGCCTGGGCCTGGTCATAGACGGCTTCGAGACCGTGCTGGAGCTGGGCGCCGCCGCGCTGGACAGCGTGACGGCCGACACCCCCAGCGCCCATGCCGAGGTGGAGCGCGCCGCCGGCTACCTGCAGCAGCTGCGCCAGCGCAGCGGCCGCCACGAGCCGCTGCATCTGAGGCTGTTGCAGGTGCTGCCGCCGCATGCCGGCTTCGGCTCGGGCACCCAGCTCGCGCTGGCCATAGGCCGCGCCTTTGCGCAGTGGCACGGCCTGGCGCTGGACAGCGCCACCCTGGCGCGCTGGCTGGGCCGCGGCGGCCGCTCGGGCATAGGCATCGCCGGCTTCGACCAGGGCGGCCTGCTGGTCGATGGCGGCCCGGGGGCGGACGGCACGCCCGCGCCGCTGCTCTCGCGCATCGCGCTGCCCGAGGCCTGGCGCATCGTCGTCGTGCAGGACACCCACCGCCGCGGCCTCTCGGGCAGCCAGGAGAAACAGGCCATCGCCCGCCTCGCGCCGCTGCCGCAGGCGGCCGCGGCCGACATCTGCCACCAGGTGATGATGCGGGTGCTGCCCGGTGCGAGCCGGGCCGAGTTCGCACCCTTCGCGGCCGGCATCAGCCACATCCAGCAGGTCCTGGGCGAGCACTTCGCGCCCGCGCAGGGCGGCTCGGCCTACACCAGCACGGCGGTCGGCCAGCTGGTGCAGTGGATCGCCGAAGGCAGCCGCGGCGGCACCGAAGCGCCCACCCACCACGGCGCCGCCATCGGCCAGAGCTCCTGGGGCCCGACCGGCTTCGCCATCCTGCCCTCGCAGGCCCAGGCCGAGGCGGTGGTGGAGGCGGCCCGCACCGCCGGCCTGATCGGCCCCAGCCTGGCCGTGCGCATCGTGCGCGGGCGCAATACCGGCGCCACCGTGCTCGACCCGCGCAGTGCCGCCCGCGCGGCGCGCTGACACACTCCCTCTCTTTTTTCCTCCCCTCGCCGCAAGGCTCAAGCTCACCGCACAGCGCCATGGAACGCCCCTTCATCCTCCACATGTTCACCCCGGGCAAGCAGATGAGCCCGTTCGACATCAACATGGCCGCCGACGCGGGCTACCAGATCATCGTGCCGTATTGCGACGTGGGTCTGGACGCGATCACCGGCCTGACCCAGGACACCATCTTCTCGCGCGGCCCCAAGGGCGTCGCGCGCACCGGCATCTTCATCGGCGGCCGCGACGCGATGCTGGCCACCGACATGCTGGAGCGCGCCCAGGCCTCGATGGTCAAGCCCTTCATCGTCTCGCTGATGGCCGACCCCAGCGGCTCCTACACCACGGCCGCCGCGATGGTGGCCTGCGTCGAGGCAGCGCTGCAGAAGCAGCACGGCCATGGCCTGCAAGGCCAGCGGGTCGTGATACTCGGCGGCACCGGCCCGGTCGGCCGGGTGGCCGGCGTGATCGCGGCGCAGGCAGGCGCGCAGGTCTCGCTGTCCAGCCGCAACGGCATCGACGCGGCCGAAGAGGCCGCGCAGCTCACCGGGGCGCGCTTCAAGGTGACGCTGCACGGCGTCTCCGGCGGCGACCGCGCGGCGGTGCGCACCTCGATCGCCGAGGCCGACGTGGTGCTGGCCTGCGCCGCGGCCGGCGTGCAGGTGCTGTCGCCCGAGGACCTGGGCTTTGCCAAGGCCATGAAGGTGGCCGCCGACGTCAACGCCGTGCCGCCCGAGGGCATCGCCGGCGTCGGCGTGATGGACGACGCCAAGCCGCTGGCCGGCACCCAGGCGGTCGGCATCGGCGCGCTCGCGGTGGGCAACGTCAAGTACCAGACGCAGCACCGGCTGCTGGTGCAGATGTGCGAGGCCGAGAAGGCCGTCACGCTGAGCTTCACCGAGGCGTTCGCGACGGCGCGGGCCTTCCTGGTGGAGAAGGCCTCCGAAAAATCAGATTGACCGGCCCATGACATGACGGTGCTGGCGGTCGCGGCGATGTCCGCGCGCATGATGGCCGAGGCCGCGGTGCGCGACGGCTTCGAGGTGATCGCGCTCGACCTCTTCGGCGATGTCGATACCTGCGAGGCGGCGTCGCGCTGGTTCTCCATCGGCAGCGGCAGCGAGCTGCGCATCGACCCGGCGCTGACGCTGGCCGCGCTGCGGGTGCTGGCCCACCGCGGCGGCGTCAGCGGCTGGGTGGCGGGCGGGGGGTTCGAGGGCCTGCCGGAGCTGGTGGCCCAGGGCGCGGCGGTGCTGCCGCTGATAGGCACGCAGCCCGCGGCGATCGCGGCGGTGCGCGACCCGGTGCGTTTCTTCACTTTTCTCGCGGCGCTGGACATCGCCCACCCCCGGGTGCAGATGCGCGTGCCCGCCGACCCCGCCGGCTGGCTGATCAAGGACGCCAACGGCTGCGGCGGCTGGCAGGTGCACCGCGCGCCGCCGCAGGGCACGCAGGAGGCGCCGCCGCAGCACTGCTACTACCAGCGCGAGCAGCGCGGGCAAGCCATGTCCGCCACCTTCGTGGCCAACGGCAGCGACGCCGTGGTGCTGGGCTTCAACGAGCAGATCGTCAACGCCTTCGGCCAACGCCCCTTCGTCTTTTGCGGCGTGATCGGCCCGGTGCCGCTGCCACCCGCGGCGGCCGGGCAGGTGCAGCGGGCGGTGAGCGCGCTGACGGCCGAATTCGCGCTGCGCGGCGTCTGCAGCCTGGACTTCCTGCTCGATGGCGATGGCATCGCCGTGCTCGAGGTCAACCCGCGCCCGCCCGCCAGCATGGCCTTGTATGGCGAGCTCGCGCCGATGGCGGCCCACCTGCGCGCCTGCCAGCAGGGCGAGCTGCCCGCCGCGCCGTCTGCCGCCGTGCCCCCACGGGTGCAGGGCAGCGAGGTCGTCTTTGCGCAAGGCCCGCTGGTGCTGGGCCAGGACGCCGTGATGCACCTGGCCGCCTGGCCCGGGGTGCACGACCTGCCGTGCGCCGGCGGCCGCTTCGGGCCGGGCGACCCGGTCTGCAGCGTGAGCGCCAGCGGCAGCGATGCCGCGCAGGTGCGCGCCCTGCTGTCGCGCAGCCGCACGGCCCTGCTGAGATCCTTGGAGACATGAACATGACCCCCCCCGAACAAGCGGCCACCACCACGCCGATCAGTGTCAACACGCTCGCCGCGCCGCTGGTGCAGCGCCTGCTGGACCAGGCCGGCCAGCTCGAGATCGCGGTGCGCCGCGACGCCGGCGGCACGTGCATCGTCGATGCCGGCATCGCCGTGCGCGGCAGCATCGCCGCCGGCCTGCTGGTCGGCGAGATCTGCATGGGCGGCCTGGGCCGCGTCAGCCTGCGCAGCGGTGCCGCCGAGGGCTGGCCGAGCTGGCTGGAGGTGCGCAGCTCGCAGCCGGTGCTGGCCTGCCTGGGCAGCCAGTACGCCGGCTGGAGCCTGGCCGCGAGCAAGGAGGAGACGGGCGGCAAGAAGTTCTTCTCGCTGGGCTCCGGCCCGGCGCGCGCGCTGGCGGCCAAGGAGAAGCTCTACGACGAGCTGGCCTACCGCGACACGGCCACCAGCGGCGTGCTGGTGCTGGAGGTCGACCGCCAGCCGCCGCAGGTCATCATCGACAAGCTGCTGCGCGACTGCGGCCTGGGCGCGCCTGCGCTGACACTGGTGCTGACCCCCACCACCAGCCTGGCCGGCACCACCCAGGTGGTGGCGCGGGTGCTGGAGGTGGCGCTGCACAAGGCCCACGAGCTGGGCTTCGAGCTGGCCCATGTGGTCGACGGCGTGGCCAGCGCGCCGCTGCCGTCGCCCAGCCCCGACGGCGTGCAGGCCATGGGCCGCACCAACGACGCCATCCTCTATGGTGGGCGGGTGCACCTGAGCGTGCGCGGCGACGACGAAGCCGCCCGCAAGCTCGCCCGCGAGCTGCCCTCGCGCAATTCGCGCGACTACGGCCGCTCCTTCGCCGACATCTTCAAGGCCGCCGAGTACGACTTCTACAAGATCGACGGCGCGCTCTTCGCGCCGGCCGAGGTCTGGGTCAGCAACATCGACAGCGGCAACACCTGGCATGCGGGCGAGCTCAACATGCCCTTGCTGCGCGAGCTGTGGCTGCAGGAAGCCTGACGACGATGCGCATTGCCATCTTTGCGGACGAGACGGGCTGGCACACCCGGCAACTGCAGGCTGCCTTGCGGGCCCGCGGCGCGGTCGGGCGCTGCGTCGACCTGGCCGATTGCCACATCGACACCAGCGCCGCCTGGCATGGCCTGGCGATCCCCGGCTTCGGCCGCGACCTGCCCGAGGCGGCGCTGGTGCGCGGCATCGCCGGCGGCAGCTTCGAGCAGGTGACCAAGCGGCTGGGCGTGCTGCACGCGCTGCGCGAGCTCGGCGTGCCGGTCTACAACGACGCCCGCGCGATCGAGCGCAGCGTCGACAAGTCCATGACCAGCCTGCTGCTGCACGCCGCCCAGGTGCCCTCGCCGCCCACCTGGGCGACCGAGTCCAGCGCGCTGGCGCAGCGCGTCGTGATGCGCGAGAGCGCCGCCGGCCGCGCGCTGGTGCTCAAGCCGCTGTTCGGCTCGCAGGGCAAGGGCTTGCGGCGCGTCGGCTGGGTCGATGGCGCACACCAGCCGCTGCCGGAGCTCGGTGCCGCCTACGGCGAGCTGGCCTACCTGCAGCGCTTCATCCCGCCGCTGGCCGCGGGCCGGGACGGGCCGGGCTTCGATTGGCGCGTGATGGTGATAGGCGGCCGGGCCGTCACCGCGATGCGGCGCGTCAGCGCCGGCTGGATACACAACGTCGCCCAGGGCGCGCGCTGCGAGCCGGCCGAGCTGAGCCCGGTGCTGGCGCAGTGGGCCGAGCGCGCCGCGCAGGCGCTGGAGATGGACTACGCCGGGGTCGACCTGATGCCCGGCGAGCAGGGCATCCAGGTCATCGAGGTCAACGGCGTGGCGGCCTGGCAAGGCCTGCAGCGCGTGACCGGCTTCAACATCGCGCGCGCCATCGTCGACGACTTGCTGGACCGCAAGCTGGCTGGCGCGCGGCGGCAGGCCGACGAGGCCGTTGGCCGGCGCGCGTGAGCGTCGCCCGGCCCCCGAACGGCGGGTGCCGCTGATGCAGCCCGACGCCCGCGCCTGCTTCCTGCGCGCCTGCGCGCTCGACGTGGCGGTGCCCAAGCCGGGCAACGTCAGCCTGGCGTCGCCCGGCCACGGCATGCAGGCGGCGCAGTTCCTCGCCAGCGCGCAGGCCGCGGCGCAGGCCTTGTTCCGCCGCGGCGTGCCGGTGGGCGAGCGCATCGAGGCCGCGATGGCGGCCAGCTGGGCGGCCGCCGGCTGCAACACCAACCTGGGCATCCTGCTGCTGTGCGCGCCGGTCGCGGTGGCCGTCGAGCACGAGCCCGGGCCGCACACGGCGGCGTCGCTGCGCGGCGCGATCGAAACCGTGCTGGCCGGGCTGGACCGGGCCGACGCGGCGGCGGCTTTCCGCGGCATCGCGCTGGCCAACCCCGGCGGGCTGGGGCGCGCCGACGCGCAGGACGTGCGCGAGGCGCCCAGCGTCACGCTGCGCGAGGCGATGGCGCTGGCGGCCGGGCGCGACCTGATCGCGCGCCAGTACCTGAACGGCTACGCCGAGCTGTTCGAGCTGGGTTTGCACAGCCTGCCACCGGCGTTTTCACTGCAGCCCGAGGCGGCCGAGGCGGCCTCGGCCGACGCGGCCACG
>DATHWJ010000416.1:0-1516 GCA_035460745.1 Ideonella sp. | reverse complement strand
GCTGCTGCTGATCGTGCTGCTCTCGCTGGCGATGATCGTGCTGGCGGTGCTGGAGCTGGGCTGGCGCGGCTGGCACACGCCCTCCGCCAAGTCCCTCGTGATCGCGGGCGCGGACGCCGCCCCCTCGCCCGAGCTGATCGCCCAGGGCGCCTACCTGGCGCGCGCCGGCAACTGCATGGGCTGCCACAGCGCACCCGGCGGCGCCCCGGGCGGGGGCGGGGTCGGCGTTGCGACGCCCTTCGGCACCGTCTACTCGACCAACCTGACGCCCGATGCCGACACCGGCCTGGGCCGCTGGAGCGAGGCCGACTTCTGGCGCGCGCTGCACCACGGCCGCGCCAAGGACGGCCGGCTGCTCTACCCCGCCTTCCCCTACCCGAACTACACGCTGGTCAAGCGCGAGGATGCGCAGGCCCTGTGGGCCTACTTCGGCAGCCTGCCGGCGGCGCGCCAGGAGCGCCGGGCGCCCGCGTTGGGCTGGCCCTATGGCAGCCAATGGGCCTTGGCGATCTGGCGCGGCGTGTACTTCCGGGCCGGCGAGTTCCAGCCGCGCCCGGCCCAATCGGCCGAATGGAACCGCGGCGCCTACCTGGTGCAGGGCCTGGGCCACTGCGGCGCCTGCCACGACGGCCGCAATCCGCTCGGCGGCCCGCGCATCGGCGCTGCGTTCAGCGGGCAGATGATGCCCGGCACGCCGTGGTACGCGCCGTCGCTGCACCGCGCCGACGAAGCCGGCGTGCAGGCCTGGAACGACGCCGAGGTGCTGGCCCTGCTGCGCCAGGGCCAGAGCCCGCGCGGCCGCGTCAACGGCCCGATGGCCGAGGTGGTGCAGCACGGCACCCAGTACCTCAACCCCGACGACCTGGGCGCCATCGCCACCTGGCTGCGCCAGCTGCCGCTGGACACCACGCCGCGCGCACCCGAGGCGCCGCGCGGCGCCTTGCCGGCCGAGCTGCTGTCAGCCGGCCGCAAGCTCTACGAGCAGCACTGCGCCGAATGCCACGGCGATCAGGGCCAGGGCGCGGCCGGCATCTACCCGCCGCTGGCCGGCAACCGCATGGTCAAGATGGCCTCGCCGGCCAACCTGACGCGCATGGTGCTGGAGGGGGGCTTCGGCCCCACCACCGCCGCCCACCCGCGCCCCTTCGGTATGCCGCCGTTCGGCCCGCTGCTGGGCGACGACGACCTCGCCGCGCTGCTGACCTACCTGCGCAGCGCCTGGGGCCACGACGCCGCGCCGGTCGACAGCGTGGCGGTCAACCGCCTGCGCGGCAGCCGCTCGCAGCAGCGCTGAACAGTTTGCGCCGCTCAAACCACCTCGCGCACCGCCCCCGGCGCCTCGATCGTGACGTCGCCCACCGCCAGCGCCACGCACGGCAATATCCACCCCTCGGCCTTCTCCTCGGCACTCAAGCCCGGCCACTCGATCCGGTAGCTCACAGCGCCCTCGGCCAGCCGGCACAGGCAGCGCCGGCAAGTGCCATTGCGGCACGAGCGCGACAAGCGGATGCCGGCC
>DATHWJ010000415.1:0-1678 GCA_035460745.1 Ideonella sp. | reverse complement strand
CGAACAGGTCTTGCCATAACAATTGCCACGCGCGTTCGATCGGTGCCGTAGGGGCGCGGGGTGCACTGAGCGAGGGGGCGGATCGGCGCAGAAGTTCCAGCGTTTCCAGAGCGGCCGGCGCATCGTCGCTTCGCAGGGTCTGCACCACCCGTTGGCGCGCGCCGGGGACGAGGCATTGAAGCACCTGCAGCGCGGTCTCGGCATGTCGCAGCCGCACATCGATCGCCCCGCGCCAGGCTGCCGGCAAGGCCGCCGGCAACTGGGCAAGCCATGTGGCGAGTGCCGGCGCGGTGGCGCTGGCGACGTCGGGGACCGACAAGCCGAGAACCCGCTGCTCTCCTTTCGGCACCGGGGTCCATGCCTGGGTGCTGGTCACCGACGCAACGTCGGCGTTGTTCTTCATCGGCGGATCGATCGACGTCGCCTTCAAAAGCGCGGCGTGCTCATGCCCCGCGACCTGCTGACGCAGCGTCTGACGGGCTGCCGCCGCCGTCGCGCCGGTAGCGTTCACCAGCGATCGCACCAGCTCATCGACGCACGGTTGCAGCCCGAACGGCGCGTTGGGCCCGGCCAGCAGGTGGCGCAGCAAGGCTGCGCGCAGGATCGATGCCGATGCCGATGCCGATGCCGATGCCGATGCCGATGGCCGCGTCGAGGCTGCTGCTATTGCGGGCAAATGGGCGGACCCTGGTGAGGACGAGCCACATACCGCGACCAGCAGCGCGGCCTCGGCCGATGGCGCCCAAAGGGCGACCAGCTCATGCAGTGCCTGTGTCCGAATCGAGGCAGCGAATGCATCTCGCCAGGCGGCGGATTGGCCGAAGCGCCGCAACCGATGGCGCAACCACTGCGGCTCCTGGCGCAGCAGCATCGGCCAGGCGAGGTGGTCCGCGTCGATACGCGCGGCACGCAGCTGAACATCCAGCTGCTGGCGCCACACGGCGGCCGATTGCAGCGCGCGGGGCTCGGGCCTGTCGAGCGGCAACGCTGGCGCGGCCATCGCCGCCGCCTCAGGCCTCGTCGGGACTGCAGCCTCGGCGTCAGGCGCTGGGATATCAACAGCCGGCGCTTCGAACGCGATCAGTGGCGCACCCGGTGCCGCAGGCGGCAGGGAAGTCGTCTTCGCCTCAGCCGTCGACTGTGCGGCGAAGTCCGTCGTCGCCTCATCAGCGTGCGCATCACCGTTGCGACCGGGCGCGGCCGCCAGGGGCAGCAGCACCAGCCACAGCGACGAAGGCGTCAGCTGCCGCAGGTCTGCCGAGTGCAGCAGGGGCCCCAGCGCCAACAAGGCCGCGGCGGAGGTGGCGGGTTGCGCATCGTGGGGCGGCAGCAGGCTGGCGGCCAGGTCGAGTGCGAAGCGTGTGCGATCGAAGGCGCCTTGCGCGGGCCGCAGCAGCACTGCGAGTGCGGCACCCCAGGCGTCGGCCTCGGGGTCATGGCTGCCGATGGCTGAGGCCAGTCGCTGCATCAGCGCGCTGCCGACCAGCGCGACGATGAAGGTCAACTCGCCGGGCGGTGCCAGTTGCACCAGCAGCGCATGCCGCTCTTTCGGTGCGAGCCAGCGCATAGCAGTCGGAAGCAGGCGCTGCAGGCCGGTGCGCGGCGTTGCGTGCCCGCCCGTCGCGTTGGCGGCCAGGTCGTGCAAGGTTTGACGTAGCGCCGGCGTGCGTTCGCGCAA
>DATHWJ010000414.1:0-3725 GCA_035460745.1 Ideonella sp. | reverse complement strand
CGCCGGTGCCGGCCGCCACCAGCGTCGCGGCCAGCAGGACCTGCAGCAGGCGTGCCTGCGGCTTGGGGGGCGCTGCGCGGCGGGGCGCGCGCTCGTCTCGGAGTCCGGTCATATCAGGGGCGCAGTGTAGAGCGCCACCTGCCAAGCCTGCCCCGCCTGCGCCGAGGCGTCACCGGCCGCAGGCGGCACGATGACGCTGGCCTGAAACCCGCCGGGCCGCCGGCGCGGTCAGAATCACCCCATGATCGAAGCCACCTTCACCCCCCGCGAGTCTTTCGACGACCCCGACGCCGCGCTGGCCCGCGTCTTCGAGATCTACCAGGCCCAGATCGCCCACCTGCGGCTGCACCTGCAGGCCTACGTGGCGGGCCAGGTGCCCGACGCGCGGGTGCGGGCCTGGTACCCCTCGGTGCGGGTGCAGACCGACACGGTGGCCCGCGCCGACACCCGCCTGAGCTTCGGCTTCGTCGCCGGCCCGGGCGTCTACGAGACCACGCTGACCCGGCCCGAGCTCTTCGCCGACTACTACCGCGAGCAGTTCAAGCTGCTGCTGCGCAACCACGGCATCACGCTGGACATCGGCCTGGGCCACCAGCCCATCCCGGTGCACTTCTCGTTCGCCGAGGCCGACCACATGGAGGGCACGCTGGGGCCCGAGCAGCGGCTGCGGCTGCGCGATCTCTTCGACCTGCCCGACCTGGCCGCGATGGACGACGGCATCGCCAACGGCACCTATGAAGCCGCCCCCCGCGAGCCGGCCCCGCTGGCCTTGTTCACCGCGCCGCGGGTGGACTACTCGCTGCACCGGCTGCGCCACTACACCGGCACCTCGCCCGAGCACTTCCAGAACTTCGTGCTCTTCACCAACTACCAGTTCTACATCGACGAGTTCATCCGCCTGGGCCACACGCTGATGCAGAGTGCGCGCAGCGACTACAGCGCCTTCGTCGAGCCCGGCAACGTGCTGACGCCGCGCGAGGGCACCGAGGCGCAGGCCAGCGGCGTCGCCCCGCCGCGCCTGCCGCAGATGCCGGCCTACCACCTGGTGCGCGAGGGCAACGCCGGCATCACGATGGTCAACATCGGCGTCGGCCCGGCCAACGCCAAGAACATCACCGACCACATCGCCGTACTGCGCCCGCACGCCTGGATCATGCTGGGCCACTGCGCCGGCCTGCGCAACACCCAGCAGCTCGGCGACTACGTGCTGGCCCACGGCTACGTGCGCGAGGACCACGTGCTGGACGAAGAGCTGCCGCTCTGGGTGCCCATCCCGCCGCTGGCCGAGGTGCAGCTGGCGCTGGAGCGCGCGGTCGCCGAGGTGACGCAGCTCTCGGGCTACGAGCTGAAGAAGATCATGCGCACCGGCACCGTGGCCTCCACCGACAACCGCAACTGGGAGCTGCTGCCGCACCCGGGCCCCGAGCGGCGCTTCAGCCAGAGCCGCGCGATCGCGCTGGACATGGAGAGCGCCACCATCGCGGCCAACGGCTTCCGCTTCCGCGTGCCCTACGGCACCTTGCTGTGCGTCAGCGACAAGCCGCTGCACGGCGAGATCAAGCTGCCCGGCATGGCCAACCACTTCTACCGCGAGCGGGTCGACCAGCACCTGCGCATCGGCATCCGCGCGCTGGAGCTGCTGCGCGAAAACGGCGTCGGCCAGCTGCACAGCCGCAAGCTGCGCGGATTTGCCGAAGTGGCGTTCCAGTGAGGCGGCAGCGCGCGCGGGGCCGCGTCACAGCCCGGGAATGATGCCGGCGCCCATTTCGGCCAGCAACTCGACGATCAGGTCTTCGCAGGCGGCGATGGGCCGCGATTCGCCGCCATCGCCGAGCGCCGCGGCCGGCACGCGGTCGCCGAACAGCATCAGCACCTGGCAGCGGTTGTCCCGCCGCGACATCCACGTCAGGCCCTGCGCTTCGGGCAGCTGCTGCCAGATCCACAGCGCCCACGCTCGGGTGCGCGGGTAGTCGGGCTGGTCGCTGGCAAACAGGTCGTGCGGGAGCAGGCCTGCCGCCTTCAGCCCGGGGCTGGTCAGGTTCGCGAGCTGGAGCGTCGGCAGCGTGAGCCGGCTGAGGTGCAGCTCGCCGGCCAGGTCGCGCTGCAGGTCGTGCAGGTAGCCGGTCGAAGGGGTCGGCACATCGTGCAATACGATCTCGGCCACCGCGCCGCGCGGGTCGGCCGCGGCGTAGAGGGTCGCGATGGTGGCGCCCGTCGCCGGGTTCACCAGCGGGCTGAAGCGCGCGTTGCCCAAGCCGGAGTCGTTGAACGCGGCCGGCGCATACCGGCCGGTGGCGGCGTTCCACGCGTGCACCCGAAACCAGGGGCCGGCGGGGACGGTGATCAGTCGGAAAGAGTGGCTGGGTGGTGGATACGGACTAGCCATGCACCGGCCCGAGGACATGGTCCCGGGCCGCCGCGATCACGGCCGCCGGGTCGCTCGCCAGCAGCTCGCGCGGCCGCCGCCCGCCCAGCGCCGAGCTGGTGGACTCGAACCACGACGCGACGCGGAACGGCGAATACCCGCTCAAGACCCGCAAGATCTGCTCCACCGCCGGCTGGGGCTGGCCGAGCTCATCGAACACATACGCCGGATAGAGACGCTGACCTGCACGCTCGATGGCGAACACCTTGCCCGCCTGCTGCCAGCGGCTCACGGCCGCATGGGGGTTGACGGCGTCGGGGTTGTGGCGCCGCCCGGCTTCCAGCGCCGAGAGCCATTCCGTGCCTTGCAGCACCGCTTCGATGGCGCGCCGCTCCAGCTGCGAGCGTGTCGCCGAGACCTGCCGCACGGGGGTCGCATCGACGATGGCCTGCAACGACGATTGTTCGAGCTGGCTGATGGCCGAGCGCACGCTCAGCTCCAGCTGCGCCCGCTCGCCGAGCAGCGCGCCCGAGGGCGACGAGGCCACGTGCTCGATGATCAGGCTGCTGGCACGGCGCAGGCTGTCGAGCGCCACCACGGTATCTTGCACCGTGTTGCCGGTACGAGCCGGCAGCTCGGCCACCGCAGGCCGCGGCCGTGCGTCGGCCCCGGCAGTCTTCGCCAGCTGGGCTGCGGCTCTTTCCATGGGTCAGCCTCTGTGAGAATCGAGATAGCATCTTACATAATCTCGAATCTCTCCGCAAACCACAGGCCGGCAGGCGGAAACCCCCTCCCGAAGGCCCGTGCCGCCAAGCAGGCACACTCTCGCCTCAAGCCGCGCAGCGGGCGTTCCGCTGCCGGCCTCCACCGACGAGTCACCATGAAACTGCTTTTTGTCGCCGACCCGCTGCACACCTTCAAGACCCACAAGGACTCGACCTTCGCGATGATGCGCGAGGCGGCGAAGCGCGGCCACACCCTCTACGCCTGCGAGGGCGACGCGCTGAGCTGGCAGCGCGGCGGGCGGGTGCAGGCCCGGATGCAGCAGATCGTGCTGACCGGCCGCTCGGGCTACGGCGTGCACGACTGGTACACCGTGGTCGATGAAGGCGTGCAGGCGCTGGCCGACCTCGACGCCGTGCTGATGCGCAAGGACCCGCCCTTCGACAGCGAGTACTTCTACGCCACCCACCTGCTGGAACGCGCCGAGGCCGAGGGTGCGCGCGTCTTCAACTCGCCGCGCGCGCTGCGCGACCACCCCGAGAAGCTCGCGATCCTGGAGTTCCCCGAGTTCATCGGGCCGACGCTGGTGACACGCAGCGCGGCCGAGATCCGCGCCTTCCACGCCGAGCAGCGCGAC
>DATHWJ010000413.1:0-5085 GCA_035460745.1 Ideonella sp. | reverse complement strand
ATGCATTGCTTTGACAAGCCTGTGACAGCAGGCCGCCGCTAGCGAAGCCAACGCATTTCGCCTAGGCGGAGTGCCAGTGGCACATTCACGCGCTCGATACGGCGCACCAGGCCGGAATAGGTCTGAGATACCCTCGATGGGGCGGATCCCAAGCATGTCTGCTGCATCGATTTCCGGGTGCTGCCGTGGGCGTCCGGCAGTCCACTCGCGGTCGGTCACCTGTGGGTGGCGCAGCGAAGGCGTCGTTGTCTTTCATGTTCATGCAACCTCCGATGCCGGGAGGATCGTGGATTGCGCCGCATTGCCGCGCATGTCTGAGCACTGGCGGCGCCGTCCTCCATCCTCTACCGGATGCGCCGGCCGAGACGGACTGATTGTGGCTCGCTCTCTGTCACGCCCGCCGCCGCCAGCGGGGCGGCGGGCCGCGCAGCTGGAAGCCCACTGCGTGCGCTGCTCAAGCTGCTTGCCGATCGCCTCGGTGGGAGGCCCGTGCAGGCACAGCGACCTCGGGAAGCGCTGCACTCGGCAGTGATTGCATGCGAACCGGCTCTTGCAGAAACAGCCGGGTTGGACCCGGGTTGGCGATGGCTCCGGCCGCAGTCTGCGAGGGCGATTCGCCGAATCTGCGCCGGTAGTGGGCGGCGAAGTGGCCCAGGTGGAAAAAGCCGCAGTTTGCCGCGACAGTCGCCACGCGCACTTGGCAGCCATCACCTGCGCCGGGGCCTGCAGCTCGCTGCAGTTGCGCCCTGGCATGGTCCAACCTGAGCTCGCGAAGCCAAGCCATCGGGCTACAGCCGGTGTGACGCGCGAACCCCTGCTGCAGCGATCGTGCGCTGGCGCCTGTGAGCGTGCAGAGTTCGTCCAGCGAGATCGGCAGTTCGACGTGAGCCCTGAGAATCTCCTGCGCCCGCTTGACAGTGCGAGGCAGCACGCCGCCGCTGCCGCTTGCGACGCGGCCGCTGGCGCCCGCCAGCGCGGCCGAATAGTTGTGAGGCAGGCTCAGCAGCAGGCTGGAGAGCAGGTGGTTCTCGGCCTGCTCTGCCAGCGTCTCATGGCCGGAGAAGCCCTGCCCGTGCTCCAGCGTACTGCGCAGGTAGCCCACCAGTGCCGCGAGGCCGCCGGCGGCGGCGCCACTCAGATCGACCGCCAGATCGAATACCAGGGCCTGCCGCAGCGGTGCCTGCAGAAGTGACTCCAACCGCTGCCAAAGTGCCCGCCGGTCGAACTTGACGATCAGCTGCGGGCTGTCCTCGGCCCACACCATGCTCAGCGGGTCGGTAGGTGAAGGCACCGATGCGAGCAGCGGGTGCGACTCCACGCTCTGGCCGCCGCAGCGCACGCTGGCGCCGCCACGCAAGGGAATCTGCAGCAGAAAGAACTCGCGCAGGTAGCCGGGTTCGATGCGCACAGCGGCGCCGTACTGGACGTAGTTGATGCTGGCGTGCCGATGCACGAGCGCGCTGTGATGGCAGGCGTCGAGCCGGCCTCCACGGCCCAGCGGCGACAGCTCGTGCGGGCAGAAGATGCGCGCTACGAACTCGCGCGCTTCGTCCACGTCGGAACTCTGGAACACGCGGTGGTGCGCCAGGGGCAGTGCGGAGCGGTTGGTGAGCGGGTTGTCCACGGGTCTGGCTTCCTGAACCTCGGGAGCGAAGCGCGCGGGGTGGTTTTCTTCTGACGCGGCGCGCAGCGCCGGCTGGACTCGGTGAGCCAGCGGTGCCGCGCAGCGTAGCGCGCGGCCCGCCCTGAAGCAATGGCTGGGCCACGTCTTAGGGGGAACAGCGGCCCGCCGGCAAAAACGTGCGCTTGCGGGACAGCGCATGCGTTTTCGGGACCGTCCGGACGGTCCCTTCCTCCTAAGGTACGCCACCTTTTAATCAATCACGCCAGGAGACTCTGTGTTCAACCATCTCTCGCCCACCGCTCGCACCCGCCCCCTTCGCCGTGTGCTGACGCCTATCGCCACCGGCACTGCGCTCGTCGCGCTGGCCATGTGCTCCACAGCGCAGGCCCAGGTCACCCCCGCGATGGAGCGCCTAGCCCGTCAGCTCGAAACCCAGACGCCGATCAAGGACGCCAAGGGCGAGCCGCCGAAGTCGGAGACCGACACCAGCGCCCCCTCGTACCTCCTGCCGGCGCAGATCGCCGTGCTGCAGAAAATCCTTGCCAGCGCAAAACCACTTGTGGCTGTGCCGGTGCGCGCGACGCTGGCTTCGGTGCAGAGCGCCTGGGCCGCGTTCCGCGACGGCAGTGGTAACGACTCGCTGGGCCACCTCGATACCACGCTGGCCGCGCTGGGAAATGCGCAAGCTTCGCTCGTCGAAGCCATTGCGCTGGCCAACGACAACACTGATGCGCGCCTGCGCGGTGTGCAGCAGCAGCTCAGCCTGACATCGCAGCGCATTGCCCGCGACGTGAACGGCCACGCCCGTGCGGCCGGGGTGTCCGAGGCGCGGCTCGACCCGGCAGATCTGCAGCTTGCGGCTGCGGATGCGGCAGTCGGCCGCGGCGATCACGTCGGTGCGGCCGGCTCCTTCGCGCTCGGGCTCTCGCTCTCGGCCAACACCCTGGTGTTCGACATCGCTCGCTTCGAGGCCAACATCCACAGCGCCTTCGACAGCAAGTCGGTCGGGCATTCGTACGCGATCTCCTTCGGCGGCCAGCCGCACAGTTCGGGCAAGAACGGCCAAGCACGCACCGCGGCCGATGCGCCAGCGACCGCGCAGTCGCCGACCAAGGAAATGCACGTGGCCAGCGTCAGCAAGTCCATTACTGCCATCCTTGTGATGAAGCTGCTGGCCGACAAGGGCTTGAGCGCCGAGACTGCGGTGGCGCCCTACCTGCCGAGCGACTGGACCCGGGGCGCGGGCGTCGAGTTGCTGACATTCAAGAGCTTCATGACACATCGCAGCGGCATCGAGCAGAACGGTGTGCAGGGCTCGGACTACGCCTCGCTGCGCGCCGTGATCGCCAAGCCGGTGGGCTCGACAGGCTTTCAGTACAACAATGCCAACTACGGCATGCTGCGCGTGCTGGCCGCCGGCCTGCTCGGTATCGACCCGGTGAACTACGCCGAGTTCGACGCCGGCTCATTGACCGCGGCGGCGTTCATCATCGAGGCGCAGACGCTCTACAGTGGCATCGGCGTCTCGGTGGACTGCGGACCCGCCGACGGCAAGCCAACCATCCAGTACCGCTTCCCGGACACCGGCAACTCCGGCTACGCCGAGCCGCCACGCGGCCTGACTTGCGGCGGTTACGGCTGGCACATCAGCGCGCGCGAGATCACCAGCGTGATGGCCAACCTGCGCTACTCCACCAACTTGGTGCCCACTCCGTACTTCACAGAAATGAAGGCTGACTACCTCGGCTTCATGAACCCGGCCCAGTACGGGTCGTTCGCCAATGGCAAGTTCGGCGTCTACTTCGGCCACGGTGGTGACTGGAGTCACGGCAACGGGGGCCTGGATTCCTGCTACCTGATGTTCCCCATCGTCGTCGAAGCGGCCGTGCTGGTGAACTCGAACGGCGGCAGCTACGGCCCGTCGGGCGGTCACCAGTGCACCGCGTTGAAGGAGTCGTTCGATAACGCGTGGGTGCCGAAGTGATCTGACGCCGGGCAGCGGCGGTGAAAGCCTGGCTGTTCACGCTCGCGGTGGAGTGGCACCATGGCGTAGAGCTCGTTCTTGTCGTTGCGCTGCTGGGTGCGGATGCGCTCGGCGCGTTGCAGCAAGCTCTCCAGGTCGCCCAGGGCCTTCGGGTTGTCCGGCTCACTGGCTGGTGCACCACCGGTGGCCACTGCGACCCGAACAGCATCTAGCTTGCGCCGCACTTCCCGCATCACCACCCCGAGGATAGTGCGCTGGCGCTTAAGGGCCTTGCGCAGCCGCTTGAACTGCTTGGCATGGGCGTAGCCGTCGGCCTTGCGCCGAAGCGTCTTGCGCTCCTGGGCAAAGGTCTGCTTCAAGGCGATGCCCGCGCGTTTGGCGGCACCTGGCCACCTTGTGGCGCGCGATCTCCAGCAGCCAGCTGTCCACCGGGTGGGCGATGGCCTTGGACTGCACGGTGGTGTCGATGATCAAGCGCTCGAGTTCGGCGGGCTTGACGGCCTTGATCTGCACGGCGCATTCGATGGTGGCCTTGAGCAACTGCTCGATGCCGTCCTCGTCCAGCAGGCGCCGGAAGCGGCCGATCTGGGTGGCGTCGCACGGGAGGCGCGGCTCGTAGTAGGCCATGCCGCTGAAGAACTGCCACTGCACATTCTCGGCCCAGCGCTCGACCACTTCCTCATCGCTGAGATTGAAGCTGTGCTTCAGGTACAGCAGGCTGGCCATCGGGCGCACACGCAGGCGCGGGCGGCCCGCCGGGCTGATGCCGCCACTGAACTCGCCCTCGAACGCGCCGGCCAGGTCGTCGCCCGTCATCCGCATGCCCGGCTTCGCCTGATGAGTCTGCTTGGGCGCCAGCGCCGCTTCGATCGCGGCCCACGGCAGCGGGCGTGGCCAGCACCGCCAGCACCACCAGCAAGCGCCTCGCACCGAACAGCAATGCCGGGGCGAGATCGACCCGCGACATCAGCTCCAGGCGCGACTTGAAGACGTCCGGCAACTCGACCCACTCGTGCGCTTCCGGCTTCAACCCGTAGGCGCGGTCCAGAGCGCCGAGCAGTTCCTTGTCGAAGCGCCGGCTCACGCCGCCGCGGGGCAGCTTGCGGATGTCGCCCAGCGTCTTGCAGCCGAGCTGGGTCAGCGTGGTGTGGTGCGGCGCGACCGCGCTCAGCGCGTCCATGGCCACCCGGTCCAGGGTTAGGTCCAAGGGCTCGCGAAAGCCGCTTTCCAGCCCGGTGCGGCCGAGCACCAGCGCGGCCAGGCTGTTGGGCGCCCAGGACAGGCCGGCCACGTCGAACTCGACGCAGCCGTCGCGGAAGCGGTTGCGCAGCGAGCGCTTGCCGCCGAACAGGCGCACGTTCGCCGCCAGCTCCATCACGACCGCCTCATCCAGGAGGGCCACCCGCGGCGTCCATTGCAACGCCCATGTCGCCAAGCCCAGGAGCGCGTCAGCTGATGGCAGCGGACTGTCGGACGC
>DATHWJ010000412.1:0-13840 GCA_035460745.1 Ideonella sp. | reverse complement strand
TGCGGATTGAGCTAAGTCAAGGATGCTGCGTGCCCGAACCGTCGGGCCAATGAAAAAGGCGTCCGGACCTGGGAGGTCCGGACGCCTTGGGGGGCGACGCTGCCGGTCCACCTGGGACCGGCATGCGCGGCGGGCTTACTTGACTTGCAGATTGGTGGGCGGCTGCACCACGTTGCCGCCGCCCGTGCTCAGGCAGCCGGGCATCTTGCCCTGGTCGTAGCAGGTCTTGGCCGGGATGCTGGTCACCACCGCGAGGGCCGAGTTGTTCAGGTCCGGGCCGAAGGCGGGCCAGGCGCTGCTGCCGAACCAGGCGGGCTTGCCGCTCAGGTAGTAGGAGGCGGGCACGTCGCGATCGGCGATCTTGCTGTCCCAGCGGAAGGTGCCGGTCACGTAGTCATAGTCGCCGTGGACGATGGCCGTGGTGTAGGGCAGGGTGCTGTTGCCGCTGTTGCTGCCGCCGTCGGTCAGGTTGGCGTAGCCGAAGGTGTAGCCGTAGGGGTTGTTGGTGGTGTAGTAGGAGCGCGACTGGGGCGTCACGACCTGCGGGGTCCACGACTTCGACTTCTGCCATTCCGAGCCGATGATGTTGCCCACCAGGCTGTAGTACTGCGCCGTCTGGGAGATATCGACGGCGGCCAGGGCCTGCGATGCCCAGTAGCCGCTGGCGATCTGCTCCGCGCCACGGCCGGTCATCGGGCCGTAGATCATCGCGGCGCCCTTGAACCAGTTTCTGAAGGCTGTGTTGTGGCTGGACGAGCCCCAGAAGTAGTCGGCGTCGAGCTTGGGCGCCATGTTGCCTTCCCACAGGTTGAACATCGGGTGCGCGCCGTGCACGTTCAGGCCGCCGAACAGCGTGTTGTAGCCGCCGGAGTCGAAGTTGTTGTCGATGTAGTTGTAGGCGATGACGTTGCCGGCGGCGCCCCAGTTCAGCATGATCGACTGGTGCAGACGGCGCAGGGCGTTGTTCTCGACCAGGGTGCCGCTGGTCTTGTCGGCGATGAAGATGTCGGCGTCGGTGGACCCTGCACTGTGGGTATAGGCGTCATGGAAGTAGCTGTCGCGGATCTCGTTGCGATAGCTCCAGTGCAGCTGGGCATGGTCGCCGTCGGTGAAGTTGCTCTCGACGTTCTTGATCCACGAGTAGGCAGCGCCGTCCATGCGGAAGTTGGCGGTGTAGCCGGTGTTGTTCATGTAGGCCTGCAGGTCCTCGACCCCGGCGTTCTTGACACCCATGGTGAAGCGGGTCGCCAGCGGCGTGCGTGCATAGTCGACGTACAGCCCCGGGCTGATGCTCACGGTGTTGCCGCTGACCGCCTTGACCTCGACGATCTGGCCTTGCACGCGAGTGCCGTTCCAGCCGATGCCGCCGTCGCACCAGGTGCAGGTGCCGTTCGTCGTGGTGATTTTGACGTAGCTCGGGTCGTTGAGCTGCGTGACCATCAGGTAGGAGCCGACCGTGATGCCGCTGGCGCTGGCCACGTTGATGGAGGTCGACTTCGCCGACGCGCCGGCCGTGATGGCCGTGGAGTTGGAGATGGAGGGCGTGATGCCCGGGCCGAAGCGGATGAAGCCGCCGCTCGAGCCGCTGGCCTTCAGGATGGTCTCTTGCGGGCCGGCACCGCGCAGCACGACGTTGCTAGGGATGGTCAGGCCACCGCTGATGGTGTAGGTGCCCGCTGCGAGCTTGACCACCTGGTTCGCCGGGCACGAGTTCAGCGCCGACTGGATGGTGGATTGGCTGGCGCCTGCGGCAATGTTGGCGCAGATCGTCGTGCGGTTGGGAATGCCACCGGGAATGCCCGACTGGCTCCAGTCGATGGTGCGGTTGGCGGGCAGAATCTGCGCCGTCGTCATGGTCGGGGCGATGGCTGCCAGCGCGAGCAGGCTCTGCGCCAGGAACTTCACGTTCATCAGTCCTTTGCCTGTTTGGGCGGACATGCCCTGGATGGAAACATTCATTGGTAAAACTCCGAGTGTGGGCGTACTTTACGCCTGCCGGCCGAGGCCGAACCTCAAATATGAGAGGTATTTCTTGCTGGTGCTGGCCATGTCAAGATCTCGTTCAATTCGCCAATGGCCAGGATTGGCGGCGAGTAGTGGGTCAAGCGTGGCTCAAATTGAAGCGCCGGTCTGGCCTGATATCGGTCCAGAGGGCACGCAAATGGCCGGGCCTGCTGCAATGGTTACTGGACAAGCTTGGAAACTTCGTTGGAGAAGGTGCTCTCACTGCCGGTGCTGTCCACGGCCGTGGCGCTGAAGTAGTGGAGCTGCCCGGCCGGCAGGCCTGCCAGCGTGAACGAGGTCACCTTGCCTGCATTGATGCCGGTGCCGGTCGGCTGCTTGTAGTCGCGCGACGCGGTGCCGTAATAGACGCGGTAGCCTTGACCACTGTCCAGGCTGGCCGTCCAGGTGAGCGTCGCTACACCCGCTTGCGGGTCCGCGTCCTTGATTTCGCAGGTTTTGGCAACGCCTGGTGCGGGATCGCTGCCAAATGTCGCTGCGTTGCAGACATAGGTGCCAATGAGCTTTTTCTTGACCCAGGTCGTGCCGCTACCGAAGCGCACCATGCGTTCTATGACCACATGGAAGGACGCATTCTGGTCGGTGATTTTCAACCAGGTGACCGGGACGCCCGCTGCGAGTGTCTGCGCAGATCTGGTTTCAGTGGCCGCCGCAGTTTGCTCGGCGCCATCTTCGCCACCGCCGCCGCAGGCGGTCAATGCAACAAATAATATTGAAGTAAGTGGAAATAGCACGCCACGAAATTGGGTAGTGCGCTGCTTGATGTCAAAAGCCCTCATTGGTGCCCTCAGTTGAAAAATTCCGATACCGGTTCTTCGGCGGAGGGGAGGGGCGTTTTACTGCTCATTCATTAGAATGTGTAATCTTTAGTAAATGCCTTTCGAATGCGGGCTGGCCCCTTCGACTCTCCACCGAGTGCGCGATGATTACATCGGTTGCTCATCGTCAAGACCTAGTTCGTAGCTGAGGGCTGCGAGGTGTAACGTGGTGTTTAGGGGTAACCCGGGGTGTAGTTCATCCCTTTACAGAATTCGTTGTTGTGGAGGGACGGCCGGAACGGCGATGCGGTTGTATACCAACCGTAACCAATGTAATCAACCGCAGATACTCTCCGGCGGCCACCGAGGAACTCCGCAACGGCCCATCCGCCTCCCGCTCAGAGGAGCAGAAGCGGCGCGGCGGCGCCGGCAAGCGGTTCAGGCAGCGGTATCAAACGCAACAGGCCGTTGCATTTGGTCAAGAAGGCAGCAGCGGCTCGCGCCGCGCCGGTCAGACAGGCATCGACATGGCGAGCTGTCGGCTCACGTACTGCTGTTCGTCCGCGGCCAAGCCGGGGTACAGCGGTAACAGGACGCAGTTGTCCTGAGCGATCTCGGAGTGGCGCAAGGGCGCCACCGGGCTGGGCGAGTCGGCGTAGGCCGGCTCGCGGTGGCTGCACATGATGCCGCGCCGGGTGCTGATCCCGGCGTCCAGCATGGCCTGCATCACGCGGCGCTGGTGGCCGGCCGTGGCCAGGCGCACACAGTAGCTCTGCCAGTTGCTGCGCTGCTGCGGAGATTCGACAGGCAGTATCAGCCCCGGTACGTCGGCCAGCAGGGCCCGGTAGTTTTCCGCCAGCACCCGCCGCTCCTGCACGATCCCCGGCAGCCGCTTGAGCTGCTCCCTGCCCACGGCCGCCTGGATATCCGTCATCCGGTAGTTGAACCCCACCGTCGGGTAGGACTCGAAGATCACCTGCGCCGAACCGTGCCGCACCGTGTCCGGCACGCTCATCGCATGCTGCCTGAGCAGCCGGTACTGCTGATCCCAGTCGGCGCGCCGCGTCGTGATCATGCCGCCGTCGCCGGTGCTGATCACCTTGCGCGGGTGGAAGGAGAAACACGCCACGTCCGCGTGCGGCCGGCCCATCTTCTCCCACTCGCCGTTCCACAGGATCTCGCTGCCGATCGCGCAGGCGGCGTCCTCGATCACCACCACGCCGTGCCGCTTCGCCACCTCGATGATGGCGCGCAGGTCGCAGGGCATGCCCATCTGGTGCACGCACAGGATGGCCTTGGTGTGCGCGGTGAGGGCGGCCTCCAGCAAGGCCGGGTCCATGTTGAAACCGGCCAGGTCGATGTCGACGAACACCGGCGTCGCACCGCAGTAGCGGATGCTGTTGGCGGTGGCGATGTAGGAGTGGCTGACGGTGATGACCTCGTCGCCTGGCTGCACGCCCGCCACCAGCAGCGCCAGGTGCAAGGCGGTGGTGCAGTTCGACACCGCACAGGCAAACGGCGCGCCGACATACTCGGCAAACTCGCGCTCGAAGGCGGCCACCTCGGGCCCCTGCGTGACCCAGCCGCTCAGGATCACGCGCCGGGCCGCTTCAGCCTCCGGCTCGCCCATCACCGGTTTTGCAATCGGGATCATGGCGCTGCTGCCTTCATGCCGCCGCCGCGTTGCCTGCCTGCTGCCACCACTGCACCAGCCGCGCGAGCCCTTCGTCCATGCCGATCTCGGCCTTGAAGCCCAGCAGGCGCTCCGCCTTGCGGGTGTCTGCCAGCCGGCGCGAGACCGGGTTGACCTTGCGTTCCGGCCCATACTCGGGGCGCAGGTCGGAGCCCATGCAGCGCAGCAGCGAAGCGGCCAGTTGCTCCAGGCTGGTCTCGGTGCCGCTGGCCACGTTGAAGACCTCGTCGGAGACGTCGCTCTGCAGCGCCAGCACGTTGGCCCGGGCGATGTCGTCGATGTAGACGAAATCCATGGTCTGCGTGCCGTCGCCCAGTATCAGCGGCGGCTGGCCGGCGGCGATGCGGTCCATCCAGCGTATCAGCACCTCGGTGTACTTGCCGTGCAGGTCCATGCGCGGGCCGTAGACGTTGAAGTAGCGCAGCGCCACGTAGGGCAACTCGTGCATTGCGTGGTAGGAGCGCAGCAGGCCCTCGAGCATCACCTTGCTGGCGCCATACCAGGTCTGGTTGGCATAGGGGTGGTGGTCTTCGCGGGTCGGGAAGCTCTCGGCCAGGCCGTAGATCGAGGCCGACGAGGCGGCCACCACCTTCTTGACGCCGGCCGCCTGGGCCGCCTCGATCACGTTGAAGCTGCCATCGCACATCACGCGCAACGCCTCGCGCGGCTGCGCGGCGCAGGAGGTGATGCGCAGCGCGGCCATGTGGATCACCGCGTCCATGCCCTGCATCGCGGCCTGCACGGTGGCGGGGTCGCAGATGTCGCCGCGCAGCAGCGTCACGCGCGGGTCCTTGAGGGCGTGGGCGACGTTGCTCAGCGAGCCGCGCACCAGGTTGTCGAGGATCACGATGCGGGTGGGGGCGTGGTCCCGCAACAGCAGGTCTATCGTCGTGGAGCCGATCAGGCCGCATCCGCCGGTCACCAGCAGGCTCGCGCCGTCAATGTTCATGGATCGTTGTCCCTTGTGTTGGTTGGCTGCGCTTGAAACGAGCGGGTGGCGGCGCGGGTCAGACGGCACCCTCGCACCGCAGCACCACCCGGACGGTCTTCACCAGGATCTTCAGGTCGAGCGCCAGCGAGCAGTGGCGGATGTAGCGCAGGTCCATGCGCACCATCTCGTCGAAAGGCACGCGGCTGCGGCCCTCCACCTGCCACAGGCCGGTGATGCCCGGGCGTATCGCCCAGATGCGGCGCAGGTGCCAGGACTGGTAGTTCTCGGCCTCGTAGGGCAGGGCGGGGCGCGGCCCGACCAGGCTCATCTCGCCGCGCAGCACGTTGAACAGCTGCGGCAGCTCGTCGATGCTGGTCTTGCGGATGATGCGGCCGACGCCGAAGACGCGCGGGTCCGCGGTGATCTTGTAGACATTGGTGCCGGGCTCCGCGGGGGCCCCGGCTTCGTCGCTGCGGTGCTGGCCGGTGATCAGGCTGGCCACGTACTGGCGGTGGATGCTGTCGTCGGCGTCGCAGCGCATCGAGCGGAACTTGTAGAAGACGAAGGGCTTGCCGCCCTTGCCCAGCCGCTTCTGCCTGAAGATGATGGGGCCGGGCGAGCTGATCGCGATCGCGATGGCGGTGGCGATCAGCAGCGGCGAGACCAGCACCAGCGCGATCAGCGCGCCGATCACGTCGAGCCCACGCTTCAGGAAGTAGCCGTCGCTGCCGCCGGCCTCCCGGCTGGCCGGCGCGGCCGGGCTGGCGGCCAGGGGGGCGAGCGATGCGTTGAAACCGGTCGCGGCTGCGGCGCCGTTCTGCACGGCATTGGCGAGCTCGTCGAAGAGGCAGTCCGGGTAGGTCGCGGCGATCGTCGTGACGCCGTGTTCGAAGCCCTGCGCGGCGATCTTCGCGACGAAGCGGCGTGCGCCCTCTTCGGGCGTGTCGGGGAACAGGATGGCGAGGCTGTCGGGGCCGGTGAAGCCGAGCACGTCGGTCTCGCGCTTGCTGGCCGAGATGGCGTCCAGCAGCCTGAAGGCGTTGCCGCGCGGCGAACGGTCGCCATCGGCGATCTCGTAGAGCACCAGCGAGAGCGGTGCTCTGGAGCGGTCGGCGCGCCGCTTCTCGCGCTGCAGCGTGCGCAGGAACTCGTCCCTGGCGAGCGCAGCCTCCGGCCCCATCCCGCTGCCCACCGCCACCATGCTCTTGTGCGCCGGGCGAGGCGGCCTGGCGGGTGCCACCGCGTGGTCGTCCGGCGGGCTGGGCGGGTGGATCACCACCCGCGGCTCGCTACGCAAGGAAATGGGCATCCGGTGTGGCATGCCATTGATCGTTGCCGTGGACGTGGTGTTGTCGGAGTTCATGCCCTAGGCGTTTGCGGCGCCACTCCCTGACTCTTCGTTGGGGTACTGCTGCTGGACCTTGACGACTATCTGCGCGAACCCGGGCCTGCGATTGAGCAATGTCAACATCGATGGCGGGCCGGAAAGCCGCGGGCAGCGCAGCCGGCAGGCTCAGCGCCTGAGACTCTGCTGCTCGAACGATCAGGTCACGGCGTCGCCGAAGAGGCCGTGCTGCACCGCGTACTTCACCATGTTCGCCGCGCTGTCGAGCTGCATCTTCTCGAGGATGTGGCTCTTGTGGGTGCTGACGGTCTTGACCGAGAGGCACATGTCGTCGGCGATCTCGGTCAGGCGCTTGCCCGCGACGATGCGGCGGAAGACCTCCAGCTCGCGCTCGCTGAGCCGCGAGTGGGGCGGGCCGGCGTGGTGTCGGTTGAGGTCGAGCGCGAGCCGCTCGGCCAGCGCGGGCGTCACATAGGCGCCGCCGGTGGCGACCTTGCGGATCGCCGTGACAAGCTCTTCGGCCGCGACGTCCTTTGTCAGGTAGCCATTGGCGCCGGCGCGAAATGCGTCGAGCGCATACTGTTCTTCGGCATGCATGGTCAGCACCAGCAAGGCGACGTCCGGATAGTCGGCCTTCAGCCGCCGCAGCAGGGCCATGCCGGCCAAGCCCGGCATCGAGAGATCGACCACTGCCACGTCGATCGCCTGCCGGCGCAGGATCTGCAGCAGCTCGTTGCCGCTGTCGGCTTCGGCGAGCACACGAAGGTCGTCGGCAAAAGCCAGGATGTGCTTCAACCCCGCCCTCACGAGGCGGTGGTCGTCAGCGAGCAGCACGGTGGTCCCACTCAGCATGGCCGGCCTCACGCGCGGGTTGGCAAGTGCAGGCGAGAGCCGAACCGTTGCTGGCGCCAGCGTGCCGGCGCGCTCGTTTCGGCAGGTCGGGTGCTCGGGTTTCCACCATGCGGAGCTGTCGCTCCGACGATGGTGCGGTGCGACATCAAGCGTGTGCCTGCAGAGCCCTTGAATTGGCACGGACCGCTTGCCTCTATGCCGGTCGTTTGCGTCTCGCTGTACATCGTTGGGGCACTCCCGATCTATGGAGGTACAAGGTCGCGGATACGTGACAAATTGTCAAGACCACCCCCCAAGGTTGTCGTTGTGACTTCTGCACACTCTACAAATTAGGGGTAGGAGGCTTCCGATCGGGGGGTAGGACGCGACCTGCAAATCTGGCGCTTTTTTACACTTCGTAATCATCCTGCCGCTGATGGCGGCGAGCGGCTCGCGGATGCGATGCTTCGGCCCACAATCCCACAGCGAGCGGTCAGAAACGCCGTACCACAATGAACCCTGTGCTGCACATTTGCGAACCGATCCTGGCGCCGTGCGCCGTCCCCGCTGCCACCAGCATGGCGCGGTGCACGGCCTCCGATCTGCTGCGATGGAGCGGCATGCCGGAAGAGATCTGCGCACAAACGGACCAGCTCTTCTTCTCCACGCGCCGTATCAGGGCAAATACCGTGCTGGTTCGCGAGGGCTCGCTGTTCGGCACGCTCTACGTCGTCGGCTCCGGCTCGTTCAAATGCTCGCAATCGGATCTGGAGGGTTACGAGCAGGTGCTCGGCTTTGCGCTGCAGGGCGACGTGATCGGGCTGGACGGCCTGTGCGAGGACCGCCAGAGCAACACCGCCATCGCGCTGGAGGACTCGACCGTGGCGATGGTGCCTTTCCGCGACTTCGTGCGGGCCAGCCACGAGTTGCCGGCGCTGGAGCGCTTGCTGCATCTCTCGGTGAGCCGCGAGCTGCGGCGCAAGAGCGTGGCGCAGCACGTGATGGCCGCCGCCAGCGCCGATGTGCGGCTGGTCAGGTTCCTGCTGGAGATCACCAGCCGCCATGCAAGCCTGGGCTTCTCCAGCCGCCGGCTGCGCCTGCGCATGAGCCGGCGCGACATCGGCAGCTACCTCGGCGTGGCGCACGAGACGGTCAGCCGCTCGCTCAAAGGCTTGGCCGAGGCCGGCTACATCGGGGTAAACCACAAGGAGCTGGAGATCCTGGACCGAGATGGCCTGCAGCGCCTGCAGCGCAACACGCGCGGCGCGACGGAGCGGGTCTGCCCTTCACGCAAAGGGCAGCAGGCCGGCGCGCAAGCCGCTGTGCCGCTGGCGGCCTGAGACCTGGACGGAGCGAGCGGCGATGGCTCAAGGCGCCAGGCATGCGGTGATCGATCAGGCGCAGGCCTTGCTGGAGCGTGTCTGGCGGCACCGCTGGCTGGCGTTGCTGGCAGGCTGGGCGGTGGCGGTGGTCAGCGCGGTGGCGATACCGCTGGTGCCTCAGCGCTACGAGGCCAGGTCGCTGATCTACGTCGATACCCAATCGGTGTTGAAGCCGCTGATGGAGGGCCTGGCCTACCAGCCCGACATCGACCAGCAGGTCAAGATGCTGGCACACACGGTGATCTCGCGGCCCAACCTGGAGGCGCTGGTCGACCGGCCCGACATCGGCCTGCTGCGCAGTGCGCCCAAACCCTCAGAGCAGGAGCGCGAGGCCGTGCTGGCACAGCTCACCCGGCAGATCAAGCTGGCACCCGGCGAGGCGGGCCTCTACACCATCAGCTACCGCGATCAGCAGCCCGAGCGCGCGAGCCGCGTCGTGGCCGCGGTGCTGAAGCTGTTCGTCAACTCAAGCTCGCAAGACACGCGGCGCGACTCTGAAAACGCCAGCCAGTTCATCGCCGAGCAGATCGCCACCTACGAGGGCAAGCTGGTCGAGGCCGAGAGCCGGCTGAAGGAATTCAAGATCCGCAACGTCGGTGTGCTGGGCTTGTCCAACCAGGACTACATCGCCCGCAACACCGCCATCTCCGACGAGCTGCAGAAGATGCAGAGCGACCTGCAGGCTGCCGAGATGGCGCGCGACTCCTACCGCGCGCAGCTGGGCGGCGCGGACATGGTGCCGCCCAACGACTCCTCGGAGACCGACGCCAGCCTGGTGGAGGCGCACAAGCAGCTCGACGAGCTGCTGCGCCGCTTCACCGAAGACCACCCGGATGTCGGCAGCGCGCGGCAGATGATCGCCAGGCTGGAGGCCCGCCGCGCGCAGCAACTGGCCGGAGCGGCACCCGGCTCGGCCGAGAAGCGGAAGGCTGCCGTGGGCTCCAGCCTGGTCTACCAGCGCATGCGCGTCTCGCTCGCCGAGGCCGAGGCCGAGGTGGCGTCGCTGCGCTCGCGGGTGCAGGCCGAGCGGCTGCGGCTGGAGCAGTTGCGCACCGTGGCCGGCCGTGTGCCGCAGGTGGACGCGGAGCTCGCGCAGCTCAATCGCGACTACGACGTGATACGCAAGAACTACGAGCAGCTGGTCGCGCGCCGCGAGTCGGCCTCGATAGGCGTCAAGCTCGACGAGTCCACCCGCTTGGCCGACTTCCGTGTCGTCGAGCCGCCGCGGGTGGAGGACAGGCCGGTCTTCCCCGGGCGCACCCAGCTCGCGCTGATCGCGGTCGTGGCTTCGCTGCTGGCCGGCATCGCCGCACCGCTGCTGGCCGACCGCCTGCAGCCCACCTTCGAAGACGTCAGGACGCTGCGCGAATTCACCGACCGGCCCGTCGCCGGTACGGTGATACGGTCGATGGGCGTCGAACGCCCGCCAGGCGCGCGCATGGCGCTGGCCGGCTACGTGCTGGCGCTGGGCGCACTGCTGGTGTTCCAGGCTGGCTGGCTGGCATGGATCGTGGCCAACCGGCCGGCCTGACACATCGAGGCGTAGCGACGAGATGAACCTGATACAGCAAGCCGAGAAACGCCTGGCCGAGCTGAAGCGCGCCGGCGAACTGCGCGAGGTGCGCGTGAGCAACGGTGTCTCGACGCTGGAGCCCGTGCATCATGGGCACGGCGCTGTTTCGCACCTGGCCGCACACGCACAGGCTCGCCGGTCGGCCCGCGTCGAGCTCGACCTGGCGCAGCTGGAGCGGCGCGGCTACCTGGTGCCGAGCATCGCAGAGTCGCGCATCGCCGAAGACTTCCGCCAGCTCAAGCGGGCCCTGATGAGCAACATCACCCGGCCCACCGCCAGCCCGCAGCGCCACGAGGCGCTGGTCATGGTGACCAGCGCGCTGCCCGGGGAGGGCAAGACCTTCTGCTCGATCAACCTGGCCATGAGCATCGCGATGGGCATGGACACCTCGGTGCTGCTGGTCGATGCCGACGTGCTCAATCCCTCGGTGCTGAGCCGGCTGAGCTTGCGCCCCGCGCGCGGTCTGCTGGACGTGCTGACCGAACCCAACCTGGATCTCGCCGACCTGCTGTTGGCCACCAACGTGCCGAAGCTGTCCATCCTGCCGGCCGGCACGCCCAGCCCCAAGGCCAGCGAGCTGATGGCCAGCACCGCGCTGGACCACTTGCTGGCCGAGATTGCCTCGCGCTACCCGGATCGGCTGGTCGTTTTCGACGCGCCGCCGCTGCTGTTGACCACCGTCGGGCCGGCACTGGCTCAGCGCCTGGGCCAGATCGTGATGGTGGTGGAGGCCGCCAAGACCTCGCGCGAGTCGGTCGCCCAGGCTTTTGCCGCGGTGGAGTCGTGCCCGATCGTGCTGTCGGTGCTGAACAACTGCAGCCCGCGCATGGCGGCACGGGGCTATGGCTACGGCTATGGCGCGCTGGCCGCACACCCGCCCGAGCCATGAAGGGCCGCTGACGCGATCTGGCGCCACAAGGTTTGAGGGCGCTCAATCGCGGCTTTGGCCCCTGTTCCACGATGGCGCTGTCGCCAGCCTCGCGGGCTTTCACCCACCTCCACTGCAGCAGTCCATGCAGATCGTTAGGCCCTGGTCTCTTTGCAGTCTGACAGTGCCCGCCGGTGCCCATGGCGTGGTGTTGCTGGCGCATGCGCATGGCCGCAGCCCGCACGGCCAGGGCATCGCCGAGATCCTGCAGGCGCACGGCCTGGCGACGCTGCGCATCGAGCTGCTGAGCGAAGCCGAGCTGTGCGACGCGACCGACTCGCTGGACATCGGCCTGCTCGCCGCCCGCTGGGACGGGGTGCTCGCCTGGGCTTGCGGCCGGGCCGATCTGTCCGGCCTGGCCATCGGGTTGCTGGCCGACGGGATGGACGCCGCGGCTGCGCTCTACCTCGCAGCGACCGCGGCCAGCCTGGCCCGGCGCAGCGGGCGCGTGGCCGCGCTGGTGTCCACCGGCGGCCGGCTGGACCTGCTGGGTGCGCACCTGGCCGAGGTCGATGTGCCGACCTTGCTGCTGGTCGGCAGCGACGACCCCGACGCGCTCGCGCACAACCGCCAGGGCCTGCTGCGGCTCACCTGCCGCAAGCGGCTGGAGGTGGTGCCCGGTGCGGGGCCGCTGTTCGACCAGCAGGGCGCACGCGACGTGGTCTCCCAACTGGCCGCCGGCTGGTTCGAGACCCACCTGGCCGGGGCGGGCTGGAACTGAGGGCTCGCCGGCCACTGGTCTGTGCAGCGGGCCGAAGGGCTGCACGCCCGGGGCTGTGCTCAGGCTGGCCCGTTCCCGGCCGCGAGCTCGCCGTTGTCGAAGCGGCTCTCGGGATTGGTCTTGATCAGCGCCGCGACGCTGGGCCACTGCAGCCGTTCGAATATGCGGCGGCGGTGCGTGCTGACGGCGTGGGCAGGCAGGTGCAGGTCGTCGGCGATGTCGGCGATGCGCTGGCCGGTGACGATGCGCCGCATCACGTCCAGCTCGTGGCCCGAGAGCTCGGCCTGGCCGGGCAGCTGCAGCAGGCCGTTGAGGTGCTGCGCGACCCGCTCGGCCAGGCTGCTGGTGACGTAGCTGCCGCCGTCGGCGGCCCGCTGCACGGCGCACACCAGCTCCTCGGCCGCGCTGTCCTTGGTGACATAGCCGTGGGCACCGGCCATGAAGGCCCGTACCGCGTACTGCTCCTCGGCGTGCATGCTCAGCACCAGCACCGCCACGGCCGGAAACTCCGCCTTGATGCGGCGCACCAGGTCCAGACCGCTGATGCCGGGCATCGAGAGGTCGACGATCGCCAGCCGGTAGGCACGGCTGCGCAGGCACTCCAGCGCCTGCGAGCCGGTGCCGGCCTCGTGCACGCGCCACGGGCCGCCGCGCGCATCGAGGATGCGCTTCAGGCCCTCGCGGACGACCGTGTGGTCGTCCACCAGCAGCAGGTCGAAATCGGCGTCGGCGCCACTTGGGTTCATCGCAGGGGTCTCAATCGGTGAGGGGTTTGCCGGCCGCATCCGGCGCCAGGGGCAGTCGGATCGTGACGCGGCTGTCGCCGCCGGGCAGCTGGGCCACGGCGATCTGTCCGCCGATCACGCAGGTGCGCTGGCGCAGCAGGCCGAGCGCTGGCGGCTCGGCACCCGGGGCCGCGGCGGGCGGGCGCACGTGGTCCTGGATGGTCAGCACCAGCTCGCCGCCGGCCTGCCCGATCTCGATCGCGACGCCGCTGGTGCTGCGCCGGTGGAGGATGTCGGCCAGCGCGTCCTGCACCATGCGGTAGAGCGCGACGCAGTCGGACTCGGCGAGCGCGGGCTCGTGGCCGTCGGTGCGCAGCGTCACGCGCAAGCCTGTGCGGCGTGCGGTGTCGCGCGTCAGCCAGTCGACCGCGGCATACAGGCCCAGGTCGTCCAGCATGGGCGGGCGCAGGTCGGTGGCGATGCGGCGCACCCAGGCGATGGCCTCGTCGAGCATCGTCAGGCTGCTGGCGATGCGGCGCTCGTACTGGCCCGGCGCGCTGGCGGGCCGCAGGCTGGCCAGGTCCATCTTGAGCGCCGAGAGGTGCTGCCCGAGCTCTTCGTGCAGCTCGCGCGAGACGCGGCGGCGCTCGAGCTCGCCGGCCTGCACCGTCGAGACGGCGAAGTGGCGCGCCAGCTCGGCCTGGCGGCGCTGGCTGATGTCGGTGAGCGCCACCCGCAAGCTGGCCGGCGCGTCGCCGGAGACCACCCGCAGGCAGTCGAGCTGCGCGTAGAAGGGCGCGCTCGCCACCGGCGACAGGTTCAGCTCGATGCGCTGCGGGCCGTCGCGGCGCAGCGCGAGCGAGAGGTGCCGGTCCCAGCGCTCGCTTTCGTCGCGCGGCATGAAGCGCGAGAGCGGCGCCGTCGGCAGCTC
>DATHWJ010000411.1:0-1675 GCA_035460745.1 Ideonella sp. | reverse complement strand
CCGCCCTATTCCGTGGTGGTTTCCGGCTCGCTTCCCGGCAAGCCGCTGAATGACGGCACGCCGGGCCCCTCGCTCTACTGCGCCGTGATCGTGAAGACGGTCGATGCCCAGACCCGCGCCAAGACCAGCATCAACGAGCTGCTGCGCGCCTAAGGTCGCGCCGCTGCCGGCCGAAGAAGACGCTGACCCTCACTCCTGGAGTTCCCTCGATGAACATGGACAGCGTGCTGCGCCTGATGGCCGAAAAGGGCGCCTCGGATCTCTACCTCTCGGCCAACGCCCCGGTGCTGCTGAAGGTCAACGGCCAGCTCGTGCCGGCCACCGACCACGTGCTCGCCCCCGGCGTGCCGCGCACCATGCTGGCCGAGGTGCTGACGCCGCTGCAGCTGGAGGAGCTGGACCAGGAGGGCGAGCTGAACATCGGCTTCGGCATCGCCCAGGTGGGCAGCTTCCGGCTCTCGGCGTTCAAGCAGCGTGCCAGCATCGCGGCGGTGATCCGCTGCATCCCCATCCGCATCCCGTCGATAGACACGCTGCAGCTGCCTGCCGTGCTGGGCCCGCTGTCGCTGGAAAAACGCGGCCTGATCCTGATGGTGGGCGCCACCGGCACCGGCAAGAGCACCACCATGGCCTCGATGCTGGAGTGGCGCAACCAGCACCTCTCGGGCCACATCCTGACCATCGAGGACCCGATCGAGTTCCTGTTCAACAACAAGCGCTCCATCGTCAACCAGCGCGAGATCGGGCGCGACACCCAGTCGCTCTACATCGGCCTGAAAAACGCGCTGCGCCAGGCGCCCGACTGCATCATGATCGGCGAGATACGCGACCGCGAGACGATGTCGTCGACCATCTCGTACGCGCTCTCCGGCCACCTGGTGCTGGCCACGCTGCACGCCAACAACAGCCACCACGCGCTGGGCCGCATCCTGTCGTTCTACAGCCCCGAGGCGCGCCCGGCGCTGCTGGCCGACCTGGCGGCCGCGACCAAGGCCATCATCTCGCAGCGCCTGCTGCGCGCCAACGCCGGCGGCCGCATCCCGGCGGTGGAGGTGCTGATGAACTCCAAGCTGATCGCCGAGCTGATCGAGCGCGGCGACTTCGGCTCGGTGCGCGAGGCGATGGAGCGCTCGCTGGCCGAGGGCTCGCAGACCTTCGAGCAGGAGATCGCGCGGCTGATCAACGAAGGCATCGTTTCGCGCGAAGAAGGCCTGGTCAACGCCGACTCGCCCACCAACCTGCTCTGGCGGCTGCAGAACGCCAGCGCGCCGACCAGCCGCGTCACGCCGGCCAAAACCGAGCCCGACAGCCCCTCGTTCACCGAGATCACGCTCGACATACTGCCCGAGGGCGCCCCGCCGCCGCCGGCCAAGCTCGTCGTCAGCGCCCGCACACGCTGAGGGGCCGAGCCCCCCGCCCCATGTTCGCCCCCGCCACGATGCCCGACACCCTGAGACTGCTCGAGAACCTGATCGCCCGGCCCTCTGTGACGCCGCACGACCACGGCTGCCAGGCGCTGCTGGCCGAGCGGCTGGCGGTGGCGGGCTTCCGCTGCGAGCACCTGGCCTTCGGCCCGGACAGCTTCCGCGTCGCCAACCTCTGGGCCGTGCATGGCGACGCCGCGGCCGGCCCCACGGTGGTCTTCGCCGGCCACACCGACGTGGTGCCCACCGGC
>DATHWJ010000410.1:0-3056 GCA_035460745.1 Ideonella sp. | reverse complement strand
GGCGTCGGCGCGAACACGCTACTGCGCGCGCGATTGCGCGACGAATGCACGAAGCGCGAGTCCCAGGTCTACTTCCCGGAGCTGGCGCTTTGCACGGACAACGGCGCGATGATCGCGCTCGCCGCGGCGATGCGGCTGCAGGCCGGCCTGGCCCGTGCCGAGAAGAACTACGCCTTCGACGTCAAGCCGCGCTGGGATTTGGCCGCGGCTTGACTTGAAACCCCGGCCTCGCGGGCCGGGTCGGCTCCGCCTCAGGCGACCGTCAACCGGGTGGCGGTCGGCGCGCGCTTGACCAGGGTCAAGGTCAGCACACCGTCTTCCAGCCTGGCTTGCGAAGTGGCCTGGTCGAGCTCGACCGGCAGCACGAAGCTGCGGGCGTAGCTGGCGGCCTGGCGCTCGCGGTGGATGGCGCGTGCGGCAGGGGCGGCGGCTTCGGCGGCAGGGGCCTCGGCAGCCGGCGCGTCGGCCTTCTGCTCGGCTACCGGCGCCTGGGCTTCGATGCTGACCTTGCGGCCATCGATGGCGATCTTCACGTCGGCCTTGGCGACGCCCGGCAGGTCGAGCACGGCGGTGAAGTGGCCGTCGCTCTCACTGACGTCCAGCGCCGGCGAGCGGGTGCTGGGCGTGCTTTGCGCGACGCTGTTGACGAAGCGCTCGAAGCTGCTGTCGAGCAGGCGGTAGGCGGCGGAGGGGCGGCGGGCAACGGGGACGACAAACATGGACAGACTCCTACAATGGGTTGAGAAAGGGGCCTCATCAGCGAGAAGCGTCGATGCCCATGCCGCTCCAGTTGGAAGCGGCTTTTTTGTTTTCAAGAGAGCATCTTTTTTCGATGAAGCCGTTGAAGTTGACACGCCGCGCCCTCATGGCCGGGGCCGCTGCAGCGGCGCTCGCCGGCCTGCCGCCGGCGGCCGCCGCGGCCCCCGAGCCGATCCGGCTGGCGATGATCGAGGGCCTCTCGGGCCCCTTCGCCAACGCCGGCGAGGCGGTCTACCGCAACCTGCTGTGGGCGGTGGAGCGCGTCAATGCGCGGGGCGGTGTCCCGCTGCCCGGCGGGGCGCGGCCGCTCGCGCTGCTGCGCTTCGACAGCAAGGGCAGCACCGAAGAGGCGCTGAGCCAGCTGCGCAGCGCCACCGACCAGGGCGTGCACTTCGTGCTGCAGGGCAACAGCTCGGCGACCGCCGCCGCCTTGATCGATGCGCTGAACAAGCACAACGCCCGCGAGCCGGCGCGCCGTGCCGTCTTCCTCAACTACTCGGCCGTCGAGCCGGCGCTGACCGGCGAGCGCTGCAGCTTCTGGCACTTCCGCTTCGACGCGCACGCCGACATGCGCATGGCCGCGCTGACCGAGGTGCTGAAGAGCGACTCGCGGGTGCACAAGGTCTACCTGATAGGGCAGGACTACAGCTTCGGCCAGCAGGTGCTGAAGAGCGCGCGCGAGATGGTGGCCGCCAGGCGGTCCGACATCCAGATCGTCGGCGAGGAGCTGCACCCCATGGGCCGGGTGAAGGACTTCCTGCCCTATGCCAGCAAGATACGCGCGAGCGGCGCCCAGGCGGTGATCACCGGCAACTGGGGCAACGACCTGACGCTGCTGGTCAAGGCGGTGAAGGACCTCGGGCTGGCCGTCAAGTTCTACACCTTCTACGGCAATGCGCTGGGCGTGCCGGCGACGCTGGGCGACGCCGGCCTGGGCTCGGTGCTGGCGGTGGCCGAGTGGCACCCGAACGCGGGCGGCAAGGCCTCGGACCAACTGGTCCAGGCCTTCCGCAAGCGCTTCCCCGACCCCAGGGAAGACTACCTGCATGCCCGCATGCAGGCCCTGGTCGAGGTGCTGGCGGCCGGCATCGAGCGTGCGCGCACGGCCGAGCCGGCGGCGGTGGCGCGCGCGATGGAGGGCCTGCGCTTCGACGGCAAGGCCCTGGGCGGCGTGCACAGCGGCGAGATGCGCGCGAGCGACCACCAGTTCCTGCAGCCGCTCTACGTCAGCGTGATGGACCGGGCCGGCGGCGAGGGCGTGCGCTTCGACGCCGAGGGCTCGGGCTACGGCTTTCGAACGGTGCGGCGCTTCGACGCGGGCGAGCTCGCGCCGGCGTCGAGCTGCCGCATGCAGCGGCCGCCATGAAAAAGGCCGGCGCGGGGCCGGCCTGGGCGTTGTGCGGGCTGGCCTCAGCGCGCGGCGACAGTGCGGTACTGCTGGTGCATCTGGTCCATGCGGGTGGACTGTGCCGAGGTGAACTGGTTCATGCAGCTGTCGTCGGTGTAGTCCATGAAGTTGGTGATGGGGTCGAGCCCGGCCTTGCTCTGGCAGCTGTCGCGGCCGACCGGGCAGCCGTAGGCCGCCTTCTTCTCGGCGGCCGTGTCGGCCACCGAGTCCCCCACGCCCGTGCAGCCGCCCTGGAAGGTGTGGTACAGGCCCAGCCAGTGGCCGACCTCGTGCGTCGCGGTATCGCCCTCGTCGTACGGGGCGCCGTTGCCGCCGGGCACGCTGTTGTACTTGATGACCACGCCGTCCTGCGTGGGCTTGGCGGCGTAGTCGGACGGGAAGGTGGCCCAGCCCAGCAGGCCCAGGCCCGGGTTGGCGGAGTACAGGTTCAGCGTGTCCGGGCCGCCGGTGTGCAGCGCGGTCTTGGCGTTTTTCTCGGCCGTGGTGCCGTTGGTCATCTTGTACCAGGTGGCGTTGGTGGTGCGGTCCACGCCGACCAGCGTGAAGCGGAAGGGCGTGCTGGCGTAGGCGGCGTTCAGCACGGCGATCTGGTCGTCGATCTGCGACTGCGGGATGTCGCCGTTGGCGATGCCGCTGCCCTTGTTGATCACGTGGAACCAGACCGGCACGGTGACCGAGCCGACCGCGCGGTAGGGCTCGACGCCGCGGGCGCTCTTCATGCGCAGGAAGGAGGTGAGGCGGGAGTCGATCTCGGCGCGCACGTCGGCCTCGGGAGCGACCGTCTGGCAGCGGTGGCTCAGCACATCGTCCTTGGCGGCCAGCGCCGCGTTCGAGACGGTCAGCGCGGCGATGGCCAGCAGCAGCGGTTGGGTGGTCAGTTTCATGGGGG
>DATHWJ010000409.1:0-4709 GCA_035460745.1 Ideonella sp. | reverse complement strand
GGGCCGCCTCGACCACCTCGATGCGGCCGGGCTGGGCGCGGTAGGCAGGTGGCACGTGGTCGTAGCGGGTGACGACCAGACCGGAGAGCGGTGCGTCGGCGGGCCACAGCGCGTCGACCGCGGCCGCCATTGAACCGCCTGCCTTGCCGGCGCCTATCACCAGCGTGCGCCCGCCGCTGGCGGCATCGGGTGGCGGCGGCAGGAAGGCGGCGGTCACTTCGCCGGGCAGGGCGCGTGCCACGGCGGCGTCGTACAGGGCGCGCAGAAACTCGCGCGGCTGGGTCTGCGGGTCGAGCGCAGCGGGGGTGGGGGTCGTGTCGGGCATGGGCCGATGATAAAAGCGCGCGGGCCCTGACCTTGCGAGGGCTTGCGATACTGGAGCGTGTGCCCGGAGTTGCCTCGAGCGAGCCGCCATGATCGACAAGACGCTGCTGATCCACGACGCCGACTGCATCGCAACGCTGGACGACGAGCGCCGCGAGCTCGCGCGTGCCAGCGTGCTGGTACGCGGCAAGGTGATCGAGGCCGTTCTGCCCGCCGCCGAGGTGCCGCCCGGGTTCAAGGCGCAGGCCGACGAGGTGATAGACGCCCGCGGCCACGTCGTGATCCCCGGCCTGGTGAACACCCACCACCACATGGTCCAGAGCCTGACGCGCGCGATCCCCGCCGCGCAGGACGCCGAGCTCTTCGGCTGGCTGAAGACGCTGTACCCGATCTGGGCCGGGCTGACGCCGGAGATGGTGCGCGTCTCGACCCGGGTGGCGATGGCCGAACTGCTGCTGTCGGGCTGCACCACCAGCGCCGACCACCTCTATCTCTACCCCAACGGCGTGCGGCTGAGCGACAGCATCGAGGCGGCGCAGGCCATAGGCATGCGCTTCCACGCCGCGCGCGGCAGCATGAGCGTGGGCGAGAGCGCGGGAGGCCTGCCGCCGGACGACCTGGTGGAGGACGAAGCGGCCATCCTGAAGGACACCCAGGCGCTGATCGAAGCCCACCACGACGCCGGCCGCTACGCGATGCTGCGGGTGGTGGCGGCGCCGTGCTCGCCCTTCAGCGTCAGCCCCGCGTTGATGCGCGAATCGGCCGCGCTGGCGCGCTCGCTGGGCACCCGCCTGCACACCCACCTGGCCGAGAACGACCACGACGTGGCCTACAGCCGCGAGAAGTTCGGCATGACGCCGGCCGAGTATGCCGAGAGCGTGGGCTGGGTGGGCGACGACGTCTGGCATGCCCACTGCGTCAAGCTCGACCCGGCCGGCATCCAGCGCTTCGCCGCCACCCGCACCGGCGTGGCGCACTGCCCCTGCAGCAACATGCGGCTGGCCTCGGGCATCGCGCCCCTGCGCCGCATGCTGGATGCCGGCGTGCCGGTGGGGCTGGGGGTGGACGGCAGCGCGAGCAACGATGGCGGCCACCTGCTGGGCGAAGCGCGCCAGGCGATGCTGCTGGCGCGGGTGGGCCGCTCGCTGGCGCCCTTCGGCTGCGACCACGGCCCGGCCGAGATGACGGCGCGCAACCTGCTGGAAGTGGCCACGCGCGGCGGCGCCCAGGTGCTGGGCCGCGACGACATCGGCCAGCTCGCGCCAGGCATGGCGGCCGACCTGGCGGTCTTCGACACGCGCACGCTCGGCTTTGCCGGCGGCGCCGTGCATGACCCCGTCGGCGCGCTGCTGCTGTGCGCACCGGCGACGGCGGCCTACACGCTCGTCAACGGCCGGGTGGTGGTGCGGGAAGGGCGGCTGGCCACGCTGGACCTGGGGCCGCTGCTGGAGCGGCACAACCGGCTGGCGCGGGTGCTGGCGGGCGCTTGAGGGCGTTTGAGGCCGCTGCGGGCCTGGGCCTGCGTGCTCAGGCCGCCGGTGCCACCGAGGCGCCCTGCACCCCGTGCCGCGCCAGCGCCTCGGCGACGAAGCCGCTGGCCTTCATCTGCTCGACGAACGCCGCCAGGCAGGCGGCAGCCTCGGCGCCGCGCGACTTGGGCAAGCCCATCGCCTGCTGTATCACCATGAAGCGGCCGGGCAGCAGGCGCAGCCCGGGGTGCCGGGCGGCATCGGCCTCGAGCTGCTGCCTGACGCCGGCGGCCACCTCGGCCTGTTGCTCAAGGAAGGTGGCGACCACGGTGGGCGAGCTGGGCGCGCGCACGATCTCGGCGTGCTGGAGCTCGCGGCTCAGGTAGAGGTCGTAGGCACTGCCCTTGCCGACGACCACCCGCTGGCCGGCGCGGTCGACCTCGGCGTTGTCGTGCAGCGGCGAGTCTTGGCTCACTAGGTAGCTGCCTTCGATCAACACATAGGGTGCGGTGAAGTGGATGCCGGCGCCGCGCAGCGGGTCGATCGCGAAGAAGCCGATGTCGGCCTGCTCCTGCGTCACCGCATCGACCGATTTGCCGGCGGTATCGAAGACGACGAGTTCCAGGGCCACGCCGAGCCGGCGTGCAAACTCCGTCGCCAGGTCTATCGACACCCCCTTGGGCTGGCCGGTTGCGGGGTCGGTGCCGGCCAGTATCGGGTTGCCGAGATTGATGGCAGCGCGCAAGGCGCCGGCCACGATCAGACTGTCTTTTACCGTGGCCGGGATGTTCATGCGCTGCCCTGTGGTCAAACCGCGAAGTCTTTCAACTCCTTGCCCGCGGACAGCGCCGTGCGCAGCCATTGCGGGCGCGGGCCCCGGCCACCCCAGCCGTTGCCGTCGGCATCGCGGAACTTGACCGCGGCGGGATCCTTGGCCTTGGCGGTCTTCTTCACAGCGGCCTTGCGCCCGGGCTTGCCGGCAGCTTTGCCCGGCTTGCGGCCGGCACCGGCTTTGCGACCTGCACCGTCCAGGCCCAACTCGGCGGCGGTCAATTCATAGATCTCGATGGCTTCCTTGATGCGGCCGATGACGCCGGCTCTTTCTTTTTGCTTCAGCCCCTCCGCCTCGCGCGAAAGGGTGTCGATCTGCTTTTTCAGTTGGGCGTAGGTCTTGGTCATCCGGCAGTTTCCGTAGTGCACGCGGTGGGGGCGGCCTCCCGATTCGGCTCTGGTCGGCCGACTGTTCGCACACCGTGTGGGTTTGAATTGCGCCGCGAACACCGCGGCACAGCCGCTAAGGTATCACGGCTTGCGCGGCCAATTAGAGCGGGCGCGGGTTTTCGGGGGTGGGCGCAATAACTCGCAGAGTCGAAATGCCAATGTTTTTCAATTGGCGGGGCGATGGCCCAACAGCCGCGCCGGCAGCATCAGGATGGCTTTGATCAATGCGAACAATGCGTCGAAGCTGATGCCGATCAATCGAAACGGCAGCGAGATCAGCCACACCAAAGGCGCCAGCAGCAGGGCCAATAGCGCAAGCGGCCAGCAAAGCACGAACAACAGGCACCAGCCGATGAAGAAGAGCAGCGTGTTCATGGCGAATCCCGGTGGACCGGCGCTTGTGGCAATGCCCGGACTGTAGGAGAGCGCCGCCATCAGCGCGAGCCCCGCGCGACAGGCCGCAGCTCGCGCTGACGAACGGCAGGCCGCAGCAGCCACGTGGATGGCCAACCCGCGAAGCTCAACCCGCGAAGGTCGCCTCCGGCAGCCCGCGCACGCCCGGGATCTCCATCGCAAAGAGCGAGCCTGACAGCGGCGCGCTCGCCAGCGCCGCTTCGCTCAAGCGCACCGACGCGCTGGTCACGTACAGCGTCTCCAGCCCGCTGCCGCCGAAGCAGCAACTGGTGGGCCGCGGCACCGGCATGCGGATGCGCTGCAGCGGCTCGCCCTGCGGCGAGTAGCGGGCAATGTGCCAGGCGTCCCACAGGGCCACCCAGAGGCAGCCGGCGTCGTCCACCGTCAGGCCGTCGGGCTTGCCGTCCGCGGCGTCGAAGACGATCAGCGGCCGGCGGTTGGCGATGCTGCCGCTCATCAGGTCGAAGTCGTACTCGTAGATGGTCTTGCGGAAGGTGTCGGTGAAATACATGCGGCGGTTGTCGGGGCTCCAGCCCAGGCCGTTGGGCACGGTGAAGCCCGAGTCCATCTTCTTCCAGCCGCCATCGGCATCGACGCGGAACAGGTTGCCGCGGTTGGCCGCCGTGCCCATGTCCATCGAGGCGATCCACAGGCGCCCGCGGCGGTCGCACTTGCCGTCGTTGTAGCGGTTGGCCGGGCGCTGCGCCTCGGGGTGGGCGAAGGCGCTCATCTGCTTGCTGGCGGTATCCAGCGTCATCAGCCCGCCGGGCGTGGCCACCAGCAGGCCGCCGGTGGCCTTGGGGATGGCCACGCTGACCATCGCGCCGAGCTGGGTCTCGGTGCTGCTGCCGTCCGCCGCGTGGTAGCAATGCACCGCGGGGGTCAGGATGTCGACCCAGTACAGCGCCTCGTCGCGCGGCGACCACATCGGCCCCTCGCCCAGCAGCGAGCGGGTCTGGCTCACGCAGCGCACCTCCACCTCGGCGCTGGCGGCCGGGCGCGACTGCGGCGTGATGGACATGCCCTCGCCGGCCGCGCCGTGCGAGATGCTGCGCGCCGCACCGATCAGCGCGGACGACAGGCCGTGGGCCCGTGCCGCGTCCAGCCGCGTGGTGGGGCCGCTGACGGCCACCGCGCCTATGGCTCGGCCTTCGTAGTCGAAGATGGGCGCGGCCACCGAGAGGCTGCCGGCGGCGTATTCCTCGTCGGCCAGCGCATAGCCGCGCGCCCGGGCCAGGTCCAGCTCGCGCTGCAGCTGGGCCGCCGTGGTCAGGCTGCGCG
>DATHWJ010000408.1:0-85216 GCA_035460745.1 Ideonella sp. | reverse complement strand
CTCGAGTTCCTCCATGTAGCCCGCGACCGCGTCGCCCTCGCGGCGCAGGAAATCGGCCACGGCCTGCGCGAACTGCGGCTGCGCGAGCCAGTGCGCAGACGCCGTGGCCACCGGCAGCAGGCCGCGCGCCATCTTGTGCTCGCCCTGCGCGCCGCCCTCGAAGCGGCGCAGGCCCTGCGCGATGCACCACTGCAGCGGCTGGTAGTAGCAGGCCTCGAAGTGCAGGCAGGCAATGGGCTCCAGCGCGCCCCAGTAGCGGCCCCAGGCGGTGCCGCGCTCGCGGTCCAGCGCCAGCAGCGAGGCGGCGATGCGCTCGCCGCCTTGCTCGGCGACGAACAGCACCCAGTGCTGCGGCATGGTCTGCGCCATCTGCCGGAAGAACTCGCGCTTCAGGTAGGGCGTGGAGTGGTGCTCGCGGTAGGTGCGGGTGTAGCAGCGGTAGAAGAAGCTCCACAGATCTTCATCGATCTGCGTGCCCTCGTAGACCTGGAAGCTGACACCGGCCTCCACCACCTTGCGCCGCTCCTGCTGGATCTTCTTGCGCTTGTCGCGCTGCAGGCTGGCGAGGAACTCGGGGAAGTGGGCGTAGGGCGCGCTTTCGCGGTTCTCCCAGTGGAACTGCACGCCGCTGCGTAGCATCCAGCCCTCGGCCGTGGCGGCGGCCTGGTCGGCGTCGTCCATGAAGAGCAAATGGGCCGACGAGAGCTCGTCCTGCAGGGCCAGCGAGCGCAGCGCGCGCAGCAGCAGCCGGCGCGTCGCTTCGTCGTCCGCCAGCAGCCGGCTGCCGGGCACGGGGGTGAAGGGCACTGCCGCCAGCAGCTTGGGGTAGTAGGCCAGGCCGTGGCGCTGGTAGGCGTCGGCCCAGGCCCAGTCGAACACGTACTCGCCGTAGGAGTGGTCCTTCAAATAGGCCACGGTGGCGCCCACCAGCGCACTGCCGCGGTGCACCGTGATGAAGCGCGGCATCCAGCCGGTGTCGGGCACGGCGCTGCCCGACGCGTGCAGCGCCAGCAGGTACTCGTGGCGCAGAAAGGGCGTGGGGGAGGGCTGGCGGGCCAGCAGGGCGTTCCACTCGGCGGCGTCCAGCGAGGCGGGGTCGCCAACGGCGGTGACGCTCAGCTCTCCGGTTCGTTCTCCGGTTCGTTCCTCGGTTGGTTGCTCGCTTGGTTCGGCGCCGGGTTCGGCGCTTGGTTCCGCATTTTTCGCCGGGTCGGCAGGAGCGGTCGAGGGGTCAGTGGGGGCGGCCATCGGCATGCGCCGGATCTTAGGGGCAAGCCCTGATCCCCTCGGCGCGGCGGAGGGCATTCCCCAGCCGGGCGCACGGCCCATTGCGGCGGGGTTCCGTGCTTAAATCAAGACCAGAGTTCTTGTTTTCCGTCCCTGCCGGAGCCTGCCATGAAACAAATCACCGCTGTCATCAAACCCTTCAAGCTCGAGGAAGTGCGCGAGGCGCTGGCCGAGGTCGGCGTCTCGGGCTTGACGGTCACCGAGGTCAAGGGTTTCGGCCGCCAGAAGGGCCACACCGAGCTCTACCGCGGCGCCGAGTACGTGGTCGACTTCCTGCCCAAGGTCAAGGTGGAAGTGGTCGTCAAGGACGAAGACCTCGAGCGCGCCATCGAGGCCGTGGTCAAGGCCGCCAAGACCGGCAAGATCGGCGACGGCAAGATCTTCGTCACGGCGGTCGAGCAGGTGGTGCGCATCCGCACTGGCGAGACCGACGAATCGGCGGTTTGAGCCTGCACGCGGTGCTCGAGACCGGCGAGTCGGCGGTCTGACGCGCCGGTCGCGCGCGGCCCCGGGAGGGGTCAGATCGCGCTGAAGTTGTCGGGGCCTGTCGCGCCCAGGCTCTCGGCGTGCAGCCGGTCGAGCAGCCGCGCGGGTTCGGCCTCCACCGCCAGCATGGCCTGCTGCTCGGTGTCGATGAAGCCTTCGGCCAGCGTACGCTGCATGAAGGCCAGCAGCGGGTCGTAGAAGCCGTCCACGTTCAACAGCCCGATGGGCTGGTCGTGGTAGCCGATGTGGCGCCAGGTCCAGACCTCGAACAGCTCCTCCAGCGTGCCTATGCCGCCGGGCAGCGCGACGAAGGCCTGGGCCTTCTCGGCCATCATCTGCTTGCGTTCGTGCATCGTGCCGACGATGTGCAGCTCCGACAGGCCGCGGTGGCCCACTTCCTTCTGCACCAGCCGCTGCGGTATCACGCCGATCACGCGGCCCCCGGCTTGCAGCGTCGCGTCGGCCACCTCGCCCATCAGGCCGACGTTGCCGCCCCCGTAGACGAGCTGCCAGCCGCGCTCGCCGATCAGCCGGCCGATCTCGCGGGCGGCCTCGGTGAAGCGCGCCGAGCCGCCGTGGCGAGAGCCGCAGTAGACGCAGACGGAGAAGGCAGGGGTGGCGGTGGTGTTCATGCGATGAAACGATGCCACAACGCGGCAAGCCAGATGCCTGCGCTCAAGGCCACCGAGAGAAAGACCGCTGCGCTGGCGAGGTCCTTGGCGCGGCGCGAGAGGTCGTGCAGCTCGAAGCTGATGCGGTCGATCGCGGCCTCCACCGCCGAGTTCAGCAGCTCGACCACCATCACCAGCAGCACCGAGCCGGCCAGCAGCGCCACCTCGACCCAGCTGCGGCCCAGCCAGAAGGCGGCGGGCACCAGCACCACGGCCAGCCAGGTCTCCTGGCGAAACGCGCTCTCGCCGCTGTAGGCCAGGCGCAGCCCGGCGATCGAATAGCCGATCGCGCGGACCACGCGGTCGAGGCCGGTGCGGCCTTTGTAGGGGTTGTTCATCGGGGCGGCATTCTGCCAGCGCCCGGGTGAAACGGCCGCGTGCAGTGGGCGGGTGGCGTCATCGCCGGCGCAGGGCAACGCGCGCCTGCCGCTGGGCGCTTTCAGGCCTTCTTGGGCCTTGGCGCCGGCCGCCAGGTGACCAGGCGGGTGCCGCAGACGGCGTCGTGCCAGAACTGCCGCTGCGGGTGCAGCCAGGCCAGCGCGGCGTAGGCCAGCACCCCGGCGAAGAGCGAGCCGAAGATGGCGCCGCCGCTCTTGAGCCCGGCGAAGTGCACGGTGGCCAGCGCCGGCAGGAACCACAGCCAACTGAGCAGGTAGCGCAGCAGCGCGCGGGCCTGGCTCACCGGCTGGCCGGCGCTGTCCACCAGGCGGATGTGCCAGGCCTTCATCGCGACGGTCTGGCCGCTGTGCGACCAGAACCAGCCGAAGTAGATGCCCAGCACGACGAACAGGAAGGCCTGCAGCCCGACGGTGCCCTGCATCGCATTGCGCATCTGGGTCAGGCTGGAGTAGAGGTAGCCGGCGATCATCACGACGCCGAACAGCAGCACGCCTTCATAGGTGAAAGCCGCGAGCCGCCGTGCCAGGCTGGGGGCGGCCAGCGAGCTGGCCGCCACTGCGTGAGGGCGGGCGGGTTCGCCGGCCGGCTGGGCGGCGGCCGTCACTTCTGCTTGCCCGGGTTCTTGGGGCCGGAAGCTGCGTTGCCGCGCACGCCCGCGCCCTGGGGTCCGCGCTGCGGCAGCAGGGTGGCGCGATCGACCATGCCGGGCGTGGCGGTGATGCGGGGCAGCCCCGATTGCTGCTGGTGAGGGGGCGGCGACGGCGGCACGTTGACCAGGTTGGTCGTGGCGCCGGGGTTGCCGCGGGTCACGCTGGGGGGCAATGAGCTGCGCTCGCGGTAGCGCGGTGGCTCGCCGGCACTGTTGGGCTTGGCCGCCTTGGTGTCCGCCGGTACCGCGCGGCGCAGCCGGTTGCCGCTGTCGTCGGACGGCTCCCAGGCCGAGCCCGGGCGAGCGCGGGCGGCCAAGGCGTCGCGCTGGTCCTGGGGCAGGGCGCGGTAGGCCTCCCACTCGGCTTGGCGGTCGCGCCGCGGCAGCTCCTTGGAGCTCTGGTAATTGGCGCGCGCCTCGACGCGCTGGTCGGGGCTCATGCGCGACCACTCGGTCATGCGCTGCTGCATGCGCTGCTGCTGCTTGGGCGGCATGTTGGGGAAGCGGCCGGCGATCTCCAGCCACTTGGCGCGGTTTTGCGGCTGGAGCTGGTGCCAATCGGCCTGCAAGGGCGCCAGCACGGAGCGCTGCTGCGGCGTCAGGCCAGCCCAGCTCGGGTCGGCCTGGGCGCGGGCAGCCAGCGGCTCCAGCAAACAAGCGGCGAGCGCCGACGCGGCAGCCAGCTGCAAGAAGGCCCTGCCGCGCTCGGCGACCGCCGCGCGCGGCGACAGATCATGCTCGGGGCGGCTGGGCGATGGGCTCCACAGGAAGGGGGCTTTCACGTCACTCCTGCTGCGTCTTCAGGTATTCGATGAAACCCGGGTCGCTGTAAGCGTCGGGCGGCAGGTCGTCGGCCAGCAGCGCCGAGTCGAGATCGGCGGCGGCCGTGATCTGGGCTTGGTCGTGCGCGTCGTCGATGGCGACGAAACCTGCCACCAGCAGCACCAGCGGCAGCACCGAGGCCAGCCTCATCCACCAGCCACCGGATTGCTTGGCCAGCACTGCCGCGCCGCCGGAGCGGCCGGCGAGGACGGTGCCACCGGCCGCGACGGCGGCCTCGGCCTTGCGCACGGCGCGGGCCCGCTCGAGGGCCTGCTCGCGGGCCACGCGCAATCGCTCGGAGATGTCGTGCGGGGCCGCTTCGGCGCTCTCGTTGAGCAGTGCGGCCACGCGCAGGCCGAAACGCGCCTCTATGCCTTCGGCGGCGTCCGTGCGCCAGGCCGCGGGCCGGGAGGCGTAGGGAGAAAAGTTGGAGGTGCTGGCGGTGTTCACGGCGTAATTCCCTTGGCTTTGAGCGACTTCGCCAGCGCGTGGACAGCCCGTGAGCAGTGGGTTTTCACGCTGCCTTCGGAGCAGCCCATGACGCTGGCTGTTTCGGCCACGTCGAGTTCCTCCCAGTAACGTAGCAGGAAGGCCTCGCGTTGACGCCCCGGCAGCTGTCCCACTTCGCGTTCGATCAAGAGCAAGATCTGTTCTCTGCTGACGGTGTCGGCCGCGCTCTCGGCGCCCAGCGAGCCCTCCATCGTCTCCAGCATTTCGAGCAGATTGAAGTCGCCGTCCTCGCCGGAGCCGTCGAAATCCGACATGTTGGTCATCACGCCGCGGCGCACCTTCTGGCGCCGGAAGTAGTCCATCGTCGCGTTCGAGAGGATGCGCTGGAAGACCAGCGGCAGCTCCGCGGCGGGGCGGTCGCCGTACTTCTCGGCCAGGCGGATCATCGAGTCCTGCACGATGTCCAGCGCGCCGTCGTCGTCACGCACGGCATAGGCCGTGCGCTTGAAGGCGCGTTTTTCGACGCTCTTGAGGAAGTCGGTGAGTTCTTTGTCGGTAGCCAAGGCAAAGGGCGGGCGCGGCAAGGCTGGCCCGTCTGAAGACGCGGCGGATTATGTCACCCGGGACCGCTGCTCGAAGGGTGGTTAACGCGAGGGCCCGCAGTGATGCCATAATCCGCCCTCGCATAATTTGCGTCTTTGGTCTCTTGGCCGCCCCGACCGCGGGATCCGGCTGTTTTGATCGCGCAGGTTCCGATTCCGCCTCACGAGGGCGCGAGGAGGGACACCGAAGGTTTTTCGTCAGAGAAATTCACAGAGGTTCTCACATGGACATGTCTGCCGCGGATATCAAGCGGGCTTCGACCGACGGTCGGCCACACCCGCAACCGCAAAATCCCCCCCATTCGCCCGCCAAGGAGCCCAACGGCTCCCAGATCCTCGTGCGCTGCCTGCAGGCCGAGGGTGTCAAGTACATCTGGGGATACCCGGGTGGCGCGGTGCTCTACATCTACGACGCGCTCTACGAGCAGCAAAGCATCGAGCACGTGCTGGTGCGCCACGAGCAGGCGGCCGTGCACGCGGCCGACGGCTATGCGCGCGCCACCGGCGACGTCGGCGTCGCGCTGGTGACCTCGGGCCCGGGCGTCACCAATGCCATCACCGGCATCGCGACCGCCTACATGGACTCGATCCCGATGGTGATCGTGACCGGCCAGGTGCCCACCGCGGCGATCGGGCTGGACGCCTTCCAGGAGTGCGACACCGTCGGCATCACGCGCCCCATCGTCAAGCACAACTTCCTCGTGAAGGATGTGCGCGACCTGGCGCTGACGATGAAGAAGGCCTTCCACATCGCCCGCACCGGCCGCCCCGGCCCGGTGGTGGTCGACATCCCCAAGGACGTCTCGCTCAAGACCGCGCCCTTCCACTACCCGGACCATGTGGAGATGCGCTCCTACAACCCGGTGAAGAAGGGCCACGGCGGCCAGATCCGCAAGGCGGTGCAACTGCTGCTGAGCGCGCGCCGGCCTTATATCTACACCGGTGGCGGCGTGATCCTCGGCAACGCCTCGGCCGAGTTGCGCGAGCTGACCGACCTGCTGGGCTACCCGGTCACCAACACGTTGATGGGCCTGGGCGCCACGCCGGCCAGCGACCCGAAGTTCCTCGGCATGCTGGGCATGCACGGCACTTACGAGGCCAACATGACGATGCAGAACTGCGACGTCCTGCTGGCCGTGGGCGCGCGCTTCGACGACCGGGTGATCGGAAATCCCAAGCACTTCGCCACGGTGGAGCGCAAGATCATCCACATCGACATCGACCCCTCGTCGATCTCCAAGCGGGTGCGGGTCGACATCCCCATCGTCGGTGACGTGAAGGACGTGCTGCAGGAGCTGATCGCGCAGATCCGCGAGGCCCACCAGCGGCCCGACACCCACGTGCTGTCGCAGTGGTGGGGCCAGATCAACGAGTGGCGCAAGAAGGACTGCCTGGCCTACAAGCGCAGCCCCGACGTGATCAAGCCGCAGCAGGTGGTCGAGACGCTGTGGGAACTGACCCGCGGCGGCGACAACTACGTCACCTCCGACGTCGGCCAGCACCAGATGTGGGCGGCGCAGTACTTCCGCTTCGAGGAGCCGCGCCGCTGGATCAACTCCGGCGGCCTGGGCACCATGGGCGTGGGCCTGCCGTACGCCATGGGCATCAAGCTGGCCAGGCCGGACGCCGATGTCTTCTGCATCACCGGCGAGGGCTCGATACAGATGTGCATCCAGGAGCTCTCCACCTGCCTGCAGTACAAGACGCCCGTCAAGATCATCTCGCTCAACAACCGCTACCTGGGCATGGTGCGCCAGTGGCAGCAGCTCGAATACGGCAGCCGCTACTCGCACAGCTACATGGAGGCGCTGCCCGACTTCGTGAAGCTGGCCGAGGCCTACGGCCACGTCGGCATCAAGATCGAGAAGCCCTCCGAGGTCGAGCCGGCGCTGAAGGAAATGATCCGCCTGAAGGACCGCACCGTGTTCCTCGACGTGCGCACCGACCCGACCGAAAACGTCTGGCCCATGGTCAAGGCGGGGCAAGGCATCAGCGAGATGCTGCTGGGATCCGAGGACCTGTGATCGCCTGATCGCGCCGGGGCCGGGTGTTGTTACCGCAACACCGGGCTCCCGCCGCGGGAGGGCGACGCAGCCGAGGATATTTTTAGTCAACGCTTCGATGGGCGTGGCCAAGGGCCCGCGGTTACCGCCGCCGGTCTGAAGAGCGCGCCAGGACGAACACCCATGAAACACATCATTGCCGTGCTGCTCGAGAACGAGCCCGGCGCCTTGTCCCGCGTGGTGGCGCTTTTTTCCGCCCGCGGCTACAACATCGAGAGCCTCACGGTGGCCCCCACCGAAGACCCCTCGCTCTCGCGCATGACCATCGTCACCAGCGGCTCCGACGAGGTGATCGAGCAGATCACCAAGCACTTGAACCGGCTGGTCGATGTCGTCAAGGTGGTCGACCTGACCGAAGGCCAGTACACCGCCCGTGAGCTGATGCTGATCAAGGTCCGCGCGGTCGGCAAGGAGCGCGAGGAGATGAAGCGCATGGCCGACATCTTCCGCGGCCGCATCATCGACGTGACCGAGAAGAGCTACACCATCGAGCTGACCGGCGACGCGGGCAAGCTCGACGCCTTCATCGAGGGCATAGACCGCGCCGCCATTCTCGAAACCGTGCGCACCGGCACCAGCGGCATAGGCCGCGGCGAGCGAATACTTCGTGTCTAGCCGCCGCCAGAGCAGACCCAATCCCCACCCCAGATTTCACTGAAGAAGAGAGAGCCATCATGAAGGTTTATTACGACAAGGACGCCGACATCTCCCTGATCAAGGGCAAGAACGTCGCCATCATCGGCTACGGCTCGCAGGGCCATGCGCACGCGCAGAACCTGAACGACAGCGGCTGCAAGGTCACGGTCGGCCTGCGCCGCGGCGGCGCCTCGTGGAACAAGGTCGAGAAGGCCGGCCTGAAGGTCGCCGAAGTGGCCGAAGCGGTGAAGAGCGCCGACGTGGTGATGATCCTGTTGCCGGACGAGCAGATCGCCCAGGTCTACAAGAACGACGTCGAGCCCAACATCCGCGAAGGCGCTTCGCTGGCCTTCGCCCACGGCTTCAACGTGCACTACGGCCAGGTCGTGCCGCGTGCCGACCTGGACGTCTGGATGGTCGCGCCCAAGGCCCCGGGCCACACCGTGCGCAACACCTATACCCAGGGCGGCGGCGTGCCGCACCTGATCGCGGTGCATGCCGACAAGTCCGGCAAGGCGCGCGACCTGGCGCTGAGCTATGCCGCGGCCAATGGCGGCGGCAAGGCCGGCATCATCGAGACCAACTTCCGCGAAGAGACCGAGACCGACCTGTTCGGCGAGCAGGCCGTGCTGTGCGGCGGCACCGTCGAGCTGATCAAGGCCGGCTTCGAGACACTGGTGGAAGCCGGCTACGCACCCGAGATGGCCTACTTCGAGTGCCTGCACGAGCTCAAGCTGATCGTCGACCTGATCTATGAAGGCGGCATCGCCAACATGAACTACTCGATCTCGAACAACGCCGAGTACGGCGAGTACGTCACCGGGCCGAAGATCGTCACCGACGAGACCAAGAAGGCCATGAAGAAGTGCCTGACGGACATCCAGACCGGCGAATACGCCAAGAGCTTCATCCTGGAGAACCGTGCCGGCGCGCCGACGCTGATCTCGCGCCGCCGCCTGACCGAAGAGCACCAGATCGAGGTCGTCGGCGACAAGCTGCGCGCGATGATGCCCTGGATCAAGGCCAACAAGCTGGTCGACAAGAGCCGCAACTGACCCGGCCTCAGGCTCGGTGCTACCCTCGAAAAGGCCGCCCGCAAAGCGGCCTTTTTTCCTCGGCCCGCTGAGGTATCCTGCGACCCCGACGCACACAGACACCCCCTACTTTGAGTCAAACCGACCCCCCGATGCACGACGACGAGCTGGAGCCTGTCGAGGTTCCGCGACGCCGTCGCAAGGGCATCTACATCCTGCCCAACCTGTTCACGCTGGCGGCGCTGTTCGGCGGCTTCTACGCGATCGTGATGGCCATGAACGGCCGCTTCGAGCAGGCGGCCATCGGCATCTTCTGCGCGATGGTGCTGGACAGCCTGGACGGCCGCGTCGCGCGCATGACCAATACGCAGAGCTCGTTCGGCGAGCAGATGGACAGCCTGTCCGACATGGTCAGCTTCGGCGCGGCGCCGGCGCTGATCGCCTACGAGTGGGCACTCAAGGGCCTGGGCAAGCCGGGCTGGATCGCGGCCTTCGTCTACTGCGCCTGCGCGGCGCTGCGGCTGGCGCGCTTCAACACCAACATCGGCGTGGTCGACAAGCGCTTCTTCCAGGGTCTGCCCAGCCCGGCCGCGGCGGCGCTGCTGACCGGCTTCATCTGGGTGGTGGACGATGCCGGCTACACCGACGTGTCGAGGCTGGAAGTGCTGCCGTGGCTGACCTTCGTGCTGGCGCTTTACGCGGGCTTGACGATGGTCACCAACGTGCCTTTCTACAGCTTCAAGGACATCAGCCTGAAGCGCAGCGTGCCCTTCATCGTGATCGTGCTGATCGCGCTCGGCATCGCCATCATCAACCTGCACCCGCCCCTCGTGCTGTTCGGCCTGTTCTGCGTCTACGGCTTCTCGGGCTACGCGGTCTACGGCTACAGGCGCGCCAAGGGCAAGCCGGTGAGCGTGATCGCGACCTCCACCGACGAGCCGGACGAGGAAGGCCTGCACCGTTGAAGTGGCAGGTCTTCATGGCGGATCTTCTTTACATCCGCACGATTGGTTAAGTGTTATATTCAATTCGTGATGACGATTCAATCAGCCCCCATTTCGCTGCTACTAGGAGTGCATTCGGCGCGCTGATCATCCACGTCTGAACACATTCCGGATCGACGGCCCGCCAGCGCAACGCAGCGGGCCGTTTGCTTTTCGACTCCGAGAAAAACGCCGCGACAGAGCAAACCGGGCTGCGTGCAACACCTCTCCCACCTTCCACAGAGAACTGCCATGCCCATGCTCGAAAACCCCGCCAGCAAGTACCGCGCTTTCCCGCCCGTGCGCCTGAGCGGCCGCCGTTGGCCCGACGCGGTGCTGAGCCGCCCACCGGTCTGGTGCAGCGTCGACCTGCGCGACGGCAACCAGGCCCTGATCGAGCCCATGGACCCGGCGCGCAAGCTGCGCCTGTTCGAGACGCTGGTGCGCATAGGCTTCAAGGAGATCGAGGTCGGCTTCCCCTCTGCCTCGCAGGCAGATTTCGACTTCGTGCGCCTGTTGATCGAGCAACGGCTGATCCCCGACGACGTGACCATCCAGGTCCTGACGCAGGCCCGCGACCACCTGATACAGCGCACCTTCGAGGCGGTGCGCGGCGCCCCGCGCGCCATCGTGCACCTCTACAACGCGGTCGCGCCGGTGATGCGCCGCGTGGTGCTGGGCCTGGACGAAGACGGCGTGGTCGAGCTCGCCACCCGCCATGCCGGCATGATCCGCGAGCTCGCCGCCACCCAGCCCGGCACGCGCTGGACCTTCCAGTATTCGCCCGAGATGTTCTCCGGCACCGAGCTGGCTTTCAGCAAGCGGGTCGTCGACGCGGTCACCGAGGTCTGGCAGCCGACCGCCGCCCAGCCCTGCATCATCAACCTGCCCACCACCGTCGAGCACTCCACGCCCAACGTCTTCGCCGACATGATCGAGTGGATGAACGACCACATCGCGCGGCGCGGCGCTGTGGTGCTCTCCGTCCACCCGCACAACGACCGCGGCACCGGCACGGCCGCCGCCGAGCTCGCGATGATGGCCGGCGCGGACCGCGTCGAGGGCTGCTTGTTCGGCAACGGCGAGCGCACCGGCAACGTCGATGTCGTCAACATCGCGCTCAACCTCTACACCCAGGGCGTGCACCCCGGCATCGACTTCTCCGACATCGACGAGATCCGCCGCTGCGTCGAGCACTGCAACCAGCTGCCGGTGCACCCGCGCCACCCCTATGTCGGCGACCTGGTCTACACCTCCTTTTCCGGCTCGCACCAGGACGCCATCAAGAAGGCCTTCGCCGCGCGCCGCGAGGGCGAGATCTGGGACATGCCCTACCTGCCCATCGACCCCAAGGACCTGGGCCGCAACTACGACGCGGTCATCCGCGTCAACAGCCAGTCGGGCAAGGGCGGCATCTCCTACCTGCTGGAGAGCGAATACGGCCTCGAGCTGCCGCGCCGCCTGCAGATCGAGTTCAGCCAGGCCGTGCAGGCGGTGATGGACGACCAGGGCCGCGAGCTGAGCGCGGCCGACATCTGGGGCATCTTCGAGGCCGAGTACCGCCTCGGCGAGGGCCAGGCGCCGGCCATCGAGCAGCAGGCCAGCAGCGGGCAGGCGGACGGCCGGCTGCAGCTGCGCGCCCAGGTGCAGGCCGCGGGGCAGGGCTTCGCGGTGCAAGGCACCGGCAACGGCCCGGTCGATGCCTTCGTCGAGGGCGTCGCGCGCGCGCTCGGCGTGGAGGTGCGGCTGCTGGACTACCACGAGCACTCGATAGGCGCCGGTGCGCAGGCGAGGGCGGCGGCCTATGTCGAGCTGCGTGTCGGCGAGCACAGCACGCTGTTCGGTGTTGGCATCGACGCCAACATCGTCACCGCGACGATGAAGGCGGTGGTCTCCGGCCTGCTGCGCGCAGGCGTTGCGATGCACGCTCACAATACCGCCGCAGCGCAAGCCGCTTGAGATTCCCACAGCATTCAGAACGACAGCAGGAGCATCCCGCGATGGCCGAACAACTCATCATCTTCGACACCACCTTGCGCGACGGCGAACAGTCGCCCGGCGCCTCGATGACCAAGGACGAAAAGCTGCGCATCGCGCGCCAGCTGGAGCGCCTGCGTGTCGACGTGATCGAGGCCGGCTTCGCGGCCTCCAGCCAGGGCGATTTCGAGGCGGTGCGCTCGATCGCCGAGCACATCCGCGAGTCCACCGTCTGCTCGCTGGCGCGCGCCAACGACCGCGACATCGCGCGCGCCGCCGAGGCGCTGAAGGGCGCCGAGCGCGCGCGCATCCACACCTTCATCGCGACCAGTGCATTGCACATGGAGAAGAAGCTGCGCATGTCGCCCGACCAGGTCTTCGAGCAGGCCAAGCTGGCGGTGCGCTTCGCCCGCAACTTGTGCGGCGACATCGAGTTTTCGCCCGAGGACGGCTACCGCTCCGACGTCGACTTCCTCTGCCGCGTGCTCGAAGCCGTGATCGATGAGGGCGCGACCACGCTGAACATCCCCGACACCGTCGGCTACGCCATCCCCGAGCTCTACGGTAACTTCATCCGCACGCTGCGCGAGCGCGTGCCCAACTCGGACAAGGCGATCTGGTCGGTGCACTGCCACAACGACCTGGGCATGGCGGTGGCCAACTCGCTGGCCGGCGTCAAGATCGGCGGCGCGCGCCAGATCGAATGCACCATCAACGGCCTGGGCGAGCGCGCCGGCAACTGTTCGCTCGAAGAAGTGGTGATGGCGGTGCGCACCCGGCGCGATTACTTCGGCCTCGATACGCGGGTCGATGCGACGCAGATCGTGCCGGCCTCGCGCATGGTCAGCCAGACCACCGGTTTCCTGGTGCAGCCCAACAAGGCCGTGGTGGGGGCCAATGCCTTCGCCCACGCCTCCGGCATCCACCAGGACGGCGTGCTGAAGGCGCGCGACACCTACGAGATCATGCGGGCCGAAGACGTCGGCTGGGCCGCCAACAAGATCGTGCTGGGCAAGCTCTCGGGCCGCAACGCCTTCAAGCAGCGCCTGCAGGAGCTGGGCATCGACCTGGAGTCGGAATCCGAGGTCAACGCCGCCTTCGCCCGCTTCAAGGACCTGGCCGACCGCAAGAGCGAGATCTTCGACGAGGACATCATCGCGCTGGTCGGCGACGAGAGCGTCACGCCTATGCAGGAGCACTACCGGCTGCTGTCGCTCAGCCAGCACTCCGAGACCGGCGAACGTCCGCATGCCAAGGTGGCGTTCGCCATGGGCGCCGACGAGTTCAGCGTCGAGAGCGACGGCAACGGGCCGGTCGATGCGAGCCTCAAGGCGATCGAATCCCGAGCACAAAGTGGCGCGGAATTGTTGCTTTATTCCGTGAATGCCATCACATCTGGTAGCACAGAATCGCAGGGCGAAGTGACGGTACGGCTGCAGCATGGTGGCCGGGTCGTCAACGGCGTCGGGTCGGATCCGGATATCGTGGTGGCGTCGGCAAAAGCCTACCTGGCCGCGTTGAACAAGCTGCACGGCAACGCCGACCGGGTCGCGGCCCAAGGCTGACAAAAGCAGTATGGCCTGAGCACATGTTACAAATGCCAGCATTCGACGCAGATTGAGCGCCGAGTGACTTTAGGAAAGACATGCAAGCTTTTGATCTTGCATGTCTTTTTTGTTTCACATAGACTCGCCCTGTAGTTTTTAGGCGCGCTGGAATCGGTCCAAATGTTGAAATTCCGAAAAATGGGTTGGATGGCAGGGGCGTTGAGCGCCATGCTCCTGGTCACGTCGATGTCCGGCGCCGAAGCGGCCACCCGCAGGGCCTCTTCGGAAAAATCGACCCAGACCGCCAGCACCGCCAAGTCGAGCAGCCGGGGCCAGCCCACGGCCAAGGCCAAGGTCGCCACGCGCAGCCCGTCGTCCAGCGCCTCCAAACGCACGGTTCGTACCAGCCGCGCCGTGGCCAGCCCGCGGCGCACGGTGGCCCGCGTGGTCGTGCCGCCGCGCCAGTCCTTCGGCCAGCTCTACGGCCTGCACGATGCCGCCGATCCGCTGGAGTTGAAGTCCAGCGTGGCCTTCGTGCTGGACCAGGACACCAACGAGGTCCTGCTGAACAAGAACTCCAGCGCCGTGCTGCCCATCGCCTCGATCACCAAGCTGATGACCGGCCTGGTGGTGACCGAAGCCAAGCTGCCGCTGGACGAGATGCTCACCATCACCCAGGACGACGTCGATACCGAGAAGGGCAGCTCGTCGCGGCTGGCCGTCGGCACGCACCTGACGCGCGGCGAGATGCTGCACCTGGCGCTGATGTCCTCCGAGAACCGCGCCGCCAACGCGCTGGGCCGCCACTACCCGGGCGGCCTGTCGGCCTTCGTCGGCGCGATGAATGCCAAGGCGCAGTTGCTGGGCATGCACGACACCCGCTACGTCGAGCCCACCGGCCTGTCGAGCAAAAACCAATCGAGCGCGCGCGACCTCGCTGCGCTGGTGAACACCGCCTACCGCGTGCCGCTGCTGCGCGAGCTCTCCACCTCGCCCGAGTACCAGGTGGAAGTGGGCGAGCGCCAGCTGCAATACCGCACCACCAACCGCCTGGTGCTGAACCCGGCCTGGGAGATCGGCCTGCAAAAGACCGGCTACATCAGCGAGGCCGGCCAGTGCCTGGTAATGCAGGCGCAGATGGCGGGCCGCAAGCTGATCATGGTGCTGCTGGATTCGGCCGGCAAGTACTCGCGCATCGGCGACGCCGAGCGCATCCGCAGCTGGCTCAATTCGCCCTCGACCGTGCACCCTGCCGCACCGGTGATGGCGCGGGGCGGCGCGGGCACGCCATTGCTCAGCGGGCCGTCGGTCACGCCGGTGGCGACCAAGGAACCGAGCTGAACAGAGGTCAGACGTGAAGCCGCCTGCGGGCGGCTCGCTGATCTAGAAAGGGCGCCGCGAGGCGCCCTTGTCGTTTTCGGGCCCGGCGGGCGCCGGTCAGGCCGTGGTGGTTCTGTGCCCCAGCGACGCCGAGATCGACGCCGCGGTGGCCTTGACCCGCTCCAGCCAGCTCTCCTCCAGCCGGTCGGCCGGTGCCGAGACCGAGAGGCCGGCCACCAGCTTGCCCTGGTCGTCGAAGATGCCGGCGGCCATGCAGCGCACGCCCAGCTCCAGCTCCTCGTCGTCGCGCGCCAGCGCGTTGCGGCGCACGTTGGCCAGCTCGCGCTCCAGCGAGGGCAGGTCGGTCAGGCTGTTGCGGGTGTGGCCGGTCAGGCCGGTGCGGGTGGCGTAGGCGCGCACCCGCTGCGGGTCATCGTGCGCGAGAAAGAGCTTGCCCACCGAGGTCAGGTGCAGCGGCGCGCGGCCGCCGACGGCCCGCACCACCTGCATGCCGGAGCGCTCGCTGTAGGTGCGCTCGATGTAGACGATCTCGTCGCCCTGGCGCACCGAGAGGTTGACGGGCTGGTGGGTGAGCTTGTGCAGCTCGCGCATGGGCCCCAGCGCGGCGTCGCGCACGTCCAGCCGTGCTTTCACCAGGTTGCCCAGCTCCAGCAGCCGCATGCCCAGCCGGTAGCTGCCGGCCTCGGGGCGATCGACCAGCCGGCCGACGGCGAGGTCGTTGAGGATGCGGTGCGCGGTGGACGGGTGCAGGCCGGTGCGTTCGCTGAGGTCTTTCAGCGCGACTGGATCCTGGTGCTCCGCGAGCACGTCCAGCAGCGCAAACGCACGGGCCATCACCTGGATGCTGGGCGTGTGAGCGTCCTTCTTGGTCATGGATGGACGGGAAGTCTAGAAAGCGCTATTTTTACATGGCGAAACGCAGGTGCGTCAATACGAAATCAAGCAGGTGGAAAATGAAACACCGCCGGCCGTGCCTTGATGGCGTCGGGCCCGCTCAGGCGCGCAACGACAGGACCGCCGCCAGCCCCGACCGGACAGCGCCTTCCAGCGTGGCAGGGTAGGGCCCATCGACAAAGTCGCCCGCCACGCGCAAGCCCGCCAGCGGCGCGGCGGACGGGCGCAGCAAGCCGGGCACGCAGGCGAAGGTGGCGCGCTTCTCGGCCCGCACCGCCAGCCGGGTGACCGTGGCTGGCCAGGCGCCGTGCTCGCCGAAGGCCTGGCGCAGCTGCGCCTCGACCGCGTCGGCCGTGGTCTCCAGCCCACGCGCCACCCAGCTCGCGGCGCCGCTGACGACCAGCGCATAGGTGTCGGCCGGCCCGCCCAGCGCGCCGAGGTCGAAGCCGAATTGCGCCGGCGCCTCGTCGCTTGCGCGCAAGGCCATCATCGGCTGCGGCCAGCGCGCGCCCGGCGCCTGCAGCCAGACCGTCACGATGGGCTGGTACTCGAAGGCCCCGGCCTGCGCGGCCCAGGCCGGGGCGTGCGGCGCCAGCAGCCGGGCGCTTTCCTGCGCCGTGGCGGCCAGCACGAGCTGGTCGTGCGGCTCGCCGTCCACCTGCCAGCCGGTGCCGGATGCCGCCACCGCCTGCACCCGCTGCCCCAGCCGCAGCGTGGCGCCTTGCGCGGCCAGCCAGCGCAGCGCGGCGGCCGGCATCAGCTCGTCCAGCGGGGCGGCAGGCAGCAGCAGGTCCGACGAGCCCGGCGGGCCGAACAAGGCGTCGCGCAGCACCGTCAGCAGCACCTGGCCGCTGGCCTGCGAAGCGGGCGTGTTCAGTGCCGCCACGCACAGTGGCTCCAGCAGGTCGCGGTAGACGGTGGGCGGGCAGCGCCGGGCCAGCTCGGCCACCGTGGCGCCGGGTGCACAGCGAAAGCCCTGCAGCCGCCACTGCGCCGCCAGCGCCAGCAGGCCCAGGCGCTCGGCCAGCGGCACGCTGCGCCACGCCAGCACGCCGCGCAGGAAGGAGGGCACGGCGCGGCCCGCCGGCAGGCGCAGCCCGCTGCCGTCCGGGTAGGCCAGCGTGAGCGGCAATCGCCTCAACACCTGGTCCGGATCGACGCCGACCTGCCGCATCAGCGCCAGCGTGTCGCGGTAGGCGCCGATCAGGATGTGCTGGCCGTTGTCCAGCGGCAGGCCCTCGTGCGGCAGCGTGCGCGCGCGGCCGCCGGCGTGGTGCGACATCTCGTAGAGCGTCACCGCGTGGCCCAGCTCGCACCCGCGCACCGCCGCGGCCAAGCCGGCCCATCCGGCACCGATGACCGCCAGCCGGGCCATGTCAGCGCCGCCCGGCCGCCCGAAGGCGCTGACGCGTGCCCTGAGTGGTCGGCGAACGACGCGAGTGAGGGCGGCGCGTCATCTGCCGCGCAAGTTGGTGCGCACGGCGATCCAGAGCTTGCGCAGCGGCGTCAGCGAGGTGCGCTGGTGCAGCACCTGGAAGCCGTCGGCCTCGATCTCGCGCAGCAGCGTGCGGTAGATGTTGGCCATCATCAGGCCGGGCTTCTGGGCCACCCGGTCGGCTTCGGGCAGCAGGGCCAGCGCTTCGTCGTAGAGGCGGTGCGCGCGCTCGGCCTGGAAGCGCATCAGCGCCTGGAAGCGGTCGCTGTAGCCCCAGGGCGATTCGCGCCGCAGGATCTCGTGGGCCTTGACGTCGAACTGCTGCAGCTCGTTCACCGGCAGGTAGACCCGGCCGCGCCGCGCGTCGTCGCCGACGTCGCGGATGATGTTGGTGAGCTGCATCGCCAGCCCCAGCCTGTGGGCGTAGGTCACCGTACGCTCTTCGGTGCGACCGAAGATGTTGCAGGCCACCTCGCCGACCACGCCGGCCACCAGGTGGCAGTAGCGCTCCAGCGCGACGAAGTCGAGGAAGCGGGTCTGCTCCAGGTCGGTCTGGCAGCCCTCGATCACCGCCAGCAGGTGGTGCGCCTCGATGCCATAGTCGGCGGCAATCGGCATCAGCGCCTTGGTCACCGGGTGGCTGGGCTGGCCGGCGAAGGCCGTGGCCACCTCCTTGCGCCACCAGGCCAGCTTGGTCGCGGCCACGTGCGGCTCGTGCACCTCGTCGACCACGTCGTCGACCTCGCGGCAGAAGGCGTAGAAGGCGGTGATCGCCGCGCGCCGCGGCGGCGGCAGGAACATGAAGGCGTAGTAGAACGACGAGCCGCTGCTGGCCGCCTTTTCCTGCACATATTGCTGCGGGGTCATGCCGGATGCACCTTCAGCGGGCGCCGCATCGCCAGGCAACGCCAGAGCAGCAGCGGTGCGTCCAGCGAGCCGACAGTGGGCCGCTGGGCAAATGAGGCGTAGTCCATCTTTTCGATTTTCTCAAGAATGCGCAGGCCGCCCTGCACGACCAGGCGCAGCTCCCAGCCGCTGCGGTCGGTGAGGGTGTGCACCAGCGGGGCGCCGCGCAGCATCAGCTCGCGCGACCACTCGACCAGCTCGCGCAGCAGCGTGCGCTCGGCCGCGCCGGGCGGGCCGGCGCGCAAGGCCTCGGCTTCCAGCCCGTGGCGCCTGGCGTCGCGCCGCGGCACGTAGATGCGGCCGCGCGGCAGGTCCACGCTCAGGTCCTGCCAGAAGTTGATCAGCTGCAGTGCACTGCAGATGGCGTCGGACTGGGCCAGGGCGGCCCGGTCGGTGATGCCGTAGAGATGCAGCAGCAGCCGGCCTATCGGGTTGGCCGAGCGGCGGCAGTAGTCGAGCAGCGTGGTGCGGTCTTCGTAGACCGGGTTGCCGGCGTCCTGCATGAAGGCGTCGAGCAGGTCGTCCAGCAGGTTGACGGGCAGGCGGTGGGCCTTGATCTCGCGCGCCAGCGGCGTGAAGACGGCGCTGAAGGGCGCGTGCGGTGCGCCGCCGGCGGCCACCCAGGCGAGCTCCTTGCGGTAGGCCGCCAGCTGGGCACGGCGCTCGGCGGGCAGCGCGCTGCCTTCGTCCGCGATGTCGTCCGCGGTGCGGGCGAACCAGTACACCGCGGTGATGGGCGGGCGCAGCGGGGCCGGGCACAGCCAGGAGGCCACGGGGAAGTTTTCGTAGTGGTCGACGCTCACGGGGCGGCATTGTCCACGGCGCGGCGGCCAGGCCCGCGGCGGGCTCGGCCTCGATGCCGCGGCACGCGCAAGTTGACGCCGGCCGCTGGCCGCGGCTATATTACTGACCGGTCAGTCATTAACGCGATGACACTTTCGGCCTGCCTGGAACCCACACCCATGAAAAGAACCCTTGTTGCCTTGTCGGTCGTCTGCGCGCTGGGCCTGGCCGCCTGCTCGCGCAAGCAGGCCGCGCCGGATCCGGTACGCGCGGTGCGCACCCTGGTGGTCGCCCCAGCGACCGCGTCCAGCGGCCACGATTACGCGGCCGAGGTCAGGGCGCGCACCGAGTCGCGGCTGGGCTTCCGGGTCGGCGGCAAGCTGCAGCGGCGGCCGGTGGACGCGGGCGACAGCGTGAAGGCCGGCCAGCTGCTGGCCCAGCTCGATCCGCAAGACCTGCAACTCGGGCAAGACGCCGCGCGCGCTGCGACGGTGGCCGCGCAGACCAATCTCGACCAGGTGCTGGCCGACTACAAGCGCTCCAAGGAGCTGCGCGACCAGGGCTTCATCGGCGCGGCCGAGCTCGAGCGCCGCGACACCGCCGTGCGGGCCGCGCGCGCGCAGCTCGACCAGGCCAAGGCGCAAGCCGGCGTGCAGGGCAACCAGGCGGGCTATGCGGCGCTGCGGGCCGATACCGGCGGCGTGATCACCGCGGTGGAGGCCGAGCCGGGCCAGGTGGTGGCGGCCGGCGCGCCGGTGGTCAGGCTGGCGCATGACGGCCCGCGCGACGCGGTCTTTTCGGTGCCTGAAGACCGCGTCGGCGCGGTGCGCGCGCTGCTCGGCAAGCCGGGCGCCGTGGCGCTGAAGCTCTGGGGCAGCGCCGAGGCCACGCCGGCCGAGGTGCGCGAGGTGGCGGCGGCGGCCGATCCGGTGACGCGCACCTTCCTTGTCAAGGCCGATGTCGGCAAGGCGCCGGTGCGGCTGGGGCAGACGGCCACGTTGCGCATCGCGGCACCGCTGCCGGCGCCGGTGATACGGCTGCCGCTGTCGGCGGTGGTGGAGGCCAAGGGCCAGACGGTGGTGTGGCTGCTGGAGCGCGGCACGATGACGGTGCGCACCCAGCCCATCGCGGTCGCCGGCGCCGACGGCAACGCGGTGATCGTCGCCAGCGGGCTGAAGGCCGGCGACGAGGTGGTGACGGCCGGCACCCATGTGCTGACGCCGGGCCTGAAGGTCAAGCCCTTCGTCGAGCCCGTGGCTGCCGCGGCCCTGCCGGGGCCTGCCAGCCCGGCTTCGCACTGATTCGCCCGCCAGGCCACAGGACCACCCGATGAGCGACTCCCAAGCCACGCCGCGCGCCGCGCGCTTCAACATCTCACGCTGGGCACTCGACCATGCACCGCTGACACGCTACCTGATGGTGGTGCTGATGCTGCTGGGCGCGGTGGCCTACTTCCAGCTCGGGCAGGACGAAGACCCGCCGTTCACCTTCCGCGCGATGGTGGTGCAGGCCTTCTGGCCCGGCGCCACCGCGCAGCAGATGGCCGAGCAGGTGACCGACAAGTTAGAGCGCACGCTGCAGGAGGTGCCGCACGCCGACATCATCCGCAGCTACACCAAGCCGGGCGAGTCGCTCACCATCTTTCAGCTCAAGGACTCCTCGCCGCCCGGCGAAGTCAGCGGCGTGTGGTACCAGGTGCGCAAGCGCATCGGCGACATGCGCGCCACGCTGCCCGGCGGCGTCATCGGCCCGGTCTTCAACGACGACTTCGGCGACGTCTACGGCACCATCTACGCACTCTCGGCCGACGGCTTCAGCCCCGAGGAGCTGCGCCAGTATGCCGAGCGGGTGCGCTCGCAGCTGCTGCGGGTGGAGAGCGTGGCCAAGGTGGAGCTGTTCGGCGTGCAGGCCGAGAAGCTCTTCATCGAGATCTCGCAGAAGCGCCTGGCCCAGCTCGGGCTGGACATGAACCAGGTGGTCTCGCAGCTCAACGCGCAGAACGCGGTCGAGGGCGCCGGCGTGCTCAACACCGGCGCGCAGAACCTGCAGGTGCGGGTGCAGGGTGCCTTCGACTCGGTGGAGGAGCTGCGCCAGTTGCCGATACGCGCGGTCAATGCCGCTACCGGCACGGCCGCATCGCTGCGCCTGGGCGACATCGCACAGATCCGGCGCGACTACGTCGACCCGCCCGCGGTGATGGTGCGCCACCAAGGCAGGCAGGTGATCGCGCTGGGCATCTCGATGGCCAAGGGCGGCGACATCATCGCGCTGGGCAAGGCGCTGGGCAGCAAGACGCAGGAGATCAAGAGCACGCTGCCGCTGGGCATCGAGCTCTCGCAGATACAGGACCAGCCCAAGGCAGTGTCCAAGTCGGTCGGCGAATTCGTCGGCACGCTGATCGAGGCGGTGGTGATCGTGCTGGCGGTCAGCTTCATCAGCCTGGGGCTGCACTTCAGGCCCTTCCGCATCGACATCTGGCCCGGCCTGGTGGTGGGCATCACCATCCCGCTGGTGCTGGCGATCACCTTCGTCACCATGCTGTACTGGGGCGTCGGGCTGCACAAGATCTCGCTGGGCTCGCTGATCATCGCGCTCGGGCTGCTGGTGGACGACGCCATCATTGCGGTCGAGATGATGGTGCGCAAGCTGGAGGAGGGCTTCGACCGCCGCAGCGCCGCGACCTTCGCCTACGAAGCCACCTCGATGCCCATGCTGACCGGCACGCTGATCACCGCGGCCGGCTTCCTGCCTATCGGGCTGGCCAAGTCGGTCACCGGTGAATACACCTTCGCGATCTTCGCGGTGACCTCGGCGGCGCTGATCATCTCGTGGTTCGTCTCGGTGTATTTCGTGCCCTACCTGGGTGCCTGGCTGCTGCACACCCGCAGGCACGCTGGCGACGCCGAAGTCCACGAGCTCTTCGACACGCCGTTCTACACCCGCTTTCGCGGCGTGGTGGACTGGTGCGTGGAGCACCGCTGGATCACCATCGGCGTCACGCTGCTGACCTTTGCGCTGGGCATCGCCGGCATGGGCAAGGTGCAGCAGCAGTTCTTCCCCGACTCCAGCCGGCCCGAGCTGCTGGTCGACCTCTGGCTGCCGGAGGGCTCCACCATCCAGCAGAGCGACGCGCTGGCCCAGCGCTTCGAGAAGCGGATCGCCCGGGAAGACGGGCTGGAGAGCGTGACGGCGTGGGTGGGCAGCGGCGTGCCGCGCTTCTACCTGCCGCTGGACCAGGTCTTTCCGCAGAGCAACGTCAGCCAGTTCATCCTGCTGCCCAAGGACCTGAAGCAGCGCGAGCTCTTGCGCACGCGGCTGCCGCAGATCCTGGCCGACGAGTTCCCCGAGGTGCGCGCGCGCCTGAAGCTGCTGCCCAACGGCCCGCCGGTGCCCTACCCGGTGCAGTTCCGCGTGGTCGGCGAAGACATCGCGGCGGTGCGCCAGTGGGCCGACGAGGCCAAGGCGGTGCTGCGCACCAACCCCAGCATGCGCGGTGTCAACGACAACTGGAACGAGCAGGTGAAGAACCTGCGGCTGGAGGTCGACCAGGACAAGGCGAGGGCGCTGGGCGTCAGCAGCCAGAGCATCGCGCAGGCCGGGCGGGTGCTGCTCTCGGGCAGCACGGTGGGCCAATACCGCGAGGACGACCGCTTGATCGACATCGTGCTGCGCCAGCCGCCGGACGAGCGCCGCGCGATCACCGACATCGCCAGCGCCTACGTGCCCACCAGCAGCGGCCGCTCCATCCCGCTGACGCAGATCGCCAGGATCAACTTCGGCTGGGAGCCGGGCGTGATCTGGCGCGAAGGGCGCAAGTACGCGGTGACGGTGCAGGGCGACGTGGTGGACGGCGTGCAGGGCGCCACCGTCACCGGCGAGGTCTGGCCCCAGCTGCAGGCGCTGAAGAAGCGCATGCCCGACGGCATGGACATCCAGATCGCCGGCGCGGTGGAGGAGAGCTCCAAGGGGCAGGGCTCGATCGCCGCCGGCGTGCCCATCATGGTCTTCATCATGTTCACGCTGCTGATGCTGCAACTGCACAGCTTCTCGCGCGCCGTGCTGGTGGTGCTGACGGCGCCGCTGGGCATCGCGGGCGTGGCCGCGGCGCTGCTGCTGCTGAACCGGCCCTTCGGCTTCGTCGCGCTGCTGGGCTTCATCGCGCTGGTGGGCATGATCATGCGCAATTCGGTGATCCTGATCGACCAGATCGAGCAGGACCGCGAGCGCGGCGTGCCGACCTGGAACGCGATTGTCGAGTCGGCCGTGCGGCGCTTCAGGCCCATCGTGCTGACCGCCGCCGCCGCGGTGCTGGCGATGATCCCGCTCTCGCGCAGCCCCTTCTGGGGGCCGATGGCGGTGGCCATCATGGGCGGGCTGATCGTGGCCACGGTGCTGACGCTGCTGGCGCTGCCGGCGATGTACGCGGCCTGGTTCCGCGTGCGGCGCACGCCGCCAGCCGACGCATCCGCGCCGGTGGCCCTCGCAGCCCATTAGAATACGCAGTTCACCGATTTTCCGCGGGTGGGCGGCTCAGCAGGGCCGGCCGCGCCGCGGCGGTGAAAAGGATCCTCAGGTCCCGGCCTGTTTGCCCTGTCAGGGCGCACGCACCGGCCCTGTAGAGCGCGGGTGGCGAAATTGGTAGACGCACCAGGTTTAGGTCCTGACGCCTTCACGGGCGTGCCGGTTCGAGTCCGGCCCCGCGCACCAGCCTTGTCTTCGATTCGATACGCATCAGCACACGCAACAGCGGAGTTCGCACCATGTCAGTCAACGTTGAAACCCTCGAAAAGCTCGAACGCCGCATCACGCTCACGCTGGCGGCCGACGACATCAACTCCGAAGTCAATACCCGACTGAAGAAGCTGTCGCGCACCGTCAAGGCCGACGGCTTCCGCCCCGGCAAAGTGCCGATGTCGGTCGTGGCCCAGCGCTACGGCTACTCGGTCCAGTACGAGGTGATGAACGACAAGCTCGGCCAGGCCTTCGCGCAGGCCGCCAACGAGGCCCAGCTGCGTGTCGCCGGCACGCCCAACATCAAGCAGAAGGACGAATCGCCCGAGGGCCAGATGGCCTTCGACGCGACCTTCGAGGTCTACCCCGAAGTCAAGCTGGGCGACCTGACGGCGGCCGAGGTCGAGCGCGTCAGCGCCGAGGTCGACGAGGCCGCGATCGACAAGACGGTGGACATCCTGCGCAAGCAGCGCCGCACCTTCGCCCAGCGCCCGGCCGCCGACGGCGCCGAGGTGGGCGACCGCGTGAGCATCGACTTCGAAGGCAAGATCGACGGCGAGCCCTTCTCGGGCGGCAAGGCCGACGCCTTCCAGTTCCTGATCGGCGAAGGCCAGATGCTGGAGCAGTTCGACACGGCCGTGCGCGGCATGAAGGTCGGCGAGTCCAAGACCTTCCCGCTGCAGTTCCCGGCCGACTACCACGGCCAGGACGTGGCTGGCAAGGAAGCCGACTTCCTCGTCACGATGAAGAAGATCGAGGCCCAGAACCTGCCGGAAGTGGACGAGGCCTTCGCCAAGTCGCTGGGCATCGCCGGCGGCACGGTCGAGGCGCTGCGTGCAGACGTCAAGAAGAACCTGGAGCGCGAGGTCAAGTTCCGCGTGCTGGCCCGCAACAAGGCCTCGGTGATGGACGCGCTGGTCAAGACCGCGGAGCTGGACCTGCCCAAGGCGCTGATCGACAGCGAAGTGGAGCGCCTGGTCGAAGGCGCCCGCGCCGACCTGAAGCAGCGCGGCATCAAGGACGCCGAGACCGCGCCCATCCCCGCCGAGCTGTTCACCGGCCAGGCCGAGAAGCGCGTGCGCCTGGGCCTGGTGGTGGCCGAGCTGGTGCGCGCCAACAACCTGCAGGCCAAGCCCGACCAGCTGCAAGCCCACATCGAAGAGATGGCCCAGAGCTACGAGAAGCCGGCCGACGTGGTGCGCTGGTACCTGTCCGACCGCCAGCGCATGTCGGAAGTCGAAGCCGTGGTGATCGAAAACAACGTCACCAACTTCGTGCTGGCCAGCGCCAAGGTGAGCGACAAGGCCCTGCCTTTCGACGAGCTGATGACCGCCTGATGGCGAGCGCGGCCGGCGTGCCGCGCCCTCGGTAAAGAATCGCCCGGCCGACCCAGCCGGGCTTTTTTTTCGCCCGATAGGCCGCATGTTTACGGCGACATAATCTGCTACTGACCTCTCGCCACATCTTCGAAAGACCTACATGAGCGCATTGGATACACAGGCTCTGGGCATGGTGCCCATCGTCATCGAACAGTCGGGCCGCGGCGAACGCGCCTACGACATCTATTCGCGCATGCTGCGCGAGCGGGTGATCTTCCTGGTCGGCCCGGTCAACGACCAGAGCGCCAACCTGGTGGTCGCGCAGCTGCTGTTCCTCGAGAGCGAAAACCCCGACAAGGACATCTTCCTGTACATCAACTCGCCGGGCGGCAGCGTCACGGCCGGCATGTCCATCTTCGACACGATGCAGTGGATCAAGCCCGACGTCTCCACGCTGTGCATGGGCATGGCGGCCAGCATGGGCTCCTTCCTGCTGATGGCCGGCGCCAAGGGCAAGCGCATGGCGCTGCCGAACTCGCGCGTGATGATCCACCAGCCCTCGGGCGGCGCGCAGGGCCAGGCCACCGACATCGAGATCCACGCCCGCGAAATCCTCAAGACCCGCGAGCAGCTCAACCGCATCTATGCCGAACGCACCGGCCAAACCATCGAAAAGATCCGGGCCGACATGGAGCGCGACTTTTTCATGGACCCGGTGGAAGCCAGGGAATACGGCCTGATCGACCAGGTGCTCGACAAACGCCCCTGATCCACCCCGCCGACCCTGCCGGCTTGTCGGGTTTGTAAAGCAGCCCAGCCCCCTGGAATGGGCTGTTTTTCAGCCCGCGAGGAGCTTGGGCAAGTGGTCTATCATTGGACCGACTCCTTATCTGTAAACCGGCACTCTGCTAGCTTTCATATCCATGCCCGACAAGAAAGGCGCCTCAGGCGAAAAAGTCCTCTACTGCTCTTTCTGCGGTAAGAGCCAGCACGAGGTCAAGAAGCTCATCGCAGGGCCATCGGTCTTCATCTGCGACGAGTGCATCGAGCTGTGCAACGACATCATTCGCGATGAAGTGCCGGCCGAGAGCGCCACGGCCAAGACGGCCAAGTCGGACCTGCCGGTGCCGCTGGAGATCAAGACCAGCCTGGACCAGTACGTCATCGGGCAGGAGGCTGCCAAGCGCATCCTCTCGGTCGCGGTCTACAACCACTACAAGCGCCTGAAGCACATGGGCGGCGCCAAGGACGACGTCGAGCTCTCCAAGAGCAACATCCTCCTGATCGGCCCGACCGGTTCCGGCAAGACGCTGCTGGCGCAGACGCTGGCCCGGCTGCTCAACGTGCCCTTCGTGATCGCCGACGCCACCACGCTGACCGAAGCGGGCTACGTGGGCGAAGACGTCGAGAACATCATCCAGAAGCTGCTGCAGAACTGCAACTACGACGTCGAGCGGGCGCAGCGCGGCATTGTCTACATCGACGAGATCGACAAGATCTCGCGCAAGGCCGACAACCCCTCCATCACCCGCGATGTCTCGGGCGAGGGCGTGCAGCAGGCGCTGCTGAAGCTGGTCGAGGGCACGATGGCCTCGGTGCCGCCGCAGGGCGGCCGCAAGCACCCGAATCAAGACTTTCTCCAGATCGACACGACCAACATCCTGTTCATCTGCGGCGGTGCCTTCGATGGCCTGGAGAAGGTCATCCAGCGCCGCACCGAGAAGTCCGGCATCGGCTTCGGCGCCACCGTGCACAGCAAGTCCGAGAAGAAGATCTCCGAGGTCTTCCGCAACGCGGAACCCGAGGATCTGGTCCGCTTCGGCCTGATCCCCGAGTTGGTGGGCCGCCTGCCGGTCGTCGCCACGCTGGGCGAACTGACCGAAGAGGCGCTGGTGCAGATCCTCGTCGAGCCCAAGAACGCGCTGCTCAAGCAGTACCAGAAGCTGTTCGCGATGGACGGCGTCGAGCTCGAGATCCGCCCCTCCGCGCTGGCCGCGATCGCCCGCAAGGCGCTGGCGCGCAAGACCGGGGCCCGCGGCCTGCGGTCCATCATGGAGCAGTCGCTGATCGACACGATGTTCGACCTGCCCACCCTCGACGGCGTGGCCAAGGTGGTGGTCGACGAACACATCATCGAAGAAGGCAGCAAGCCTCTGCTGGTCTACCGGGAACAGGCCAAGGCCAGCGCCTGAGTCCTCCGCGAGCCGGTGCCCCTGAGCCGGCTCCTTGCAATCGATTCCTCGGGCCCCATGTGGGTTCGAGAAAGTGAGGTATCCATGTCAGGACACACCATCCTCCCCCCCGAGCCCATTACGCTGCCGCTGCTCCCGCTGCGCGACGTGGTGGTCTTCCCCCACATGGTCATCCCGTTGTTCGTCGGGCGACCCAAGTCCATCAAGGCGCTGGAAGCCGCGATGGAGTCCGGCCGGCAGATCATGCTGGTGGCCCAGAAGGCCGCCGGCAAGGACGAGCCGCGCGCCGAAGACATGTTCGACATCGGCTGCGTCTCCAGCATCCTGCAGATGCTCAAGCTGCCAGACGGCACCGTGAAGGTGCTGGTCGAGGGCGTGCAGCGCGCCAGCACACGCTCCATCACCGACTCCGGCGAGCACTTCGTCGCCGAGGTGATGCCCATCGAGCTGAGCGGCGAGGCCTCGCCTGAAGTGGAAGCGCTGCGCCGCGCGGTGACCCAGCAGTTCGACCAGTACGTCAAGCTCAACAAGAAGATCCCGCCGGAGATCCTGACCTCCATCGCGGGCATCGACGATCCGGGCCGCCTGGCCGACACCATCGCCGCCCACCTGCCGCTCAAGCTCGACGCCAAGCAGTCGGTGCTCGACCTGTTCGACATCTCCAAGCGGCTCGAGAAGCTGCTCGAGCTGCTCGAGCACGAAGTCGACATCCTGCAGGTCGAAAAGCGCATCCGCGGCCGCGTCAAGCGCCAGATGGAGAAGAGCCAGCGCGAGTACTACCTGAACGAGCAGGTCAAGGCCATCCAGAAGGAGCTCGGCGACGGAGAAGAAGGCGCCGACCTCGAAGAGCTGGAGAAAAAGATCAAGGCCGCGCGCATGCCCAAGGAAGCGCGCAAGAAGGCCGATGCGGAGCTCAAGAAGCTCAAGCTGATGTCGCCGATGTCGGCCGAAGCCACGGTGGTGCGCAACTACCTGGACACGCTGATCAACCTGCCCTGGTCCAAGAAGACCAAGATCAAGCACGACCTCGGCAACGCCGAGAACGTGCTGAACGAAGACCACTACGGCCTCGAGAAGGTCAAGGACCGCATCCTCGAGTATCTTGCGGTGCAGCAGCGCGTCGACAAGGTCAAGGCGCCCATCCTGTGCCTGGTCGGGCCTCCGGGTGTCGGCAAGACCTCGCTGGGCCAGTCGGTGGCACGCGCCACCGGCCGCAAGTTCGTGCGCATGGCGCTGGGTGGCGTGCGTGACGAAGCCGAGATCCGTGGCCACCGCCGCACCTACATCGGCTCCATGCCGGGCAAGGTGCTGCAAAGCCTGTCCAAGGTGGGCACGCGCAATCCGCTGTTCCTGCTCGACGAGATCGACAAGCTGGGCATGGACTTCCGCGGCGACCCGTCATCGGCCCTGCTCGAAGTGCTGGACCCGGAGCAGAACCACACCTTCAGCGACCATTACATCGAGGTCGATTTCGACCTCAGCGATGTGATGTTCGTGGCCACCAGCAACTCGATGAACATCCCGCCGGCCCTGCTGGACCGGATGGAAGTGATTCGCCTGTCGGGCTACACCGAGGACGAGAAGCTCCACATCGCGCAGAAGTACCTGCTGCCCAAGCAGGCCAAGAACAACGGCGTGAAGGACGCCGAGATGGAGGTCGCCGAGTCCGCCATCCGCGGCATCATCCGCTACTACACCCGCGAGGCCGGCGTGCGCTCGCTGGAGCGCGAAATCTCCAAGATCTGCCGCAAGGTGGTCAAGGGCGTTCAGCTCAAGACCTACACCGGCCAGGTCGTGGTGACGGACGAAAACCTCAACGACTTCCTCGGCGTTCGCAAGTACGACTTCGGCCGTGCCGAGAAGGCCAACCAGGTCGGGCAGGTGGTTGGCCTGGCGTGGACCGAAGTCGGCGGCGACCTGCTGACGATTGAGGCCACCGCGATGCCGGGCAAAGGCAACATCATCCGTACCGGCTCGCTGGGCGACGTGATGAAGGAGTCGGTCGAAGCGGCCCGCACGGTGGTGCGCAGCCGCGCCCGCCGCCTGGGCATCAAGGACGAGCTCTTCGAGAAGCGCGACGTGCACGTGCACGTGCCCGACGGCGCCACGCCCAAGGACGGCCCGAGCGCCGGCGCTGCGATGACCACCGCCTTCGTCTCGGCGCTGACCGGCATCCCCGTCAAGGCCCATGTGGCGATGACAGGCGAGATCACGCTGCGCGGCGAGGTCACGGCCATCGGCGGCTTGAAGGAGAAGCTGCTGGCCGCGCACCGGGGCGGCATCAAGCTGGTGATGATCCCCGAGGAGAACGTCAAGGACCTGCAGGACATCCCGGACAACGTCAAGAGCCAGCTCGAGATCGTGCCGGTGCGCTGGATCGACAAGGTGCTGGAAGTGGCGCTGGAAACGATGCCGCAACCGCTGCCTGACGACGAGCCCGCGGTCGTGCCTGCGGCCGTGGCTGCCGTGGCTACCGAAGCGGGCGCGGTGCCTGCGGCGGGGACTGCGCACTGAAGAAGCGCAAGCAGGGTCGCAGAAAACTTTCTGCGACCCTCTTGTCAGCCTCTCCAAAAACGTCCTATAATGTGAGACTTCTCTGACGCACCAGACGTTGCAAAACAGACGGCAGACACACCAAAAGTCGCAGCGGAAGAGGAGAAAGAAGTGGCCTCGAAAGAGGCAGCGTTCCGAAAGGAAGCATGCGGGAATAGCTCAGTTGGTAGAGCGCAACCTTGCCAAGGTTGAGGTCGCGAGTTCGAGTCTCGTTTCCCGCTCCAGATTCGAAAAGGGAAGCCCAGGCTTCCCTTTTTTCTAGGTCAAAATACCAGCTGACCGAGAAGGTTCTTTTGGCGCGATAGCAAATCGGTTATGCAACGGATTGCAAATCCGTCTAGCCCGGTTCGACTCCGGGTCGCGCCTCCATAAAATCAATGACTTAGCGCACTCTGGCGCTACACTCCAGGCCTCAAATGGCCTCGGTTGGACCTCAAACCGCTACGAAGCGGCGTTCCAACCGGCAAGTGGGAGCTGACTGTCAGACACCCACAATTGCCGAAGGGTCGGAAGTACTTTACTTTCGACACTGAAGAGGAAGCCGTCCGCTACGGCGAGCAGTGGGATCTGCTGGTCAAGTCCGGTATCCCAATCCCCCAAGAGCTACTTGAGCCCCCGACGCGCAACACACCATTAGGTTCAGTGCTGCGTGGCTTCGCGAACTCCGGACAGCCGTCGCGGACCGATCAGGTGTTGATCGCCAGGTTGATCGCGGAGGTCGGCGATGTTCCGCTGACTGACCTGACCTATCGGTGGGTCGAGCAGTGGGTCGAACGATTGAAGACCGGCCGCAACCTGGCGCCCAGCTCGATTCGGCAGCGCGTCGGCGCGCTCGCTCGAGCGATCGACTACCACCAGCGCGGCAAAGGGTCTGACGTGGCAATGCTGGGCAACTACGGCTGCTGCCTGTCGGCTATGCCACCTACAACGACCGTGATCGCGCGCTGGTGCAGGCCGCAGGCAAGGAAGCGAAGGAAGACGAGGTGCGCGAGCGCCGGCTGGCCCCAGGTGAGCACGGGCGGATCCTGGCAGCGCTGCGCGGCGACAAGCGCTCCAAGGTGAGTTGGCGGGACGGATGTCCCCCTTGGGCCCGAGCGGCAGCTCAACCCCAAAGACATGGATCACGCTCCCTTCGACTGCAATTGCAGACGTTGCGGCTGGGGCGAGAAAGAGCGAAAGAGTCGCCGCGGCGACAAGCCGCAGTTGCCCTGAGCCGCGTCGAATGAAAGCTATTGGGCGTACTGATTGGACGCAAGGGCTGGACCTTAGCGGCTTACGAACGAAAAGCATGGTGGTTTTGCAGTGTTATGGGTTGGGCGAACAAGCGTAAGCGTCCCGTGGAGCGCGATCGCATGTGGTGAGTGCGTTGCCGCCAGCAAGAGGTTGCGATGAGGACTGAGTGCTTCATGGCATGTCGAGTACCGAGGAGAGTTAGGCTGCTGAGGGCGCTGGCTCGACGAAGTTTGTGCCCTGCGTGCGTTCGCTCCAGGCGTCGAGATCTGCGGCCACGCTGGCCAGCTTGGCGCGTATCAGCCGATGCGCATCGGGACCGAGCGGCAGGCGCAGCGGTGGTTCTTGCGCATGCACGGCGTCGAAGACGACCGCCGCGCCACGAACCGGATCGCCGGGCTGCTTGCCCGACATCGAGGAGCTGTATTCGCGCAGCTTGCTGGCCGTGTCTTCGTAGATTGGTAGGCGCTGCTCTGCCAGCAACATAGAGCGGCCAAGGAACTCAGTGCGGAACGCTCCCGGCTCCACCAGTATTATGCGGATGCCCAGAGGTGCGACCTCTTGCGCAAGGGCTTCGGAGAGGCCCTCCACCGCGAATTTGCTGGCGCTGTAGAGACCGAAACCCGCGCGGCTCGCGACACCCGAGCCGGACGAGAGGTTGACGATGCGCCCGCGGCTGCGCCGCAGCGCGGGCAGAGCGGCGCGCGTGGTTTCGATGAGGCCGAAGACATTGGTCTCGAACATGCGCCGGTACTCGGTGGGCGAAACCTCTTCGACGGCGCCGATCACGCCGAAGCCCGCGTTGTTGACCAGCACGTCCAGCCGGCCGAAGGCGGCTTCGGTCTCAGAGATCGCCTGCGCGGCCGTGGCGGGGTCGGTCACGTCGAGCCGGGCGACACGCGCCTGGCCCGCCGTCCATCGGGCTGCGATCGGCCGCAGTGTGTTCGGGTCTCGTGCGGTAAGCATCACCTGGTCACCGTGGGCGAGAGCGGCCTCGGCGATGGCGGCACCGAGGCCCGATGAACAGCCGGTGATGAGCCAGGTTTTTGCGGAAGTGGTCATGTGAAGTCTCCTGCGAAGCCACGGCGACCACTGTGTGTGCATCGGCAGGCAGGCGCCAGTTAAGGCGTGTTAATTCGCGCAGCACCGAGGCAGCGCGAGCGGCTGCAAGGCTTGACGCGTGTTTACTGGCCCTGGCGGCCAAGTCTCTGGATGATCCATCTCGTCGAGGGTCGTCCTCTTCGCGTCTCCAACCAGGAAAGAACTCGAAATGAACTCCGACCACTGTATCGAACTGTTCATCGTCCACCAAGACCCGTTGATGACCGCAGGCATGGCCGCGGTGCTCGGGCAGGACACCCGTATCCGCCTGCGCACGAGCCCGGCCGCTGGCCCGCTCGAAGAGATCGCGGCAGGCGTGGCCGATCTGGTCCTGGCGGACTACCAGACGGGCATGGCCTGCCTCTCGCGCATCGGCGCCCACCCGGGCCGACGCCAGCTGTCGGTGATCATCGTGAGCGCGCTCAACCGCGAACTCGACATCCGCGCGGCGCTGCGGGCCGGTGTCTCCGGCTACCTGCGCCAGGCCTGCCGGCCGGAGGAGTTGCTGCACGCGGTGCTCAGCGTGGCCCGTGGCGTTCGCTACCTCTGCCCGACCATCACCAACGGCTTGGCCGACAGCGTCACGCTCGCGACCCTCACCGAGCGCGAATCCAAGGTGCTGGAGCTGATCGCGGCCGGGCTGTGCAACAAGACCATCGCCAGGGACCTGGACATCAGCATCGGCACGGTCAAGTCGCACGTCAGCGCGGTGCTGGCCAAGCTGCAGTCGCGCAGTCGAACGCAGGCGGTGCTTCGTGCTGCCGAGCGTGGCCTCATCGCGCCGCCCGGCACGCAAGCCCCGGCCCGGGAGTCGGCGCAGGTCATTGCGTTCGGACGCCGGCAGGTCGCCGTTTTCGCACCGGGCAAGGTCTTCGACTACGGCAGTCGCCTCGCCTATCTCCGGCAGTGATTTCAAGCCCCACCCGACAACTGGAACCCACCATGAAACCCATCCGCGCCTGGGCCGCCGAGGCCGCCCACCAAGCCCTGAAGCGCTTCGACTTCGATCCCGGCCCGCTCCTGCCCACCGATGTCGAGATCGCCGTCGAGTATTGCGGCCTCTGCCACTCCGATCTCTCCGTTGTGCGCGACGAATGGGGCGTCTCCAGCTTCCCATTGGTGCCGGGCCACGAGGCCATCGGGCGCATCGTCGCGCTGGGCGACCAGGCCCTGGGGCTGAAGCTCGGGCAGCGTGTCGGGCTGGGTTGGACCGCCGCGAGCTGCATGCATTGCCGCCTCTGCCTGGGTGGCGACCAGCACCTGTGCGGCCAGGCCTTGCCAACCATGCTCGGCGGTCATCACGGCGCCTTCGCCGATCGTGTGCGCGGCCACTGGGCCTGGGCCATTCCCCTGCCGGAAGGTCTGGACCCGGCCTCGGCAGGCCCGCTGCTGTGCGGCGGCGTGACGGTGTTTTCGCCACGCCACACTTTCGGCATCCGGCCTGCGGACCGGGTCGGCGTCGTGGGCATTGGCGGCTAGGGCACATGGCGTTGAAGTTCGCGCATGCCTGGGGTTGTGAAGTGACCGCGCTCACGACGAGCGTTCCGAAGACGGACGAAGCCCGTGCCTTCGGCGCCCACCACGTGCTGCCAACGCGCGACGCTGCGGCGCTCACCGCAGCCGCCGACTCGCTCGACCTGCTGCTGGTCACCGTGAATGCGATGCTCGATTGGGCCGCGATGCTGAAGCTGCTCGGCCCGCGCGGCCGCATGCACGTGGTTGGCGCCGTGCGCGAACCGATGGGCATCGCGGCGCCGCTGCTGCAGATGGGGCAGAAGAGTGTCTCGGGCTCGCCCACCGGCAGCCCGGTGACGCTGGCGACCATGCTGGACTTCGCGGCACGCCACGGCATTGCGCCGCAGGTCGAGCACTTCCCGATGAGCCAGGTAAACGCCGCGCTGGCGCGGCTGGCCGCGGGCGAGGCGCGCTACCGCATCGTGCTCGACGCGGACTTCGACTGACCTTTCGCTACCTTTCCATCTGTTGGAAATGGCCGCTTACGCCAGCCAAGCCGGCCTCCTACCATGAAGACAAAACAGCCGGTGCGGCTGCTTCAACCAGGAGAAGCAAATGAGCGGAGACAAGACAAACGTGCAGCCCTTTCTGATCGGCTCGACATGGACCACCGGCCAAGGCCAGCCCTTCGAGTCCATCAATCCGGCCACCGGCGAGCTAAATGGCTTGATCGCCTCGGCCAGCGCCGCCGACGTGGACCGTGCCGTGCAGACGTCCAAGGCCGCCCAGGCGCGCCCTGAATGGCGCCGCATGCTGCCCCACCAACGGGCCGCGATCCTGCACCGCATCGCCGACCTGATCGAGGCCAATGCCGACGAACTCGCCGACCGGCAGATGCGCCAGAACGGCAAGCTGCACGCGGAGTGCGTCGCGCAGGCCGCCGGTGGCGCCGCGGCCTACCGCTACTTCGCTTCGATCTGCGAGGCCATGCCCTCCGAGGTGGCGCCTGCGCGCGGCGACCACCTGGCCATGGTGCTGTACGAGCCCTATGGCGTGGTCGCAGCGATCACGCCCTGGAATTCGCCGTTGACGCTGGAGTCGCAAAAGGTGGCGGCGGCGCTGGCGGCCGGCAACGCGGTGGTGCTCAAGCCCTCGGAGTTCACACCGACCATCGCGCTGCGCGTGGCCGAGCTGGCGCTCGAAGCGGGCCTGCCACCCGGCCTGTTCAACGTGGTGACTGGTCTCGGCGCCGAGACCGGCACGGCGCTGGTCTCGCACCCCGACGTGCGGCTGATCTCGTTCACCGGCGGCACGGCCACCGGCAAGGCCATCGCGAAGGAAGCGGCCGGGCGCATGGCGGCCGTGGCGCTGGAGCTCGGCGGCAAGTCGCCGCACATCGTGTTCGCCGACGCCGACCTCGACAAGGCGCTGGACGGCGTGCTGCACGGCGTGTTCTCGTCGAGCGGGCAGTCCTGCATCGCCGGCACACGGCTGTTCGTCGAGCGCAGCGTCTTCGAGGGCTTCGTCGCACGCCTGGTGACCGCGACCAGGGAGTTGCGCGTCGGCCCGCCGGACGACTCAAGCTCGCAGGTTGCGCCGCTGTCGTCGTTCATCCACCGCGACAAGGTGGAGGCGATGGTGAACATGGCCAAGGAGGACGGCGGCACCGTGCTCGCTGGCGGGTCGCGGCCCAGCGACCCGGCGCTGGCTAACGGCGCCTACTTCCTGCCAACGATCATCGGCAACGTGCCCAACAGCGCGCGCATCTGCCAGCAAGAGGTCTTCGGCCCCGTGCTGTGCGTGCTGCCCTTCGACAGCGAAGACGACCTGATCGCGCAGGCCAACGAGACCCTGTTCGGCCTGGCCTGCGGCGTCTGGACACGCGACTTCCCCAAGGCCTGGCGCGTGGCGCGCGCAGTGGAGGCCGGCACCATTTGGATCAACACCTACAAGAGCCTGAGCGTGGCGGTCCCGTTCGGCGGCTTCAAGGAGAGCGGCACGGGCCGCGAGAAAGGCTTCTACGGCATACGCACCTACCAGGAGCCCAAGACCGTGATGGTCGGGTTCTGACGTGGGCTCCGGAGTTGCAGTCCGCGGTGGCGAGGGGCACCGCGAGGGCCCGGTCTTGGGCTTCATCGGGCTCGGCGTGATGGGCGAGCCGATGTGCGCCAATCTCTCGGCGAAGAGCGGGCACCGCGTGCTGTGCCACGACCTGAACCGGGCACCGATGCAGCGGCTCGCCGAGGGGAGTGCCGAAGCGGCCGACTCTGTCGAGCAACTGGCCACCGAGGCGCAGATCGTGTTCCTGTGCCTGGCCAGCGCGAACGCGACCCAATCGGTCGTGACGCGGCTGTGCGCTGCCTGGAAGGGTGGAGCCGGGCGCCTCGTCGTCGACATGGGGACGACCTCGCTGGCCACGACGCGTGCCATCGCTGCCGGGCTCGCGCTCGACGGCCACCGCTTCGTCGACGCGCCGGTGGCGCGCATGCCCGCAGCGGCCATCGACGGCAGCCTCAGCATCATGGTCGGCGGTGCCGAAGCGGAGTTTGGACTCGAACCGCTGCTGCGCTGCATGGGCACCGACATCACGCATTGCGGCGGCGTCGGCAGCGGCCAGGTCGTGAAGATCCTGCACAACACGGTGCTGTTTGAGGCCGTGAACGCGCTCGCCGAAGCCCTGGCCATCGCGCGGCAACACGGCGTGGAAGGCGCCGTGCTGCTCGACGCCATCGAGCTGGGTTCGGCCGACAGCCGCGCCGCGCGCGTCCAGGGCCGCGAAGCCTTGTTGCCGCGTGCCTACCCCGAGGGCCGCTTCGCCACACGCTATGCGCTGAAAGACGTGAGCCTCGCGCTGGAGCTGGCCGAGCTCGCCGGGCTCGAGGCCACGCTCGCGAAGCAGACCGCCGCGACGCTGCAGCGCACCGTGGCGGCTGGCTTCGGCGATCGCTATTACCCGGCGTTGTACGAAGTGATCGCAGACCCCGCAGCGCCTCTCCCCTGAATCCCGCATCCGTTTCAACCACCCCGCCGGCCCGACCGGCCAGGAGACAAGAAGATGAACTTCCTCAAGAGGCAAACCCTCGTGCGCGCGCTGGTGCTGGCTCTCGCGACGTCGGCACTGCCCGCCTTCGCCGCCTTCCCCGAGAAACTCATCACGCTGATAGTGCCGTTCCCGGCCGGCGGCGCCACCGACGCGATGGCGCGCTTCACCGCGGAGCGCCTGGCGAAGGAACTCGGCCAGGTCGTCATCGTCGACAACCGCGGGGGTGCCGGGGGCAGCATCGCGGCCGAGGCCGCGCTGGCCGCGCCACACGACGGCTACACCATCTTCTTCACGACGACCGGGACGATGGCGATCAACCCGTTCATCTACAAGAAGCTGCGCTACGACCCGCTGAAGGACTTCGAGCCCATCGGCAACGTGGCCTCGGCCTCGAACGTGCTGGTGGTGCACCCGTCGGTCGCCGCCAACTCGGTGGTGGAGCTGATCGCGTTAGCCCGGGCCAACCCCGGCAAGCTCACCTACGCCTCCTCGGGTGTGGGCTCGTCCAGCCACCTCTCAGGCGCGCTGTTCGCCAGCTTGACCCAGACCGACATGCTGCACGTGCCCTACAAGGGCTCGGCACCGGCGCTCACCGACTTCCTCTCTGGCCGGGTCGACATGATGTTCGACACCGCCTCGACGCACGCGGCCAACGCCAAGGCGGGCAAGGTGCGGGCGCTCGCGGTGACCAGCACGCAGAAGTCGCCCGCCTTCCCGGGGGTACCGTCCATCGCCGAGGCGGGCGTGCCGGGCTACAACGTGACTGTCTGGTTCGGCCTGGCGGCACCCACGGGCACGCCGAAGGCGGCGCTCGATCGCCTTTCGGCCGCGCTCGCCAGCGCCTGGCGCGCGCCCGACATCAAGAGCGCGCTGGCTGCGGTGGGGGCGGACCCGCTTTACAAGGGGCCGGCTGAGGACCGTGCCTTCATCGCCGCCGAACACCAGGCCTGGGGCAAGACGGTGAAGCTGGCCGGGGTCGAAGGCATGGAGTAGCGCGAGCAGCGATCGGGCCCTCATGATGATCGACGCCGAACTTTAGTCGCAGCTCGGCGTGGCCGTTTCGACCACTCGCGGCGGGTGATGTGGCCGCTATGCTGACCTTCACCGAATCGGCACCCGCCACTTCGACAAGGCATGCAGACCACCACCGGCCCATCTCGAGGAGATCGATCATGAGAACCTGGTTCATCACGGGCGCTTCGCGCGGCTTCGGTGCACTCATCGCGGCACGCGCACTGGCCACGGGCGACGCCGTCGTCGCGACGGCGCGCGACCCCTCGTCGATACCGGCCCATTTGCTCGCGCACCCCCAACTGCTGGCGGTGGCGCTGGACGTCGGCGACGAGGCGGAGGCGCGCCGGGCAGCCACCGCGGCGCTCAGCCGCTTTGGCCGCATCGACGTGCTCGTCAACAATGCCGGCTACGGCATGATCGGGGCAGTCGAGGAGTCGAGCGGCGCGGAGGTCCAGCGCATCTACGCGACCAACGTGTTCGGCTTGCTCAACGTGACACGCGCGGTGCTGCCGGCGATGCGCGAGCAGCGGGCCGGCCGGGTGCTCAACTTCTCGTCCATCGGTGGCTACGCCGCTTCCACCGGCTTCGGCATCTACTGCTCGACGAAGTTTGCGGTCGAGGGCATCAGCGAAGCCATGAGCCTCGAACTCGAGCCGCTGGGCATCTGGACGACTGTTGTCGAGCCCGGCTACTTCCGCACCGCATTCCTGAGCGACAACTCCGTCGTCGCGACCGCGGCACGCTTGGCTGACTACGCCCCCACCGTGGGCGCGGTACGCGAGCGCGCTCTCGCGGTGAACGGGCAGCAGCCCGGCGACCCGGCGCGTCTCGCGGAAGCCATCCTCGCACTCGCAGATGCCGCCAAACCGCCGCGCCGCCTGCCACTAGGCGCCGACGCGGTGGCGCGCATCGAACAGAAGCACCGCGACGTCGACGCCGAGCTGGCGCTGTGGCGCTCGCTCTCCCTGTCGACCGGCTTCGTCCAGAACGTCCCCACGTGACCTTGTCGGGAGCACAGCAGTGAAAGCCCTGATCGTTCTCGCCCACCCCGAACCCGCCAGCCTGAACGCCGCACTTACCCATGTGGCGGTGCAGACGCTGCGCGAGACCGGGCAAGGGGTAGAGGTCAGCGACCTCTGCGCCCAGGGCTTCCATGCGGTCGCCGGCCGAGACGACTTCGTGCACCTTCGCAACCCAGAGCGGCTGGGCTACGTGCACGAGCAACGGCACGCCGCCGCGACCCGCGCTTACGCGCCCGACATCCTTGTCGAGCAGGACAAGCTGGCAGCGGCAGACCTCGTGATCTTCCAGTTCCCGCTCTGGTGGTACGGCGTGCCCGCCATCCTGAAGGGCTGGGCCGACCGCGTGCTGACCCACGGCTTCGCCTATACCGACGAGCGCCTGTTCGAGCGCGGCCTGCTCGCCGGGAAGCAGGCCATGTTGTCCATCACCACCGGCGGTACCGAAGAGGAGCTCGAAGCCGATAGCCAGCACACCGGCACCGTCGAGCAGTTCTTGAAACCCTTCGGCGGCGGAGTGCTCGGCTTCGTCGGTATGACGGTGCTGCCGCCCTTCATCGCTTATGCCGCTGGCAGCCGCGACACCGCGGGTCGGGCGGCGCTCCTCGCGGCCTGGCGCGAGCGTCTGCTCTTGGTGGTTCAACAAATGCCGGGAGACACTTCTGGACCAGGAGGTACACCGTGATGGACCAACTGCTGGCGATGAAAGTATTCATGCGGGTGGCCGACGGCGGCAGCTTCTCCAAGGCCGCCGAGACCCTCAAGCTGCCTAAGGCGACGGTGACCCGTCTCGTGCAGAGGCTGGAGGAGAGCTTGAGGATGAAGCTGCTGATACGCACGACCCGCCATGTCTCGCTGACGGACGTGGGAGCATCCTATTACGAGCGTGCCGCACGACTGCTCGGCGAGTTGCAGGGCATGGAGGCCGACATCGCAGGCGGCCACCGCGAGGCACGCGGGCGGCTGCGCATCGACGTGGCCGTCGTCGTCGCCAACATGCTGCTGATCCCTGCGTTGCCGAGTTTCCAGGCGCTCTACCCGGCGATCGAGATCGACCTCGGCGTCAGCGACCGTCCGATCGACATGCTCGGCGAGGGCATCGACTTCGTCGTGCGCACGGGTGGCGCGAACCAGGATTCGACCATCGCAAGACGTGTCGGCGAGCTCGCGTTGACCACCTGCGCGTCGCCGGCTTATCTGGCGGCCCACGGCCAGCCTTCGCATCCCCGCGAGTTGGACGAGCACCACGCGCTCGTGCGCTTCCATTCCGCCCGGACGCGAAGATCCTATCCCTTCGACTTCAGGCGCGGGCAGGAGCGGTTCGAGACCTTCGGGCAGAGCCGGCTTTCGGTGAACGACAGCGGCGCCCATCTCGGCGCGGGCCTGGCGGGCCTGGGCATCATCCAGGCGCCGACGGTGGCCGTGCGGGAGCACCTGCACGCCGGACGGCTCGTCGCGGTGCTGCCGGAGTGGCACTGCGCGCGCGTGCCGGTTCACCTGATCTACTCGTCGAACCTGTATCTCAGCGGCCGCCACCGTGCATTTGCCGACTGGGTTGCCGAGGTGCTGCTGGACGGTCTGCTTGCCGACGGTGCGCTGTTGGCGACACAGGCCCCGGTGGAAGCGCGCGACGGCCAGCGGCGAGGGCCACCGAGACCAACCCCCCAGCCCGTCTCAGTGATAGACACCGGCGACAACCGGCTCGATGCCATGGGCCTGCCGCATGCGGCACATCGGCGAAGCTTCGCGAGGATCGCCGACGCCTCGCGAGCCGGCAGCGCGAAAGGGGCGGGCAGGGCAGCCGCCTCGGTTGAGAAAATTTCACGCGCATGAGCAGCATCTTGAGTGCCCCTGCAGTGCCTCGCCCGCATTACGATACAACGCAAATTTCCGCCACCCGCCTGCATGGAGAGAAACAGGCTTGTCGAAGTCACCTGCCGTACTTCTCGTCTCCGACGTCACGGTTCGATTCCAGGGCATCGTCGCGCTCGATGGCGTCTCGTTCAAGGTGTCCCGCGGCGAGATCGTCGGCATCATCGGTCCGAACGGGGCCGGCAAGTCGACCCTGTTCAATGCCATCACCGGCTTGTGCGCGCGCGAGCGTGGGCACATCGCCTTCGACGGGGTGCCGCTGAAGGCGATGCCGAGCGACGCCATCGCGCGGCTGGGCGTAGGCCGCACGTTCCAGAACCTGGCGCTGTTCGAGAGCATGAGCGTGCTGGATCATGTGCGCGTGGGCCAGCATTCGCGGCGCCGCGGCGGCTTTCTGGCCCAGGCCTTGGGGCTGCCAAGCGTGGTCGATGAAGAGAGAGCCGCGGCAGAACTTTGCGCGGCTCTGCTGAAGCTGTTGCAACTCGACGGCGTGGCTGCCAGCCCGGTCGCCACTTTGCCCTTCGCTACCCGCAAGCGGGTGGACCTGGCGCGGGCGTTGGCGGGTGAGCCTCGGTTACTGTTGCTCGATGAGCCCGCGGGGGGGCTCAGCGAGCATGAGGCCGCGCTGTTCGAGCGGCTGATTCGCGACATCCGCCAGCGGATGGGCGTCACCGTGCTGCTGGTGGAGCACCAGATGAGCCTGGTGGTGCGGCTTTGCGACCGTGTGATCGCGCTGGACTTCGGCCGCAAGATCGCCGAGGGCACGCCGTCTGAGGTGAGCCGCGATGCCGAGGTCGTGCGGGCCTACCTGGGAACGGCTGCATGAACGGCGATCCGCTGCTGGAGGCGCGGGGCGTGCAGGCAGGTTATGGGCCATTGCGCGTGCTGCACGGGCTCGACTTTTCGCTGCAGGCGGGCACTGTCACCGCGCTGCTCGGTGCCAATGGCGCCGGCAAGTCATCGACGCTGCGCGCCCTGTGCGCGATGCTGCCGACGCAGGGCGAGGTCCGCTTCGACGGCGAGCGCATCGAGCGACGCACGACGGAGGCAATTGCTCGCCTCGGGATCGCCCACGTGCCGGAAGGGCGCGGCAGCTTCGTGGACCTGAGCGTCGAGGAGAACCTGCGCCTGGGCGGCTGCATGCAGCCGGTCGGCCGGCACGCGCTCGAAGCAGATCTCGCGCGCGTTTACGGCTGGTTTCCCAGGCTGGCCGAGCGGCGGAGGCAAATGGCCGGCACCCTGTCGGGTGGCGAGCAGCAGATGCTGGCCTTCTCGCGCGCGATGATGATGCGGCCCCGCCTGCTGCTGTTAGACGAGCCCTCGTTCGGCCTGGCGCCGCGCGTCGTCGAGTCGCTCTTCCACACCGTGCGGCTACTGCGCGAGACCGAAGGGCTGACGGTCCTGCTGGTGGAGCAGAACGCCGCGATGGCGCTGGCGCTGGCGGACCAGGCCTTGGTGCTGCAGGCCGGTCGAATCGTGCAGGCCGGCCCTGCCGACGAGGTGCGCCGCGCCGGCGTCGTCCATTCCGCCTATCTGGGTGCCTGAGATGGAAGCTTTCGCCCACCAGGTGCTCTCCGGTCTCGCCAGCGGCCTGATCTACGCGAGCCTCGCGCTCGCGCTGGTGATGGTGCACCGCTCCACCCACCGGCTCAACTTCGCGCAGGGCGAGATGGCCATGTTCGCCACCTACGTGGCCTGGGCGCTGATCGACGCTGGCTTGCCCTACTGGGGCGCCTTCGCGGTCGCGGTGGTGCTGGCCTTCGTGAGCGGCGCAGCCATCCAGCATTTGTTGATACGCCGCGTGCGGAGCGACTCGGTGTTGCCCGTCGTCGTGGTGTTCATCGGCCTGCTGATCAGCTTCAACAGCCTGGCCGGCTGGATCTTCAGCTACCAGCTGAAGGTGTTTCCCAGCCCCTTCGCGGAGCTGCCGATGTTCGCGCAGACGTGGGTCGCGCCGCACGCGCTGGGCGCCGCATTGGTCATCCTGCTGATCCTGGTCGCGCTCGTCGTGTTCTTCCGCTTCACCCTGCTGGGGTTGAAGATGCGTGCGGTGGCGCAGAACCCGGTCTCGAGCAGGCTGCTGGGCATTCGCGTCGATGCGATGCTGGCGCTGGGCTGGGGGCTGGCGGCGGCGATAGGCGCGGTGGCCGGCATGATGGTCGCGCCCATCGTCTACCTCGAGCCTTCGATGATGTCCGGCATCCTGCTGTATGCCTTCGCGGCCGCGTTGATTGGCGGTATTGACAGCCCTGCCGGTTCGGTCGTGGGCGGGCTGCTGGTCGGCGTGCTCGAGAACCTGCTCGGCGCCTATGTGATCGGCAACGACCTCAAGCTGGTCGTCGCGCTGGTAGTCATCGTCGCCACCTTGCTCGTGCGGCCGGCCGGCCTCTTCGGGTCGGCGCCTGTGGTGCGGGTCTAGGCAGAGGCATGTCCATTCCGTTCGACCTTTCAACCGAAGTGCCCCCTGCTGTGGTTCGCTCCACCGGCCGGGGGCGATGGGCATGGTTCGCGGCGGGACTGGTTGTGCTGGCCGCGCTGCCCTTTTTCATCGACCCCTACCGCAGCTTCCAGATCACCCTGGTGATGGGCTACATGGTCGCGCTACTCGGCCTCAATGTGGTGACCGGCTACGGCGGGCAGATCTCACTCGGCCATGGCGCCTTCGTCGCGATCGGCGCCTACGCCACCGCCATCCTGATGAACCACTTCGAGCTGCCGTACTGGCTCTGCGTGCCGGCCGCAGGCCTGCTGAGCTTGATCGTGGGCCTGGCCTTCGGCTTGCCCGCACTGCGGCTGCACGGGCCCTACCTGGCGCTCGCCACCTTCGCGCTCGGCGTGTGCCTGCCGCAACTGCTCAAGTCCAAACCGCTGGAAGGCTGGACCGGTGGCGTGCAAGGCCTGCACATCGCCGAGCCCCCGGTGCCGTGGGGCCTGCCGCTGAGCATCGACACCTGGTTGTACCTCTTCACGCTGACCGTTGCAGCCACCATGTTCCTGCTGGGCCGCTCCCTGGTTCGGGGGCCGGTGGGCCTGACGCTGATCGCGATCCGCGATGCACCGATCGCCGCGGCCGCCAGCGGCATCGCCGTCGCCCGCTTCAAGACCGCTGCATTCGGCATCAGCGCGCTCTATGCGGGTGTCGCCGGGGCCCTGGGCGCCATCGCGGTGCCCTTCATCGCGCCCGACAGCTTCACCACCGGCTTGTCGATCAGCTTGCTGGTCGGTGTCGTCGTGGGGGGGCTCGCTTCAACCAGCGGGGCGATCTACGGCGCGGTCTTCATCGTCTTTGCGCCCAATTTGGCCGACGGGGTTTCGAAGGCCGCGCCCTGGGCTGTCTTTGGCGCGGCCCTCATCGGCTTCATGCTGCTGATGCCCTCCGGCATCCACGGCGCGGTCTGCATCGCCCGAGCGCAGATCCTCCGCAGTTTCAAGACTCGGCGCTGGAGACAACCATGACCCGCAGACAGGTGTTGCTGCTATCGATGCTGGCGTCTTTGCTGCAGGCAAGTGCCGCGCACGCGCAGAAAAGCTACGGCCCGGGCGCATCGGACAGCTCGATCAAGGTCGGCCAGACCATGCCCTACAGCGGTCCGGCGTCGGCCTACGCGGTGATCGGCAAGCTGCAGGCTGCCTACTTCCGAAAGATCAACGACGAGGGCGGTATCCACGGCCGCAAGATCGAGTTGATCAGCCTGGACGACGGCTACGCACCCCCCAAGACCTTCGAGGTGACGCGCCGGCTGGTGGAGCAGGAGAAGGTGCTGCTGCTGTTCCAGTCCGTCGGCACGCCGACCAACTCCGCGGTGCACGACTACTTGAACACGAAGAAGGTGCCGCAACTCTTCGTGGGCAGCGGCGCCGCCAAGTGGAACGACCCGCGCCAGCACCCGTGGACGACCGGCTGGCAGCCCAACTACCAGACCGAGGCCAAGGTCTACGCTCGGCACATCTTGAAGGAGCGTCCCGGCGCGAAGATCGCCGTGCTCTACCAGAACGACGACTACGGCAAGGACGGGCTGAAGGGACTGAAGGCAGGCCTGGGCGGCAAGGCGGCCGAGATGATCGTCGCCGAGGCTAGCTACGAGGTCACCGACCCCACGGTCGACTCGCAGATTGTGCAGCTCAAGGCCTCGGGTGCCGACGTCTTCGTCGATTTCTCGACGCCCAAGTTCTCGGCGCAGGCGATACGCAAAGCCTACGACACAGGCTGGAAGCCGCGGCACTACCTCAACAATATCTCGCAGTCTGTCGGCGCCGTGCTGACACCTGCCGGGCTGGAGAAGTCCGTCGGCTTGATCACCAGCCTTTACAACAAGGATCCGACCGATCCGAAGTGGGCCCGCGACGCGGCCATGAACGAGTGGCGCGCCTTCATGCGCAAGTACCTGCCGGAGGCCAACGTGCAGGACGGCCTCAACGTCTATGCCTACGGCGCCGCGCGTGCGCTGGTGCAGGTGCTGAGGCAATGCGGCGACGACCTCAGCCGCGAAAACGTGTTGCGCCAGGCGCTCAGCTTGAAGAACTTCGAGTCTGGTGTCGAGTTGCCCGGCATCCGCATCAACACGTCGCCGGGCAGCCATGCGCCGATGCAGGCGATGCAGTTGGCGCGCTTCGACGGCAAGTCGTGGGTGGAGATGGGCGAGGTGATCAGCGTGGCGGAGTGACCACGCCGGAGCGCGGTCAGCCAGGCATTCAGTCCGGCACCCTCCAGTTCGCATCCCGAATGAAGTCCACGAACAGCCTCAGCTTCGCCGGCATCTGCGAGCGGTGCGGGTAGTAGAGGTGGAAGCCTTCGCGCGGCACGCAGTAGCGCTCGAGCAGCACCGTGAGTTGCTCCGCCTCGATCTCGCGTGACGCGAACTGCCGGAACACGTAGGCCAGCCCCACGCCCGCGCAGGCAGCTGCTACCACCGGTCGCATTTCGCTGAAGACCAGCCGACCCTGCACGTCGATCTCCACCGGCTTGGCGGCGACCTGGAAACCCCATTCAAGCATCCGGCCGCGGCCGCCCAGGCGTTGCCGTATGCACTCGTGGGCGAGCAAGTCCTTGGGCGCCTTGGGCACACCGCGCTCGCCCAGGTAGCTGGCCGAACCCACCACTACGAGTTGCTGCAGCGGCCCTAGCGGCACGGCCACCATGTCTCGCTGAAGCGCATGGCCCAGGCGAATGCCGGCGTCGAAGCCGCTGGCGACGATGTCGCTCAGGCCGTTGTCCACCGACAGCTCCACATGCAGTTCCGGATAGCGCGCCACGAACCTCGCCAGGTGCGGTTCTATGAGCGAAACGTAGGCGACGTACGAGGTGTTGATGCGCAGCGTGCCCGACGGGCGGCTGGTGGATGCCTGCACCTGTTCCAGCGAGCTGCGGATCTGCTCGAGCGCGGGGGCCAGCGTCGCCAGCAACTGTGAGCCGGTGTCGGTCAGCGCGACGCTGCGCGTGGTGCGGTTGAACAGCCGTGCGCCCAACTGGCCCTCGAGCTGCTTGATGGTCTTGGACATCGCCGTCGGCGTGATGTCGAGCTCGGCGGCGGCCCGCGCGAAGCTGAGCTCGCGCGCAACGATAGCGAAAGCCACCAGGTGCGAGAGGTGTACCGGGGCGGGCTTCCCTGCGTCGGAGGCTGTGGCAGTGGCTGTGGCGGGTGGGCGAGGCGATGGGACGCTCATGCGGCCGATTATGTCTTACTGGTTCGTACCGCGTGTCGAATTACAGGGATTCACGGCCGCAGTGAGAAAGCCTAAATTTCACCCACTCGATCAACGAGCCCACCCCATCACAGGAGTTTTCCCCATGTCCCTCAGCAACCTGCCTCCCCTCAACACGACCAGCCCCTTCGCTTCGATGAAGGGCCACCACGTCGCCGTTCGCGTGCCCGACTTCGAAGCCGCCAAGCGCTGGTACGTCGAGAAGCTCGACTTCCGCGTCATCCACGAGTGGCCTTACGCCGACCAGAAGCTGGCCTACGTAGGCCCCGCCACCGACGACGGCTTCTACATCGAGCTGCTGGGCGACGGCGTGCCGGGCCCGATTCCGAAGCCGGTCTATAGCGACCTGGGCGACAGCCTGCGCCTGGCCGGCTACCACCATTTCTGCCTGAACGTCGCCGACATCGACGCCACCGTCGCCGAACTGCGTCGCCGTGAAGTGACGATCGTCACCGAGCCCTTCGAGCTGCCGGTCATCAACCGCCGCCTGGCCTTCCTGGCCGACCCGTTCGGCAACCTGATCGAACTGGCCCAGGTCCACGCCTGAGCTTGGCCGCCCCGCAAGGAGAAACAACATGAAACCCACATTCCTCAGCATCGGTGCCGGCCCCGGCATCGGCCTGGCCACGGCCCGGCGCTTTGCCCGCGAGGGCTTTCGCGTCGTATTGAGTGCCCGCAATGCCGAGCGGCTGGCCGCCGCCGCGGCCGCCCTGTCGCTCTCGGGCGCCCAGGCCGAGACACGCACCGTGGACGCCAGCGACCCGGCCGCCGTCGCCCGGCTGGTGGCGAGCATCGGCCCCAGCCTGCAAGTGCTGCACTACAACACCGGCGTGCTGCACTACGACGCCGACGCCAAGCTGCTGACACGCAGCATCGACGACGAGAGCGAAGCCTCGCTGCAGTCCGACCTGCAGATCAACATCGGCAGCGCCTTCGCCGCGGTCAAGGCGGCGCTTCCCGCGCTGCGGTCCCACGAGCAGGGCAGCAGCAGCATCCTGCTGACAGGCGGTGGACTCGGCGTGTATCCGTCGGGCGACTTTCTGAGCTTGAGCGTGGGCAAGGCGGCCGTCCGCGCTGCGAGCCTCGCGCTCTTCGAGCCGATGAAGGCCGAAGGCATCCACGTCGCGACGGTCACGGTGAGCCGCCTGGTCTCGCCCGACTCCGAACACGCGGACGCCGTGGCCGAAGCCTTCTGGCAGCTGTACGCCCAGCCGCGCGCCGCCTGGACGGCCGAGACCGTCTTCGCCTGAGCGGCAGTCACCATGCGAACCTGGTTCATCACCGGTGCTTCTCGCGGCTTGGGCGCGGCGATCGCGGCCCACGCGCTGGCCGCGGGCGACACGGTCGTGGCCACCGCCCGCCGGCCCGCGGCGGTCCACGAGCGGCTCGGCGATGGGCCCGGGCTGTGCGTGCTGCCGCTTGACGTCACCAACGAGACGCAGGCGAGGGAGGCCGTCGCGGCGGCCGTGGCGCGCTGCGGCCGCATCGACGTGCTGGTCAACAACGCCGGCCACGGCTTGGTCGGTGCGGTCGAGGAGGTGAGTGGCGCGGAAGCCGAGCGCCTCTTTGTGACCAACGTCTTCGGCCTGCTGAACGTGACCCGCGCGGTGCTGCCGGTGATGCGCGCGCAGCGCTCGGGCCACGTGTTGCACATGTCGTCGATCGGTGGCTGTGCGGCGTCGTCCGGCTTCGGCATCTACTGCGCCTCGAAGTTCGCAGTCGAGGCGATCGGCGAAGCCATGCGCATCGAGTTGGGCCCGCTGGGCATCCACGTCACGCTCGTCGAGCCCGGCTACTTCCGCACCGACTTCCTGGACCCGAGCTCGTTGTCCTCGAGCGCGCTTCGCATCGACGACTACCACGCGACCGCGGGTGCCGTGCACCACTTCGTGCAGGGCGCCAATGGCCAGCAGCCGGGCGACCCCGACAGGCTGGCCGCCGCCGTGATGGCGGCGGTGAACGACGATGCACCACCCCTGCGGCTACCCCTGGGCGCCGACACGGTGCAGAAGATCGAGGAAAAGCACCGCAGCGTCTCCGCAGAGCTGGCGCGATGGCGGCCGCTATCCCTCTCCACCGGCTTTGCCTAGCACTCGCCGTAGCCCTTCGATTGAGCCCATATCAAGCGAACAGGGTGCAAATATCGTTTGTCGGCAGTGCGCGCAGCACGAAGACTACAGGCACTCCGCAAGGCATTCGCCCAGGGCGGTTCAAACATCGGAGACACCTCATGGAACTCTCTTACCCGCTGTGGAGCGATGCTCCACAACCCCGGCTGCTGGCCTCGCGCCACCGCGACACACGGGAGATCGTCTTCCCCGCGCTGCCCGGCTCTTCGCCGCTCGCGGCACGGCACGACACCGTCGAGCTCGACGGCGCCGGCGAGGTGTACAGCTTCACCGTCATCCACCCCGGTCGCAAGAGCGGCGAAGCGCCATATGCGCTCGGCTACGTCGACCTGCCTGGCCCGGTGCGCATCTTCGGGCGGCTGACCGGCACACCGCGCCCGGCCATCGGCGAGCGATACGTGGCGCGGCCCGACGCGCAGTTCGGCTACGTGTTCGCAGCCGAGGCCGCACAGGCCTGACCCACTGAGGAAGACTCCATGCAAGACATCTACATCACCGGCGGCGCGATGACGCCCTTCGGCCGGCATCCCGGCGTTCTCGCCCCCGAACTGGCGCAGCGCGCCATCCTGAAGGCGATGGACGACGCTGGCGTCACCCGCGACGACATCCAGGCCGTGTACTGCGCCAACGTGCTCGGCGGCATGATCCTCGGCCAGTTGATCGTGCGCGACCTCGGCTTCAAGGGCATCCCGGTCTACAACGTGGAGAACGCTTGCGCCAGCGGCGCCACCGGCGTACATCTGGCCCGCCACGCCCTGCTGGCTCAGCAGTACGACACCGTGCTGGTCTTCGGCATCGAGCAGCTCACGGCTTTGGGCGGCGGCACGATCCCCTTGCAGCGCAATGACCACAAGACGGAGCTCTACGCCACAGCAGGCATGGTGCTGCCTGCCGTCTACGCGATGCGCGGAACGCGCTTCCTCCATGAGCGTGGTGCGCAGGCAGCCGACCTCGCGGCGATCGCGGTCAAGAACCGCCACAACGGCTCGCTGAACGAATACGCACAACAGCGCACCACCGTCACGCTGGAGGAGGTGCTGGCATCGCGCATGATCGCCGACCCGCTGACGCTGCTTCAGTGCTGCCCTTCGCAGGTCGATGGCGCGGCGGCCGTGGTGGTCACCACGCGGCCGGGCAAGAAGACCGCGACGGGGCGTCCCGTGAAGGTGATGTCCTCCGCTGTCGTCTCGGGCCTGCGCGAGAAGGCCGACGACGACATCCTCGACGCCGAGATCACTGCGCGTGCGGCGCGCCAGGCCTACGAACAAGCCGGCCTGGGGCCGAAGGACGTGGACGTGGTGGAACTGCACGACGCCTTCACCATCGCCGAGTTGCTGTACTACGAGGCCCTCGGCCTGGCGCCGCACGGCGAGGCCGTTCCCTTCATGAAATCCGGCGCCACCCAGCTCGGTGGCCGTGTGCCGGTGAACCCGAGCGGCGGCCTGCTGGCGAAGGGCCACCCGCTGGGCGCCACCGGTGTGGCGCAGATGGTCGAGGTCATGTGGCATTTGCAAGGCCGCGCGGGTGACCGCCAGGTCGCAGGGGCCAAGGTGGGCTTGACGCAGTGCACCGGTGGGGGCATCGCCGGCGTCGATCACGCCGCTTCGTCGGTACATCTTCTGGGAGTGTGAGCATGGTTTCGCAAAGACTCGAGGCGGGGCAGGTGAGCGTCGTCACCGGCGCGGCACGCGGCATAGGCTTGGGCATCGCACGCCGGCTGGCGCAGGAGGGCTCGCGCGTTGCGCTGCTCGACCGCGACGCCAACGCGCTCGCTGAAGCGCTGGGCAGCTTGAAGTCCGAGGGGCTGGAAGCGCTGGGCGTCACGGTCGACTTGACGGACTCTTCGGCCGTCGATGCTGCCTTCGCCGAAATTCTCGCCAATGTCGGCCGCATCGACGCGCTGGTGAACAACGCCGGCGCGGTGAGGGACAAGCGTTTCCTCAACATGACCGACGAGGACTGGGACCTGGTCGTTGACACCAACCTGCGCTCGCAGTTCCTCTGCTGCCGCGCGGCGCTGCCGGGCATGGTCGAACGTGGCCAGGGCCGCATCGTCAACATCTCGTCGCGCGCTTGGCTGGGCGGCTTCGGCCAGGCCAACTACTCGGCCGCCAAGGGCGGTGTGGTCAGCCTCACACGCTCGCTGGCGATCGAGTTCGCCGCCAAGGGGGTGACGGTCAACGCGGTTGCGCCCGGCATTGTCGACACGCCGCTGTTTCGAAATTTTGCGCCCGAGGTGCAGGCCCGACTGAAGGAGTCGGTGCCCGTAAAACGCATCGGCACGGCGGAAGACATCGCCAACGCGGTGCTGTTTTTCCTCGACCCTTCGGCCTCGTATGTAACGGGCCAGACCCTGTACGTCTGCGGCGGCCGCAGCCTGTCGTCGCCCAGCGTTTGAGCGCCATCGATACCAACAAACCGGAGACTTGCATGACCCAGAAACTCGACCGCCGTCATGCCACCCAGCGCGCGGCAACCTGCCTTGCGCTGGTGGCGCTGTGGGGCTCGCCCCTACTGGCCTCGGCCCAAGCGGCGTTCCCGAAGCAGAAGGCCATCACCCTGGTCGTCCCTTTCGCCGCTGGCGGGGGCAACGACATCCTGGCCCGCGCCATCGCGCCCCGCATGGCCCAACTGCTGGGCCAGACCGTGGTTGTCGATAACCGCCCGGGTGCAGGCGGCAACCTGGGGACGGAACTGGTCGCCCGGGCCGCACCGGATGGCTACACCATCGTGATCGCCTCCAGCCAGGTGACGATGAATCCCTTCCTCGACATGAAGCTGCCGTTTCGCATCGAGAAGGACTTCGAGCCCATCGGCCTACTGGCCTCGGTACCGCTGGTGTTGGTGACACCGCCGACCGAACCCTACAAAACTCTGCCCGAGCTCATCGCCTACGCGAAAGCCAACCCGGGCAAGCTTAACTACAGCAGCCCGGGCAACGGCACGCCGCAGCACATGGCAGGCGAGGTGTTCGCGAAGTTGACGAAGACCGAACTGGTGCATGTGCCCTACAAGGGCACGGCGCCCTCGGTGACCGACCTGATCGCCGGCCAGGTGCAACTCTCCTTCGCAACCTACGCGTCGATCGGGCAGTTCCTGCAGGCAGGCAAGCTGCGGGCGCTGGGGGTGGCAGGGCAAAAGCGCACCTCGCTGATGCCCGAGCTGCAGACCTTCGGCGATGCCGGCATCAAGGGCTATGACGCCGGCCTCTGGTACAGCCTGCTCGCGCCGGCGAATACGCCCCCCGCCATCGTGACGCAGCTGAACGACGCGATGGTGCGGGCGCTGAGCGACCCTGCCGTGGCCAGACAACTGGCGCAGCAAGGCTTCGAGACCCAGACCTCCTCGCCCGCCGAGCTGCGGCAGTACATCGCCGACGAGCTCAAGCGCTGGCAGCGCGTGATCACCGAGAACAACATCAAGGTGGCGCTGTGACGGCCGCGGGCTTCGCCGACGCGGCGGGTGCTGTAGACAACCCGCTGCTGGCCTACCTCGGGATCACGCTGGAAGCGGTACGAGAGGGCCGGGCGAGCTTCGTGATCGACGTCGATCAACGCCACCTCAACCGGCAGGGCAGCCTGCAGGGCGGCGTCGCCGCCACCTTGCTCGACGCGGCCTGCGGCTATGCGGGGTTGGCGGCGCGCGGTGCGCGTGCGGGCGACACGCTTGGCAGCGCGGTCACGGTGACGCTCGCCATCAGCTACATCCGCAAGGTCAATACCGGCCGCCTGCGCGCGGTGGGCCAGGTGACGAAGGCCGGACGCACGATGTACTTCTCGTCGGGCGAGCTGCTGACCGAGGGCGGCGACTTGGTCGCCACCGCGCAGGGCGCCTTCATGCGCACCGCGCCACCAGACAGGGGTTGAGCATGTTGCGTGACGCACTGAAGGGATTGACCGTGGTCGACTTCACGCAGATCGGCGCCGGGCCGACCTGTACGATGTTGATGGCCGACATGGGCGCACGCGTCATCAAGGTCGAATCGATCACTGGAGAGCTGGGCCGCGGGCTAGGGCCGGGCTGGATAGGCGACGACGCCGCGTTGTTCCACGGCTTCAACCGGAACAAGCTGGGCATTGCGCTCGACCTGAAGGCGCCCGCTGGGCTCGATGCCGCGAGGCGGCTGGTCGCGCAGGCCGACGTGGTGGTCGAGAGCATGCGGCCCGGTGTGATGGCGCGGCTCGGCCTCGGCTTCGAGGCGCTCCATGCGCTCCACCCGTCGCTGGTCTATTGCTCCATCTCGGCCTATGGGCAAACTGGGCCGTATGCAGACCGCGCCGGTGTCGACGGCATCGTGCAGGCCGACTCCGGGCTGATGAGCCTGATCGGCACCGAAGGCGCCGAGCCCTGCAAGGTGCAGGCGCCCGTCGTCGACGTGATGACAGGCTATGTGGCCGTGATGGCGGTGCTGGCCAAGCTCGCCCAGCGTGGGCGCGACGGGCTGGGCGGCCAATTGGACGTGAACCTGCTAAACGCCGCGCTGGTGCTGCAGCAGTCGTCGATCACCAGCTACTTCGCCGACGGCGAACTGCCGGTGCGCGTGGGCAGCGCGGCCCCATACTCGGCGCCCAACCAGGCCTTCGAGACCCGCGACGGCTGGATCATGATCGCTGCCTATATGCCAGAACGCTGGACCCGGCTGTGCGGCCTGCTCGGACTGCCGCACCTCGCGGCGGACCCCCGCTTCGCCACGTCGCCGGCGCGTGTCGCCAACCGCTACGCGATGGTGGACGCGCTCACCGAAGTGCTCAGGACCCGCACGACGGACCAGTGGCTGCCCTTGCTGCGAGACGGCGACGTGCTCTGCTCGCGCGTGGCCACCTACGAGGACGTGGCGCGCCACCCTCAGGTGGCCTCCAACGGCATGATCGCCGAGGTCGAACACCCCGAGCATGGACGCATCCGCATGCCGGGGTTCCCGGTCGATAGCGCAGGGGCGAATGCCCGGCTGCACCGGGCCGCGCCGTCGTGCGGGCAGCACACGCGGCAGGTACTCGGGGAACTGGGTTTTGGCGAGAACGAGATCGACTCGCTCGATCACGCCGGGGCCATCCACTGCGCCGCGCCGTGGGCCAGCCAGCCCGCCCACCGCGGGAAGCGCGGTGGGGAAGCTCGATAGGCAGGCTCAATGCCTGCGGCGTATCTCGGCTCCCGCGAGGGCTTCGATCTCCAGCGCCACCTGCGACATGTCCTGCGCGCCTTTCCCCCGCGCGGCGGCGAGGTCGAAGAACTGCTTGACCAGTGAGGTCGAGAAGGTCGCCATGCCCAGCCGCTCGGCTTCGTCCTGGAAGAGCCGCAGGTCCTTGCGCATCAGCGACATGCGGGAGCCGAAGTCGAAGCTGCGGTCGAGCACCGCCTTGCCGACGATGGTCTCGCTGGTGAAGCTGCGCGCCGTGCTCTGGTTCAGCATGTCCATCAGTACCTGCGCATCGAGCCCGCCCTTGATGCCGAACAGCGCCGCCTCGCAGGTCGCGACCAGCGTGGCGCCGACGATCATGTTGTTGACCAGCTTGAGCAACTGGCCCTGGCCGGGCTGCTCGCCCACGTGCACGACATGGCGGCCGAATGCCTGGAAGATGGGCAGGCAGCGCTGGTAGGCCAGCCGATCGCCGCTGGCCATGACAGAGAGCGTGCCCGCAGTCGCGCCTGCCACGCCGCCGGCCAGCGGCGCGTCGAGGGCGACGATGCCCCGCTCGTCCAAGCTGGCCGCGATGCGCTGCGAGGCCGAAGGCCCGATCGTCGAATGGTCGACGAAGATCTTCACCGCGCTGCCGGCGCACGCGCCGTTGTCGGCGAGCGCCACCCGTTCGACGATCTCTGGCGTGGGCAGGCAGGCCAGCACGATCTCGGCGTGGTCGGCCACATGCGCCGGGCTTTCGCAGCGGAATGCGCCGTGCATCACGGCTGCCGCCACCGCGTCGCTGTGGAGGTCCGCGACGTAGACCTCGTGGCCGGCCTGGAGCAGGCGCCGTGCCATGGGTGCGCCCATGGCGCCGAGGCCGATGAAGCCGATCTTTTCCATTCAGGATGTCCGCTTCGATGAGTTGTCGCGCCCGAATCCTAGGGGGCGCCACAGCACGGGACAATCGACTTTTCTGCAGCGTTCGATTGAGAAAACAGCAATCGATCGTCGCGCGGCCTCTCAGCCCTGCGCGAACTGCTTCAACATCCAGAGCCTGAAGGTCCGCATGCTGGCAGCCTCGTCGCGGTGCGCCGGCGTAAGCAGGTAGTAGGTGTAGTCGCCCATGTCCAGCGCCTTCTTGAAAGGCTGCACCAGCCGGCCTTCTTTCAGGTCTTTCTCGACCAGGAACAACTGCGCCATCGCCAGCCCCTGGCCTTCGACGGCAGCGGCGTAGGTCATCGCGGAGCTCTCGAAGGTCATGCCCGCGCGGGGATCGACCGCGGCGTCTGCGCCCGCGGCCTCCAGCCAATGCAGCCAGTCGTCGGGGCGTGCGATGGAGTGCAGCAGCGTGTGCTGCGCAAGGTCCTGCGCACGCTTGAGTTTGGGTCCGGCCTTCATCAGCGCTGGGCTCGCAACTGGCGCCAGCACGTTGGAGACCAGGCGGTAGCAGTGTGTGCCGGGCCAGTTGCCATCGCCCAGCCGGATCGCGCCGTCGATGTCCTCCTTGTGGAAGTCGACCGGTGCCAGCGACGCCTTCAGCAGCACCTCGATGCCGGGGTTGGACGCGTGGAAGTCCGTCAGGCGCGGGATCAGCCAGCGCATCGCGAACGTCGTGTATGCGCGTATCTTGAGTTGCTTGCGCTGGCTGCTGCGCTTGAGCTTGCGGGTAGCGTCGCGCAGCGCTTCGAGCGCCTGGGTCACCGCGCGGTGGTACTCGGCGCCCTGGCGCGTCAGCGAGATCTGGCGGTGGCCGCGCTTGAGCAGTTGCAGGCCAAGGGAAGACTCCAGCGCCTTGATCTGCCGGCTTACCGCGCCGGGGGTGACGCTGAGCTCGTCGGCCGCGAGCGTCATGCTCAGATGCCGTGCGGTGGCTTCGAAGGCGCGTATGGCGTTGAGCGGGGGAAGGCGGTCCATGGCGTGCGACGGGGGATCGATCAAGTCAGCCATGATGACAGGTGCCCGTCGCCGTCTCACCAATCCAGCGGCTGCGGTGACTTCCTCGGGCCGACAGCGCGCCTGCGCGCTCGCGCTATCTCTTCTGCAGCACCCAGGTCGCGAGGGTCGTGGCGTCTGCTTCCGAGATGGCTGCCTGCGCCGGCATCGCCATCGGCCCCCAGACGCCTTTGCTGCCGGCGCGGATGGTGGCGGCCATTTGAGCTGGCGTCTTGCTGCCGTCGGCGTACTTCGTTGCGATCTCTTTCCACGAAGGGCCGACCACCTTGCGCTCGGCCTGGTGGCAAGCCACGCAGGCGTAACGGGTGGCGAGGGCGTCGCTGGCGTTCGCCAGCAGCGGTGCGCAGGCGGCGAGTGCCAGCAGGCAGGATCGAAGAGTCTGTTTCATGTCGGGCTCCGGTGGGTTGGTCAGGCTGATTTCAGTTGTTCGGCTGCGACCGGGTAGGTCCGGAAGCGCTTGCCGGTTGCCGCGAAGATGGCGTTCAGGAAGGAGGGCACGACCAGGGCCGTGCCTATCTCTCCCACGCCGCCCGGCGCCTCGGTGCTAGGAATGCGGTGCAACTGGATCTGCGGTGTCTCATTGATGCGCAGCGGCGCGTAGTCGTGAAAATTGCTCTGCACGATGCGGCCACCTTCGATCGTCAGAGTGCCGTAGAGCGCTGCCGTGAGGCCGAAGACCAGCCCGCCTTGGATCTGCGCTTCCACGCCGTCCGGATTGATGGCCAGCCCGCAGTCGAGTGCGCAGACCATGCGGTCGACCTTGACCGATCCGTCCTTGGCGACCGTGAGATCGGTGACCAGTGCGCCGTGGCAGCCCCAGGAGTCGACCAGTGCAATGCCCCGCCCCTTGCCGGGTGCCGGCGTCGCGCCCCAGCCGGCTTTCTCGGCAGCCAGCTTCAGCACCGCGAGCAATCTGGGCGTCTTGCCCAGCATCTGCGCGCGGTAGGCCACCGGGTCGGCCCTGGCCAGCACCGCGAGTTCGTCTATGAAGCATTCGTTGACGAAGGCGTTGTGGGTCGGGCCCACGCCGCGCCAGTTGCCGGTCATCAAGCCAGCCGGCGGTTCGTGGCGCACGAACTCGACCTGCCGGTTGGGCACGTCGTAGGGCAACTCGGCAGCGTGGACGGCGTCGGTGTCCAGGCCGTCCTTGGTCCAGGCGGGCGAATACCGCGCAATCACGGCGGAGCCCGCGATGCGGTGGCGAAAGCCGACCAGCCGCCCCTGCGCGTCCAGCGCTGCCGAGAGCTCGTCGCGGAAGTAGGGGCGGTAGGCGTCGTGCTGCATGTCTTCTTCGCGGCTGAAGACGACCTTCAGCGGATAGGTCACCTGCTTCGCCAGCTTCGCGGCGGTCTCAACGTAGTCCGCGTCGAGCTTGCGGCCGAAGCCGCCGCCGAGCAGGTGGTTGTGCACAAGCACTTTCTCCGGTGCGATGCCCAGCACCTTCGCGACCAGCCCCTGCGCGCGGGCCGGCGCCTGGGTGCCCAGCCAGACGTCGCAGCCGTCTTTGCGCACATGGAAAGTGCAGTTCAGCGGCTCCATCGTGGCGTGAGCCAGTGGCGGTGCCTCGTACACCGCATCGACGCGGCGTTGCGGGGAAGCGAATGCCGTCTCGACATTGCCCTCGTCGAACCCCCGCAGCCCTTTGCCCTTCAATGCCTCGGTGAGCTGCTCGCCCCAGACCTTGCTGCTGAACGACGTGTTCGGCCCCTGGTCCCAGGTGATCTCCAGCGCGGCGAGCCCCTTCTTGGCGGCACCGTAATGGTCAGCCACCACCGCCACGGCGTTGTCTGCCACGAGGACCTCGCGCACGCCGGCAACGGCCTTCGCCTTGCTGCTGTCTACCTTGCCGACCTTGCCGCCGATGAAGGGGCAGACGGCGATGGAGGCGATCTTCATGCCGGGGCGTTTGACGTCGATGCCGAACGTCGCCGTGCCGTTGACCTTCGAGGGCGTGTCGAGCCGGTGTGCGGGCGTGCCGACAAGGCGGAAGGTGGCCGGGTCCTTCAGCGGCACGTCCTTGGGCACGGGCAATGCGGCGGCACGGGTGGCCAGCGCGCCGTAGCCCAGCGCGCGTCCCGAGGGCACGTGGGTCACGCTGCCGCGCTCTGCTCGACACTCGCTCTCCGGCACCCGCCAGCTATGCGCCGCGGCCGTGACTAGCATCACTTTGGCGGTCGCCCCGGCCTGCCTCAAGCCCTTCCAGCCGGCTGGGATCGAGGCCGAGCCGCCCGTCACTTGCAGGCCGTAGAGCGGGTGGCCGTAGCGCTTCTCGTCCGGCGGCGCGTGCTCTATTCTCACTCTCTGCACGTCGACCTCGAGTTCCTCTGCGATCAGCATCGGGATCGAGGTGTAGGTGCCCTGGCCCATCTCTACCAGTGCGACGACGATGGTCACGACGCCATCGGCGCCGATGCGCACGTAGGCGTTGGGCGCAAAGCCCCGGGCGGGACCGGCGGCCTGCGCTGCGCGCGGGCCGCCAGGCAGCTGGAAGCCGATGACCAGTGCGCTGGCAGCGCCGAGCAGTTGGCGACGTGAAAGCGGGATTGCCGTCGAGGCGGCGTCGGGGCTGTCGGATTCGTCGAACATCATGGTGCTCCCTCTCATGCCGTGTCGCGCGCCGCGTGCTGGATGGCAGCGCGGATGCGAACGTAGGTGCCGCAACGGCAAACGTTACCGGCCATCGCGGCGTCGATGTCAGCGTCGGTGGGCTTGGGCGTGTCGCGCAACAGTGCGGTGGCGGACATGATCTGGCCCGACTGGCAATAGCCGCATTGCGGCACTTCCAGCAGCGTCCAGGCGCGTTGCACGCGGGCGCCGATGGGCGTGGCCGCCATCGCCTCGATCGTGGTGAGCTTGCCCTCCTTGACCGCCTCGATGGGCGTGACGCAGGACCGTATCGGCTGGCCGTCGAGGTGCACGGTGCAGGCGCCGCACAGCGCCATGCCGCAGCCGAACTTGGTGCCGGTCATGCCGATCACGTCACGTATCACCCAGAGCAGGGGGGTGTCGGGGTCGACATCGACAGCGTGCTTGGCGTCGTTCACGTTCAGGTTGAATTTCATCGCGGGCCTCGTGGTTTGGAAAACGGTGTGGCGGCAGGTCGCCACGGTCCGTTTCTGCATGATTAGCGGTGGCTCGCCCTGCAGCAAGTTAAGACGCGTTAAACAGTGCTGCGGCGCGCCTGCTAGAGCTTGACGATGACCGACTTCAGCTGCGTGTAGTGGGCGATGGCGTCCTGCCCCTGCTCACGGCCGTAGCCGCTGTTCTTGAAGCCGCCGCAGGGGTTCTGCACGAAGCCGCCGTTGTATTCATTGACGACGATGCGGCCGGCGTCGAGCTGCGCGGCGACACGGTGCACGCGGCTGACGTCGCGTGTCCAGATGCCCGCGCCGAGCCCATACTCGGTGTCGTTGGCAATGCGGATCGCGTCCGCTTCGTCCTCGAACGGGATCACGCAAAGCACCGGCCCGAAGATTTCTTCCTGCGCGATCTGCATCTCGTTGCTCACGCCGGTGTAGATGGTGGGCTCGATGAACCAACCTTTTTGCAGTCGCGGGTCGGTGGGCAGGTGGCCGCCGATGGCCGGCTTGAGGCCGGTCTGGCGCGCGAGTTCGAAGTAGGTCTGGATCTTTTCGTACTGCGCGCGCGTGGTGATGGGCCCGGCCGAAGCGTCATGCTCCGGCCCTATCTTCAGTGCCTTGACGGAAGCCACCAGTTTCTCGACGAACACGTCGTGCACGCTCTTCTGCACCAGGCAGCGGGTGCCGGCGCAGCACCACTGACCGCTGTTCCAAGTGAAGGCGCGCACCGAGCCGGGGGCCGCCGCGTCGAGGTCGGCGTCGGCGAAGACGATGTTGGGCGACTTGCCGCCGAGCTCCAGTGTGAGCGGCAGCACGCGTCCCGCGGCCAGGTGCCCGATCTCGCGGCCGGCGCGCAGGCTGCCGGTGAAGGAGATCTTCATCACGGCCGGGTTCGCCACCATGGCCGGGCCTATCACCGAGCCCTGGCCGACGATGACGTTGAAGACGCCTTCCGGCAGGCCGGCCTCGACGGCGAGGCGGGCCAGCTCGACTAGCGAGCCGGAGGTGTGCTCCGACGGCTTGGCGACGACGGTGTTGCCGGCCGCCAGTGCCGGCGCGATGGCGCGTGCGGCCTGGTGCAAGGGGGCGTTCCACGGCAGGATCACGCCGACCACGCCGAAGGGCTCCCGTCTGGTGTACGAGTGGTAACTCGGGCCGAGGTCGATACGTTCGCCGTCGCCCAGGTTGACGATGCCGCCGTAGTACTCGAAGAACTGGGCGGTGAGGTCGATCAGCGTGGGCATCTCCTGGCCGGGCTTGCCGGTCTCCAACGATTCGATCTCGCCGAGGCTGCCGCCGTGCGCCCGCAGCGCCCGGCCGACGTCGACCAGGATGCGGCCGCGGTCGGTGGGGCGAAGCTGCCGCCAGGCGATCAGCGCTTTCGACGCGCCGGCCACGGCGCGGTCGAGGTCCTGGGGCTGGCTGCGCGCCACCTCCTGCATCTTGGTGGCCGTGCGCGGATCGAACTTGTCGCTGTAGCGGCCACCGGTCGGGGGCGCGGCGCGGCCGTCGATGAAACTGTCGAGTCTTGGAAGCATGTTGTTGTCCTCAAAGGGGTTGTGAAGAGGCGGTTGAAGAGGGGGAAACGAGCGAAGGGGCCAGCGCGCGGCGGCGCACCAGCAGCACCAGCGTGGCTGCCAACGGCGCGATCGCGATGACCGCGAAAGCCAGGCTGTAGCTGCCGGTGGCCGACGCGAGGCTGCCGAAGATCGGCGGGCCGACGACGACGCCGGCGAACATGCAGGCCAGAATGGCGCCGGTGGCACGGCCGGTTACGCCGGGTGGAGATTGCCGGGTCACCTCCGCGAGGAAGAAGCCGTTCCAGCCCAGCGCGCAGGCGCTAACCAGCACCACGACGCCCAGCAGCGCGCCGGCGGGCCAGTCCCTGGGCAACGCAGCCATCGCCAGGCAACCGAGCGTCATTACGGCGCCCAGGACCAGCAGCAGCTTCGGCCCGCGAAGCAAGCGGTCGGCGACGATGCCCCACACCAGGCGCCCCACTATGCCGGCGCCCTGCGCCATCGACATCATGAAGCCGGCCTGCACCAGCGAGTAGGCGAAGCCCTGGTGCAGGAAGGTCACGAGGTAGGTGCCGAGCGAGAGCTGGAACATCGCGAACAGGAAGGCCGCCGTGGCCAGCGTGCGCAACGCGACGGACTGCCGCAGCAGCCGCGCCATCTCGACGAAGACGCACAGCCCCATCGGGTGCGAGGCGATCCTGTCCTCGTCGTTGGCGCGCCGCCAGCCCTGGCTCGCCACAGCGCAGAGCAGGCAGGCCGCGCCACCGACCAGCAGGGCCGCTTGCCAGCCGCTGGACACCGCCATACGCGGGGCAAGGAAACCCGCGATGGCGCCGCCCAGCGGCACGCCGGTCTGCTTGATCGAGAAGACGAGGCCTCGGCTGCTCGCGGGGGCGGCCAGTGCCAGCATGTGGCTGCTGGCCGGCGTGACCGGCCCGTAGCCCAGGCCGATCAGCAGCGCACCGCAGGACGCGAGCCACCACAGGCCGCTGCTGACCATGGCCAGCCCGACGGCGCACAGCACCAGGCTCGCTTGGCTCACGCGCACCGGCCCGTAGCGCAGCACCGCGTCGCCACCCAGCACCGAGCTCGGAACGGCCGCCAGGTAGACCAGCGCCACGTAGTAGCCCAGCACGGCGCCGGGCAGTTGCAGGTCGTCGGCGATGCGCGGGCCGAGCACCGGCACCATCAGCGCCGCCATCGAGGCGAGCGCCTGGACCAACGTGGTGAAGAACAGCACCGAAGGGGCCGAGGAGCGGTGGCCGGCCACCGCAGCCGCCGGGCCGAAGGCAACGAGCGGGGCGCTCGGGGAGGTGGGAGAGACGTTCATGGCGGGGCTGTCCGTCTCGCGCGCTTAAGGCTTCACGTCGTCGTGGTCGGTCGAGACCGCGACGTGCTCCCACTTTGCGAGCTCTTCCTCTACCGAGCGGTTCTTGGCGCGCAACTTGGCGGCGGTGTCGGTACCGAGTGGCAGGCGCACCGGGGGAGTCTCGCTGTCGACCAGCAGCAGCATCGCCTTGGAGAGCTTCTTCGGGTCACCGGGCTGCTTGTGGTTGGCGCCGGCCATCAGCACTCGCATCTCGCCGACGGTGGCGGCGTATTCCTTCAGCTCCATCTGGGTCTTCACCAGCGAACTGGCGTCGAGGAAATCGGTGCGGAAGAAGCCGGGTTCGACGACGGTGGCGTGCACGCCGAGCGGCGCGAGTTCGTAGGCCAGCGACTCGGTGAGCGCCTCGACCGCGAACTTGGTCGCGCAATACACACCCCAGCCCGGGTACGAGGCATAGCCGCCTATCGACGAGATGTTGATGACATGGCCGCTGCGCTGGCGGCGCATGTGCGGCAGCACCGAGCGGGTGACGCTCAGCAGGCCGAAGACATTGGTGGCGAACAGCCGCTCGACCTCCACGCCGCTCGACTCTTCGACGGCGCCGAGCAGGCCGTAGCCGGCGTTGTTGAGCAGCACGTCGATGCGGCCGAAGCGGGCGATGGCGGCTTCGGTGGCACTGGCGACCTGCGCCTCGTCGTTGACGTCGAGCGCGACGGACAGCAACTGGTCGTGGCGGCCGATCGCAGCCTCGATGGCCTCCGGGCGGCGCGCCGTGGCGACGACGCGGTCGCCCCGCGCCAGGGCGTCACGGGCGATTTCCATACCGAAGCCACGGGATGCGCCGGTGATGAACCAGACCTTGGGAGAGTTGGACATGTCGATTCCTTTTGCAGGCGGTTGAGGAGGTTCGAAGTCTGGGACGTCGCTTGTTTTGGCGCCCGGCCTGGTTTGCGATGCAGCGGCGTCCTTTGCGCTTTGCTGCGTCAAGCTCCCACGCTGCGACGACTAGCAGGCATTAACTCGATTTACACGCCGTCAATGGCCATAGTTGCCCACTGAATAGCAACCGTCATGTGCTGGAGAAATGCCGTGCAGAACACCAAAGAGATTCAATTGGCCGCTACGCTGACGTCGATGGCGTCGAGCGAGGGACTGCAATCGCGCAGCGTGGGTAGCCTGGCCGGCTGGGCCGTGCCCGTTAGGCTGTGGTACGCGCCGTTGGGCCTGGACACCTCGCAGCAGCCCGAGCAACGCGCCTGCCACGCTCTGATGTGGCGCGTGTCGGGTGAGCCCCTGCGGCGCGTGCTGCCCTCGCGCGAGACCCTCGAGGAAATGGCGCCCGACGGATTCCTGCTGCAGCCCGCGGCGCGGGAGTTGCGCCTGCTTGCGTCAGGTCCGGTCCAATGGGCGGAGTGCTCGCTGTCCGACGACTTCCTGCGCGGCGTGGCGATTGAATCGGCCGGCCCGGAGGGCTGTCTTGCTGAGCTGTTCCAGGACGAGCGGACGATGCGGCGTGACGCCCGGCTCGTCGCCATGCTCGACGACTACCTCCGCCAGGCCTTGCAAGATGGCCCCGAGCCGACCCGGATCGAGATGGACAGCCGCGCCACCCTGCTCGCGCTGTGGCTGCTGCGCGAACACTCGGTGTCGCGCCGCCGGGAGGTGCGGCACCGGCGCGGGGGCTTGTCGCCATGGCACCTGAGGCGCGTCTGCGAGGCCATGACGCGTGACCTGGGAGCCGCTGTCCCGCTGCAGTCGCTGGCCGAGATGCTGGATTTGTCCTATCACCACTTCTGCCACGCGTTCAAGGCCTCGGCCGGCATGGCACCCTACCAGTGGCTGGTGGAGCGACGCGTGGAGCGGGCCTGCGAACTGCTGCGCGCCACGCGGCACTCGATAGGCGACGTCGCGGCCGCCGTGGGCTACGACGACCCCAACCAGCTGGCTCGGGTCTTCAGGGCCCGCCGCGGGACGTCGCCGGTGGCCTACCGCCGGGAGTGCCGGTCCTGGTCCGAGCGAGCCTGAGCGCCAGGTTCAGTCGTGCCGGGCCGCTGCGTCGCTACGCGGATTGACGCGGATTAACTTGCACGATGGTTCGCCAGCAAGCACGCTACGGGAAATCATGCAGGGGCAAGGCGTTGACGAATTTCTATCCAGACCGTGAGCCGATCGACCTCGCGTTGGCGGCCGATACGCCGGCGGCGAGAAGCGAAACGCCAGGGCTGCACAGCGCGCTCCAGGTCGGCGCCTGGGCCCTGGCGCACCGTGTGGTGCTGGCGCCGCTCAATCGCCTGCTGGCCTTGTCGCCTGGCGGCGTGCCCTCGCCCATGTCGCTGCGGCACTACGCCTTGCGCGCGTCGGCGGGCGGGTTGATCGTTGCGGAGTCCATCGCCGTCGCGGCGCAGGGGCTCGCACAGGCCGGCACGTCGGGCATCTTCGGGCCGGAGCATGTGAACGCTTGGCGCAGTGTGACCGATGAGGTGCACCGACGCGGCGGCTTCATCGTGGCGCAGCTCTGGCACGGCGGTCGACTGGCGTCGGCCGTCTTGAGCGGTCTGCCTGCGATCGGCCCTTCCGCCGTCGCCGCAGCAGGAACCGTCCACGTGCCCGCCGCGCAGGCGGCTCCTACCGAAGCGCCGGTGGTGCTGGACGACGACGGCATCGACGACGTGATGGAGCAGTACCGGCGAGCCGCTGAAAACGCGGCCGATGCGGGCTTCGACGGGGTGGAGATGAGCTGCGCCAACGGCTGCCTCGCGGACCAGTTCCTGCACGACTCCTCCAACCAGCGCGCCGACCGCTACGGCGGCCCGGTAGAAAACCGTGTGCGTTTCCTGATCGACGCGGTGCAGACGCTCTGCGCCGTCTGGGGCTCGGCGCGGGTCGGCGTGCGGCTGTCGCCTTTCAGTGTGATCAATGACGTCGAAGACTCGACGGCGGCCGTGTTGTTTCCACAGGTGCTGCTGCGGCTGCAGGACGAGCACATCGCGTATGTGCATCTGGTCGAGCCGAGGTCCGGCGGCGGCCTGAGCTCGGCGAGCGACACACCGCAACCGCTGGTGGCGGACTGGCTTCGCGCCAGCTACCCCGGGGTGCTGATCGCCTCCGGTGGATTCGACGGCGCCAGTGCGCAGCAGGCGATAGCGCGCGGAAGCGCCGACGCGATCGGTTTCGGCCGGGCTTTCATCGCGAACCCTGACTTGCCGCGGCGGTTGGCGGCGGGCGCCGTGCTGAGCGACCTCGACCCGGCGCAGTACTTTCGTGCCGACGAGGACGGCACCGCTTGACAGAGAAGCGCGGCAGCGGCCGATGCGTCAAGGCACCACCCGTCGGGCCTGCTGCCCGGCCGCTTGCCGTACGGCAAGCGCCGCGACGACGTCGGGCGTGCCGAGACCTTCGCGCACGCGCGCCAGCGTGGTGCCCAGCAACCGCGATGCCTGGTCCGCCCTGCCTTGTTGGAGCCAATGGCCACCCAGCGTGGTTGCCGCGCGAATTTCCCAGGCCAGCGCACCGCCGCTTCTTGCGAGCTCGAGCGCGCTCACTAGGAGGGCCTCGGCGGCTTGCGGGTCGCTGGCCCGCAAGCGGTCACCGCGAACGCGCAGCACCTCGGCGGCACACCACCCGCTCAGGCCGGCTTCTGCGCGTGCGATGGCCTGCGGGCTGACATAGGCCGGGTGCAGCGGCACCATCAGATCGATCAGGTGGGGGGCGTGCTGGGCGTGTTGCGAGGGCAGGGGCGGCGGCTGGCCTGCGCTGCCTTGTTCGCTCCAGTTGACGAAGGCCTCGTAGGCCAGCCCGAAGTGCAGCCAGGCCACCAGCGAGTGTTCGCGCGCATGGCGCAGCAAGGCGTTGGTGCGCGTACGTGCCAGTGCCAGGTCGCCGGTGGAAATTGCCATCGCGCAACCGCAGAAGCCCATCGCGAATGCGAGGGCCACGCTTTCGCCCTCGCACCTGGCGATGTCGCTGGCGATCTCGAAGCTGGCGTTGGCGGACTCCGGCAGCCCTTGCACCCACAGGATTCGGGCGTGGATGACGCCGAGCGAGACCCGGCGGTCGATCTGCGAGCCCGAGAGGAAGGGTGGCCTGACGACGCTGCCCACCCCAAGCCCGCGTTCGGCGCTGACACGCGCTTCGTACTGGTCGCCAAAAAAATGCAGCGCCGGCGCCTTCATGCGGTCGTACATCGAGGTCAACGAGGGGTCGTCGTCCTGGGCGGTGAGCTCTTCGAACTTGCGGGCGAAAAGGAGCATCTTCGACGGGTCGCCACTGTTGTAGGCGCCCATCCAGTTCGAGCTGTAGGCCAGCGCGAGCATCTCGCGGTCGTTGGCCTCGCGTGCGATCGCCAGCGCCGTCGCAAAGGCCTGCCCGCTGTCCGGGTGCAGGCCCCGTGTATGGAAGAGCACATGGCCATAGACGATGCGCAGCTCGAACTCTAGCTGCGGGTCGAGTGATTCCACCGCCGCGATGGCTTGCAGGGCGCGAGCCGCGTGCTGCCGGTGTTCTTCCGCGAACGAGAGCTGGAACAGCAGCGGTGCGCACTTCGCTGCGAGCGCGATGCCCAGGGCGAGGTCGCCGTCGGGAGAAAACGCCCAGCGCAGCGCGGCGCGCACGTCGTCCAGCCGCGCAGCGTAGGTCTGCAGCCAGGCCGTGGCTGGCGTGTCCTTCCAGGCTTCGGCCGCGCGCACCAGCAGCTTCAGGCAATGCTCGGCGTGCCGGCGGCGCACGAGGCCGGCATCGGGCGTCGAGGCCAGCTCGGCAGCGGCGTAGCTGCGCGTTGTGTCAAGCAGGCGGAAGAGCACCTCGTCGCCGCCCACGTCGGCCGTGACCAGGGACTTGGCCACCAGGTCCGAGAGGCCGTCGAGCACGTCCGATGCGTCCAGCTCGCCCCAGCCGGCCACAGCGCTGGCGGCCTCCACCGGAAACACGCCGGCAAAGGCCGACAGCCGAAGCATGATGCTGCGGTCACGCGGCGAAAGAAGGCCGAAGCTCCACTCCATCGTGGCGCGCAAGGTCTGGTGTCTGGCCAGTGCCGTGCGCCGGCCTTTGCTCAGGAGCGCGAAACAGTCGTCCAGCGCTGCGGCGATGCCCTTGACGCCGAAGGGATCGATACGGGCCGCGGCCAGCTCTATAGCCAGCGGGATGCCGTCGAGCCGGCGGCAGATGTCCACCGCGGCGGCCGCGTCGGTGTCTAGCAGCACGAAGGTGTCCAGCGTGGCGGAGGCGCGCTCGACGAACAATTCGACCGCCGGAAAGGCCATGGCTTGCTGGGCGGTCAGCGCGGTCGAGCGCGGCGGCAGGTCGAGCGGCTGCAGGCGCTGCACCCATTCGCCCTCGGCCCGCAGCGGCTCGCGGCTGGTGGCGAGGATGTGGATGCCCTGCGAGCCGCGCAGGATGTCCTCGGCCAGCGATGCGACTGCCTCGATCAAGTGCTCGCAGTTGTCGAAGACGATGAGCAGCGCCTTGTCGTGCAGGAAAGCGAGCAGGTTCTGCGTCGAGTCGTCGACCGAAGCGGCCAGGCCAAGCGCCGCTGCCAGCGCACTGGGCACCAGGTCGGGCGACGCGAGTGGCGCAAGGTCGACGAAGTGGACGCTGCTCCAGGCTGCGTGCGCCTCGTGCCGCAGGGAGGCCGATGCCACGGTCAAGGCGACCGTGGTCTTGCCGATACCGCCGGCGCCCACGAGAGTCACCAGCCGGCGTTGGCGAATCTGGTCGGCCAGCGTTTCGAGCGCATGGGCTTGCCCGATCACGCGATTGAGCGGCGCGGGAAGCCGGGTGGTCACCGAGGCTGCGGCGCGTGGCGGTGGCGAGGGAGGCTGCGCGTGCCCTTCGGTCCGCACCGGCTCGATGAAGCTGTAGCCGCGGTTGGGAACGTTGACGATGAAGCGCTGGCCCTCGCGGCCGTCGCCCAGTGCCTTGCGCAGGCCGGCCACGTGGACGCGCAGATTCCCCTGCACGACGATGGTCCGGGGCCAGACGCGCTGGAAGATCTCGCCGTTGGCCACGAACTGCCCCGCCTTCTCGACCAGCAGGATCAGGATGTCGAGCGCGCGGCTGCCCAGGCGGACCGGGGCCTCGTGCTCGAGCAGCACGCGTTCGAAAGGGAGCAGGCTGAAGGCGCCAAAGCGGATGATCGTGCCTGGGCTGACCACGGACTGCTCGGTATCGCTCATAGGCTCCAGAAAGACAGGGGGTGATCGAGCCTGGGTGCGTGTGGCGACCGGGCGGTCGAGGGACCGCGCTCGCCTGCTGCCGTGGCCGACAAAGTTGCCGCATGTTGCCACAACGGGAGCGCGGGAACAGGGCCTCGCGGGCGGCCCGACTCGTTTCTTTGGTTGAACAAAATCAAGCGAAACGGCGGCGCCGCGCAGGCTCGCTATGTCAGACCGCATCGGCCTCGCGTGGCACGCTGCGGGCGACGCCAGTTTCGCGTTGCAGCAGTGGCAGGCCGGCCAGCAGCTCGATCAACCAGTCGATGAAGACCCGGACTCGATGGGCCAGGTGCCGGTTGCGCGGGTAGACCACATACAGCGGGATGGTGGGCGATGACCAGCCTGCGAGTACTGGCAGCAAGCGGCCGGCCTCAAGGTGCCGTATGGCCAGAAATTCGACCGCGTCTGTCACGCCGAGGCCGGCCACGGCCGCTTCGACGCAGGCGATGTTGTCGTTGAACACGACCTGCTTGCGCGACTGCAATTCGGCTGATTTGTCGCCGTGTTGCACCACCACCGGCCGCACCTGCAAGGAGCGGGAAGACATGTACCTCACCATCACGTGCCCATTGGCGAGGTCCTCGGGTTGAAGCGGCTGGCCGTGCCGGCGCAGGTAGTCCGGCGACGCGCACAACAGGCGGCCCACGCAGGCTACCTTGCGTGCCACGAGAGAGGGCTCGATCGCAGCGCCGCCTCGCACCACGCAGTCGACGTTGTCGGTGATGAGATCGACGGCCCGGTCGCTCAGGCCCAGCGAGAGGTCGATGTCCGGGTAGAGCTCCCGGAAGCGGGGCAGCGCGGGCAGCACCACCGCCATGCCGAGGGAGGTCGGCAAATCCACCCTGAGGGGACCGCGCGGGCTGGTTCGGGCGTCGCCTATGCTGGCGCGCAGATCGTCGAGGTCGGCGAGCAGCCCCAGCGATCGGTCGTAGACGACGGCGCCGTCGACGGTGACCGAGATGCGGCGTGTCGTGCGGTGCAGCAGCTTGGAGCCGAACTCCTGCTCCAGGTTCTGGATCAGCCGCGTGACGGTGGGTTTGGGAAGGTCCAGCGAGTCGGCCGCGCGCGCGAAGCTGCCCGCCTCGACCACCCGGCAGAAGGTCTTGAGTGCGGCGATGTGGTCCATGTCGGCCGGGCTTTGCGGTCCGCGTCAGACGTCGACGACGATCTTGCCGAACTGCTCGTTGGACTCGAGATGGCGATGCGCTGCGACGAAATCCTCGAAGGCGAAGCTCCTGTCGATGATGGGCCTGAGCGACCGGTCCGCCAGGCCCGCGGAGAGATCGGCCATGGCCACGGCGAAGGGGCCAGGCTTTGCCGCGAGTTCGAACAGGTCGTAGCCGCGCACCGACAAGTGCTTGCTCAGCACCGGCAGGATGGGGAGCGGTGTGCTTTCGGGCGCGAGGGCGCCGTAGATGAAGATGAGGCCATGCGGCGCGGCCGCCTCCGCCAGCAGCGGGAAGGTTCCGCCGCCGACGGGGTCGAAGGTCACGCTCGCGCCTCGGCTCGCCGTGAGCTCGTGGATGCGCAGGACCAGGTTCTCTTCGGCGGTGGCCACCACATACGAGGCCCCGGCGTCCAGCAGCCGCTGCGTCTTGGCGCTCGTGCGGGTCAAGGCGATGGCCCGGGCTCCTGCGCGGCGAGCGATCTGCAACGCTGCCAGCCCCACGCTGCTCGAAGCGGCGGGTATGACGACCGTGTCGTCCGGGCCCACCTTGGCGATGTCGACCAAAGCACCGTAAGCGGTGATGAAGGGCATCCAGGCGCCTGCCGCCTCCTGCCAGGAAAGTACCGCAGGGTGCTTGACGACGTTGCTGGCCGGCGCGACGGCGAGTTCCGCGTGCATCGCGTACTCCGTCATGGGCCGAAGCGGCAGCACGCTGACCGCGTCGCCGATGGCCAGCCCCTGAACGCCGGCACCTACCGCTTCGATCTCGCCGGCCGCTTCGTAGCCGATGGCGGCGGGGAAGCTGGGCTGGACTACATACTCGCCGGCCCGATACATCGCCTCAGCCCGATTGAGGCCGAGTGCACGCGTGCGGATTCTGACCTCGCCCGCCTTGGGCGCCGGTACGTCGACAAAGTCGAGTCTCAAGACCTCTGGACCACCTGTACGGTGGAATCGGACCACGCGGGCTATCGTCATCGGGTTCCCCTTGCTTTTGGCGTATGGAGGGAATTAGGCGACGGCCTGCCTGCGGGCGGTCGGTCGAAAGTCGGAGTTTTCAACCGACTGAAAGAAGGGCGCAGGGCGCTGCCCTATTGCGTCAATGCTTGAGAAAAAGTCAATTGAATGTGCGTCTAGGCAGGGCGCTGCGCCCCTAGAATTGAGCGGTAAGTCCTGCTCGCCATGCCAGCGGCTGGATGCAGGCAATTCATCTCTCGGCTTGTTGGAGCAGCAAGGACATGACGAGCACGCCAGCGACATTGCGTCAGTGGTCTACCGACCACCTGCCACTTGCCCAGCGACTCGACTATTGGGTCGGAGCCATCTGCGAGGGCTTCCTGGAGATGACTGCCGAGAGTCGCTCCCCGGAGGCTTTCGGGGCTGCGCTCGACTCGACCGCCTGCGGGCCCATGGTGGTGAGCCGGGTGCGCGCGACCCCTGCGGATGTCTGGCGCACGCCTCAGGCCATTGCGCGCAGCAGCGACCACGTCTACTACCTTGTCGGTACGCTCGATGCAGCGTGGACGTCGGCGCAGCGCGACACCACGGTGCGTCTGCGACCGGGCGACTTCGTGCTGGTTGACTCCGAGCAGCGCTATGAGTTCTGCTTCCCCGAATCGTGCGAGACCGTCTATTTCCAGTTGCCCGCTTCGTGGCTCGCTTCTTGGCTGCCGGATCCCCAGGCTGCCGTGGCTCGGGCTATCGACGGACACTCCGCCTGGGGCGCGGTGCTCGGCGCTTTCGCTCGCCAGTCCGTCTCGCTGCATTCGAGCATCGTGGCCGCCATCGAGCGCCACCATGCCAGCATGGGGCTGACAGCCGCTTCGGTCGCCACGGAGCTGGGCATCTCGGAGCGGACGCTGCATCGCCACCTCGGGCTGGGCGGCACCACCTTCCTGCAGGCCGTGGTGGCCCTGCGAATGAGCTCGGCCCTGCGCATGTTGCGCGACAAGCGCTTCGACCACCTGGGCATCTCGGAGGTGGGGCACCGATGCGGCTTCTCCGACCCGTCTCGCTTCGCGCGCCAGTGTCGTGCCCACCTGGGCAAGACGCCGTTTCGGCTGCGCAAGGGAGCTTGACACCGCACTTGGCGTAAATCGCCTGTGTGCGTGTCGGCAAGAGGCCATTTCTCGGTGGTGCCCGCCTCTAGCATCGAGTGCACGAGCTTTCGCCTGCCGGGCTGAAGGAGTGGTGAACAAGCGGAGCTGACGTCCCACGGCCATGAACAACGCTGATGATGATTCATCGAAGGCCGTTGCCATCACACGGTTCGGGCCTTTCGTGCTCGTTCCTTCGGAACGCAGTTTGCTCGAGGATTCGACGCCGGTCCGGCTCGGCAGCCGCGCGTTCGAAATCCTGCTGCTGCTGGTGGAGCGTGCCGGCCAGTTCGTCGACTACGAGGCCATACGCGAGCGGGTCTGGCCCAACAGGGTGGTCGTCGACGGAAATCTGCGCGTGCACCTCACGGGACTGCGAAAAGCGCTGGGAGACGGACGAGAAGGGCGCCGTTTCATCATCAACCATCCGGGGCGGGGCTACTGTTTCGTTGCCCCGATCCGGCGCTTCGAAGCGCCACCCGGGAGTGGCTTCGTTTCACCAAGCCCGGGCCCTGTCCAAGGCGCGAGTCCGAGCCTGAACCCGAATCCGACTGCAACCGCGACCGGTATGCCCGGTATCCTCAACCGCGTCGTGGGCCAGGGGCCGGCAATGTGCGCGCTGCTGGAGGCCGTTCGCGCCCATCGGCTGGTCAGCCTCGTCGGCGCGGGTGGCATCGGCAAGACCACGGTGGCGTTGACTGTCGCTTCGTCGATCGCCTGCACGAAGGAGCCGGCTCCGTGGAGGGATGTTCACTTCGTGGACTTCGCTTCGGCGACCGAGCCCCGGCTCGTGCGCGGCGTGCTGGGCACGTCGCTGGGGCTCGCGGACGGCGCCCTGGACCCCACACAGGGCCTGCTCGAAGCATTGAGCAGCAGGAGCATGCTGCTGGTGCTGGACAACTGCGAGCATGTCGCCATGGAGGTTGCCGAGCTCGTGGAACAGGTCCTGCGCAGTGCGCCGGGCGTGCACATTCTGGCCACGAGCCGGGAGCCGCTGCGTGCGGAGAGCGAGTGGATACAGCGCTTGCAGCCGCTTCAATGGCCGGCCGGCGCCCGTGGCCTGGGCGCCGCCGAAGCGCTGCAGTTCTCAGCCGTCGAACTCTTCGTGGAGCGTGCTTCGGCGATGCTCAGCACCTTTGCGCTGCTCGATTCGGACGTCGAAGCGGTGGTGGACATCTGCCGGCGTCTCGACGGCATTCCGCTGGCGATAGAACTCGCCGCTGCCCGGATCGACCCGTTTGGCGTCAGAGGCATCGCGGCGTCGCTCGACGATTGTTTCGCCGTGCTTAGCAAGGGGCGGCGAACGTCGATCCCCAGGCATCGCACGCTCAGGGCCACGCTGGACTGGAGTTTCGGCCTGCTCTGCGCCCTCGAACGGACCGTGCTGCTTCGCCTCTCGACCTTCTGCGGCAGCTTCACCCTGGAGTCCGCCGCGGCAGTGGGGGCGACGGAGGAATTGCCCGCGAGCGAGGTCGTGAATGCGCTGACGGAACTGGTGGCCAAGTCGCTGTTGACCGCGGACGTGAGTGGCGACGATGTCTTCTTCAGGCTGCTGGACACGACCCGCGCTTATGCCGTGGAACGGCTGGCGGAGACGCCAGACGACGCCGCCTTCCGCAGGCGCCACGCCGAACACCTGTTGCACCTGCTCGCGCTGGCCGAGCCAGGTTGGCGCAGCACGGAGCCGGCAGCGTGGATGGCAACGCAGGGCCGCCGCTTCGACGGCCTGCGGGAAGCGCTGGCATGGGCCCTCTCGCCCGCAGGCGACGCCGAGCTGGGCGCCGCCTTGGCGGAGAGGGCCGGCAGCCTACTGCACGCGCTGTTGCGGGCCGATGGCTACCGGCAGTTTGCTGCCAGGGCGCTCGAGGCGCTGCCATGGGTCGCGCGAGCCGGCACCGATCACGACCCGGCTCAGGTGGCCAAGGGCTTGAGCCGCTCGAGCAGCGCCTTGACCTTCTCCGCCGTCAACGGTACCGAGCGCACGCGCGCCCCGGTGGCGTCGAACACGGCATTCGCCAGCGCCGCCGGGACCACGGTTCCCGCAGCCTCGCCCGCGCCGAACGAGGGCTCGGTAGGTCGGTCTATCAACTCGACCTCGACACGGGGCACGTTCGGCGCGCGCAAGATTGGGTAGCTAGCCCAGTCGATGCTGTTGACCTGCCGAGTGTTCCATTGCACGGCTTCCATCAGGGTTCGGCTGACGGCCTGCAGCACGCCGCCCTCGACCTGGTTGGCCACGCCGTCGGGGTTGACGATTCGGCCGCAATCGTGGGCGATGAAGATGTGCTGCACCTTAACCTCTCCGGTGTTGAGGTCGACGGTGAGGTCGGCGACGCCTGCGACATAGGTCGAGTTGGTGTTGTAGCGCACATAGGCCAGGCCGCGCCCGGCGGCCAGGCCATCGGCCGTGGGTTTGGCTGCCGCGGTGCGTGGCACCCAGCCGGCGCGCCGCAGCACAGCCTGCAGCACGGCGAGGCCGCGTGGGTCGTCGATGTGGCGGCGGCGGAACTCGGCGGGGTCCAGGCGCAGTGCATGCGCCACTTCGTCGATGAATGATTCGTTGGCGAAGGAGTTCTCGATGCGCCCCGGGCTGCGCAAGTGGGCCGAGCGGAACGGCGTGGTCGCGATCTGCCGGGTGTTGACGCGCACGACGGGGAAGCGGTAGGGAATTGCCGAGTTCAGGTGCAGCGAGCCGACCCAGTTGCCGCTGCGCAGCACGCCGGTCTCGGTGGCGGCGAGCAGGGGGTAGTCGAAGGGCTTGGAGAGCACGACGCTGTTGGTCGAGATGTAGAACTCGCCGTTCCAGGCGCTCACTGCGCCGTCGGGCGAGATCGCTGCTTCGAGGTCGATCACGCGTGGCGGGGTTTTCGGCGAGCGGCCGGTTTCGTCAGCACGCATCCACTGCACACGCACCGGTTGGCCGATCAGCGTTGCCAGCAGCGCCGCATCGGCGGCGGCGTCCTCGTGGCCGTTGCGGCCGTAGCAGCCAGCGCCGTCGAGGTAGATGACGCGGATCGCCTCAACCGGCATTTTCACGATGCCGGCCAACTCGTCGCGCAGCGAATGCGGGCCTTGCGAGGCTGTCCACACGACCAGCGCTCCCTTGTCCAGCGTGGCGACCGCGCAGGAGGGGCCGATGGACGCATGCGTCTGCACCGGGAACTCGTAGGTCGCGGCCAGGCGGCGTTCGCTAGCGCGCAAGACCGCCGGCGCGTCGCCCTGGTTTTGCATCAGCTCCTGCTTCGCGACGGGGCTGTTGCGCCAGTCCTCGAAGATCGACCCCGGCGGCGGCAGGCCGGTGCCTTCGCTCCACTGCACCTTCAAGACGCGCGAAGCCTTCACCGCGGCCCATTCGCTGCGCGCGACGACGGCCAGGAAGTTGTCCTTGCGCACGGCCCGCACGAAGCCCTTGATGCGCCGCGCTTCGCGGTCGTCGACCGCCAGCACGCGGGCGCCGAACACCACCGGGCGCACGATGCGCGCATGCAGCATGCCGGGCAGGCGGAAGTCCTGCATGTAGGTGAACTCGCCCGAGACCTTGGCTGGGATGTCGACGCGCTGAATACCTTTACCGACCAGCCGCAGTTGCTGCGCCGTCTTCAGCAGCGGCTCGGCGTCTACGCGCATCTCCAGCGTGCCGGGCTGCACCACCGCGCCGTAGGCGACGCTGCGCGCGGGCACTCCACGCACCGACACTCGGCCGTCCTGCACTTCGAGCTCGGACACTGGTGCCGCCAGTTCGCGCGCGGCGGCTTCGAGCAGCGCCCGGCGCGCAGTGGCCGCCGCTTTCCGCAACTCGACACCGCCGACCGAGATGCTCAGGCTGCCCGCCGTGAGCCACTGGTCGACGGTGGTGGCGGTGTCGCCCATCACGAGCTGCACCTGGGCCATGCCGACATCGAGCTCGTCGGCCACGAGCTGGGCAAGGGCGGTGCGAATGCCGGTGCCCAGATCGACCTTGCCGGTGAACACCGTGACCTGGCCGTCGGCACCGAACCGCAGGAAAGCGTCGACGCGGTTCTTGTCGACCGTCTTGGGCGGTGGCAGGGCCAGGTCGCCGTCGGCAGGGGCCGCGTTCGCGTCTCGTCCGGGCCAGGCGAAAGCGATCACGAGCGCCGCGCCGCCGGCTTGCACCAGGCTGCGGCGGCGTGGGTCGGGCAGGGGAGAGGCGGAGCGAGCGGAGGAAGAAGCCATCTGCCTCTCCTTCACAGCTGCGCCGCGTGCATCACCGCGTCGCAGATGCGCTGGTAAGTTCCGCAGCGGCACAGGTTGCCGGCGAGCGCGGCCTTTACCTCGTCAGCGCTGGGATGGGGTTGCTTGGCCAGCAGGGCCGCGGAGCTCATGATCATGCCGTTGCAGCAGTAGCCGCACTGCAGCGCCTGCTTGTCGATGAAAGCCTGCTGCACCTTGCCCGGTTGCGTGCCGCTGCCCAGCCCCTCCAGCGTGGTGACGGCGCGGTTGCCCACCGAGGCCACCGACGTGATGCAGGAACGCACGGCCTCGCCGTCCACATGCACCGTGCAGGCGCCGCACTGGCCGAGACCGCAGCCGAATTTGGGGCCGTGCAGGGCCAGGTTGTCGCGCAACACGTAGAGCAGCGGCGTGTCGTCGTCAGCTTCGACCGGGCGGATCTTGCCGTTCACTTTCAATGCGTAGCGGGGCATGGTGTCTCCTGGTGGGCGGCGATGTGCCTGCCGCGGGGGCGTGTGCGCACCTACCCGGGGCAACGAGGCGCTGGGCGTGGCGGTTGTCTGTGGGGGAGCGCCTGAGTGGCGCCGGAAACGGCCTTTCAGTCGAGGCGGATTCCCGCCGCCCTGATCAGCGCCCGGTTGCGCTCGAAGTCGGTCTTCAGCATGGCCGAGAACTCGGTGATGGACTGCTGGATGGCTTCGCCACCCTGCAACTCGACACTCTTGCGGAACTCCGCCGTCTGCGTCACCGCGTTGATCTGCTCGTGCAACGACTGCACCAGCGCCGCGGGCGTACCGCGTGGCGCCATGATGCCGATCCAGCCGGTGTAGTCGTACTCGCCCAGGCCCGATTCGATCATGGTCGGTATCGCGGGGGCCGAAGCCGCGCGACGCCGGCCGCTGACCGCCAGCACCTTCAACTGGCCGGACTTGACGAAGGGAAGGGCGGACGACAGCGAGCCCGCAGCGAATTGCGTCTGGCCGGCCACCGCGTCCGTCATCGCTGCGGCAGCGCCTTTGTACGGAATGTGCTGAAGCTTGATGCCGGCCTGCGCTTCGAGCAACTCCATTGCGATGTGGCCTGGGCTGCCATTGCCGCCGGAACCGAAGCTCAGGCCGTCGGGATTGCTCTTGGCCAGCGCGATCAACTCGGCGATGGTCGATACCTTGACGGTAGGGTGGGCTGCCACGGCCAGCGCAAAGTCGACCGTGTGGGCCACTGGCACCAGGTCCTTCTCGGCGTCGTAGGGCAGGCTCTTGTAGAGGAACGCGTTGGTCGTGTGGTTGTTGGAGGTCACCAGCAGCGTGTTGCCGTCGGGCGCCGACTTGGCGACGAAATCGCTCGCGATGTTGCCGCCCGCGCCAGTGCGGTTCTCGACCAGGACAGGCCGGCCCAGCCTCACGCGCAGCCCTTCTGCCAGTGTGCGGCTCGAAGAATCGACGATCGCGCCGGGTGGCGTGATGACGATCAGGCGCAGCGGCTTCTCGTCGGCGTACACGGCGGTCAAGGCGGCGCTTAGCGTGGACGCAGCGGCCAGTTTCAGCAGGTGGCGTCGGTTCTTATGGCTCATCATGTCTGTCTCCTGTTTGTGTGTCTTGGTTATGGCAGGGCGGTCAACGCCGTCGTGCCTTTACGCTGTGGAAAGCTCGTAGGAGGTGGCAAAGGCGGGGTCGCGTGCCGCAACCGCGCCGGCCAGCTTCAGGATCACCTGCGCTTGTTTCAGCGTGGCGTCGTCCTGCATCTTCCCGTCGAGCATCGCGGCGCCGCCGCCGCTGCCCATGGCTTCGACGATGCGCCGAGCGAAGCGAACTTCGGCCGGCTCGGGTGCAAAAACACGGCTGGCGATGGCGACCTGCGAAGGGTGCAGAGTCCAGGCACCGGCACAACCCAGCAAGAAGGCGTTGCGGAACTGCACCTCACAGGCGGTAGGGTCGGCGAAGTCGGCGAAGGGCCCGTAGAAGGCCTTGAGCCCGTTGGCCGCGCAAGCATCGACGATCTTGCAGACCGTGTAATGCCACAGGTCCTGCTGCGTGCTGTGCCGCGGAGCGCCGCGCGCGTCGGGGTCGGGGTCTGCCAGCACCTTGTACTCGGGGTGACCACCGCCCACACGTGTCATCTTCATGCCGCGTGAAGCGGCCAGGTCGGCCGGGCCTATGCTCATGCCGTGCAGGCGCGGCGAGCAAGCGGCGATGGCTTCGACGTTCTGCACACCCAGCGCGGTCTCGATGATGGCGTGAACCAGGATGGGCTTCTTCAGCGAGTGGCGCGCCTCGAGCTGCGCCAGCAACTGGTCGATGAAGTGGATGTCCCACGGGCCCTCTACCTTGGGCAGCATGATGACGTCGAGCTTGTCGCCCACGCCGGCGACGATCTGCGTGATGTCGTCCAGGCCCCAGGGGCTGCCCAGCGTGTTGATGCGTGTCCACAGGCCGGTCTCGCCGAAGTCGTGTGCAAGCGCCATCTCGACGAAGGCATTGCGGGCGGCGAGCTTCTCGTTGGCAGGCACCGCGTCTTCCAGGTTGCCCAGCAGCACGTCGACCTGCGGCAGCCACTCGGGCAGGCGCGCTCGCAGCTTCGGGTTGTGCGGCGGAATGAAGTGGATCATGCGCTCCAGCCGGGCAGGCGCTTCGCGTAGCGGCTCTGGTGCGCCCAGTGCCAGAGGTTGGTAGAAAAGGCGGGTCGGTCGCATCGTGAACTCCAGTTGTCAGCGGCCCGCGTACTTGGGGCGGCGTTTTTGGGCAAAGGCGGCGCGGCCTTCAGCGCGGTCTTCGGTGTCGCGCAGCGTGCCCCAGTACAGCTCGGTGAGTTGCTGCGCGTCGACGTCGCTGAGGTGCGCGGTCTGGCGGGCCAGCTTCTTGATGGCCTGCACGGCCAGCGGGCCATTGGCGGCGATGGCGCCGGCAAGCTCCATGGCCAGCGGCATCAGCGCCTCGGGCGCGACCACGTCGCTGACCAGGCCCCAATCGCGCGCCTCGTTGGCGCCCAGCGGCTTGCCGGTCAGGCACATCTTCATCGCTTGGGCCGCGGGGATCGCCTTCAGCAACCGGTGCACGCCCGAGACGCCGGGGATGGACGCGACCACCGCTTCCGGCAGGCCGAAGCTGGCGTTGCTGGACGCGATGCGCAGGTCGCACTGCAGCGCCAGCTCCAGGCCGCCGCCCAGGCAATGGCCGTTGACGGCGGCGACCACCGGTTTCCAGAGATCGAGGTCGTTCAGGTCGATCAGGCGCGCATAGAGACCGAGCTCGGACGACGCGTCCTTGGACTTGAAGACGCCCTCCGCGTAGCTGGCCCGCGACGACGTGGTCTTCTTCAGGTCGGCACCGGCACAGAAAGACTTGGCGCCACGGCCGGTGATCACGGCGACCAACAGGTCGTCGCGGTCGCGCACCTCTTCGAGCCGCTGGCGCAGCAGCTTCAATGTCGCGATGTCCAGTGCGTTGGCCGATTCCGGTCGGTCCAGCGTCAGCACCGCCACGCGGTCGTGGATCTCAAAAAGCAGGCTCATGGGGTTTCCCGGGTTGATGCGCAGCTCAGACGCTGGCGCTGGAGAGGCTTCGGCCGCCGCAGACATACAGCGTCTGGCCAGTGACGTACGAGTTGGCGGGCTCGAGGAAATAGGCGACGGCGCGCGCCACGTCTTCGGGCGTGCCGATGCGGCGCACCGGCACGGTGGCCTGCAGCTTCTGCTGCACCTCGGGCTTGAAGTTGCGGAACAGCGGCGTGTCGACAATGCCCGGCGCGATGGCATTGACGGTGACCCCCTTGGCCGCGAACTCGATCGCCAGGCTGCGCGTCAGGCTGACGACCCCGCCCTTGGCGGCAGAGTAGTTGGCCTGGCCGAAACCGCCGAGCCAGGCCCGCGCCGACATGTTGACGATGCGCCCGTAGCCGTGCTCGACCATCGCCGGCAGCATCGCGCGGCAGCAGATGAACTGCGAGCGAAGGTTGGTGGCCAGCACCAGGTCCCAGTCTTCGTCGCTCATCGCCAGGAAGCGCGTGTCGCGCACTGCACCGGCGTTGTTGACCAAGTGCAGGGCCGGGCCGGCCCAGGCTTCGGCGTCGCGCACGGCTTGCTTGACGTCGGCGCCGCTCGTCATGTCGGCCACGAAGCCGCGCACTGCGAAGCCCTGCTGCGTCAGAGAAGTGACCGTGTTGTCCAGTGCAGCGCCGTCCTTGTCGAACAACGCCACTCTCAGCCCTTGTGCAGCCAGGTAGCTGGCGACGCCAAGCCCGATACCGCGCGCTGCGCCGGTGACGGCCACGACACGAGTCTGTGATTGCATGGATGCTCCTCCTTCGTCCGCGCCGCCCATCGGCGCGTCATGGAGGTCATGCTAGGCAGGGCGGGGCGCCTTGCCCAACACTCGGTCGGACTGCAGGCATAAGCTGACGCTGTGGGGGGCTTCTATGGCGCGGATCATGTCGCGCGCCGCACGCCCTTCAAAGCTGGTGAGGCCAGCATGTTTTCCGAGAGTTCGCGCAGCAGTCGCATCGCCACCTCCATCGGCCGCGTCTGCGGCATCGACGAGGGGCTGCACAGCGAGACAGTGCGGAACAGCTTCGGCGCGTCGACATTGATGGCGCTCAAACTGCCGGTTTCGACCTCATGCATCACCGCAGCCCAAGGCAGGAAGGTGTAGCCCAGGCGTTGCTGCACCGCGCGCTTCAGCGTCGGGATGGAGTCGACCTCGGCAACCACGCGGGAGGGCAGGTTGTGTTGCGCCATGACAGCGTCGAAGACGGTGCGAGCGCCGTTGCCGCGGGCCGGCAATACCAGCGGCAGGTCGGCAAGTTGTTCGAGGGACAAGGGGTCCGGCAGCCGGGCATCGCCCGGGCCGATCAACAGTAGGTCTTCATGCCACAGTGGCTCGACCGAGAGGCCGGCGATCGGTCCGGCCTGAAAGAGCAGGGCCACATCCAGCCGGGCGTTCAGCACCAGTTCGGTGAGGTGGCCGCTCAGGCCTTCGGTGAGCTGGAGCTGGATCTGCGGGTATTGCGCGCAGACCGTCTCGAGGAACGGCACGGAGAGCAGTTGCGCCGTGCTTACGGGCAAGCCCACCGAGAGGGGGCCGCTGGGCGCGGCAGTGGCTGACTTGACGACGTGGTGCGCCTGTTCAAGTTGTCGCAACAGAATGCGCGCGTGCCGATACAGGTCGGCGCCGGCCGGTGTGGGCTCCACGCCCTGCGCGGTGCGGTGCAACAGCTTGGCTTTGAACTCGTGTTCCAGGATGGCAAGCTGCTGGCTCAGCGCCGGCTGCGCAATGCCGATCTGCGCAGCCGCCTTCGTGATGCTGCGGTACTCGACGATGCGGATGAAGTATTCGAGCCGACGGGTCTCCATGCGGGCCTTTGCTGACTTTCCCCGCAGGTTAACGCAGCGCGGGGCTGCGGCGGGCAGCCGTTCAGGCGATGGCGCCGGCCTCGTGCAGCGCGGCGATCTCCTGTTCCGCGTAGCCGCTGGCCCTGAGTATCTCGTGCGTGTGCTGTCCCAGCGTGGGCGCCCCGGTGGGTGCATCCACCGGCGTGCGCTGGAAGCTGATTGGGGCAGAGAGGCCGCGGTAGGGCAAGCCACTGCCATGCGGGATGCTTGCCACCAGTCCGTTGGCCAGCGCTTGGGGATGGTCGAACATGTCTTCTATGGTCCGCACCGCGGCGCTCGGTACGTGGCCGCGCATGATCTCTTCCCACTCGAGCGCGGTGCGGCTCATCAGGGCCTCGCGCAACTGCGGGACGAGTTCCGCGGCGAGTTCGGTGCGCTTTCGCATCGAGTCGTAGCGTTCGCCCTTGGCGAGATGCTCCAGCCCCAGGAAGCCGCAGAGCGCGGACCAGAAGCGCTCAGTGTGGGCGGAGACGAAGAAGTGGCCCTGCTTGGTCGGGTGGATGCCGGAGATCTTGCCCAGTTGAAGGTCGCGGTTCACCTCTCGCGGTTCGCCTTCGACCCAGACGAACCGACCGGCCTGCAGCGCCAACGCAGTCGCCAGCAGCGAAGTCTCCGCGTATTGTCCCTCACCGGTGCGTGCCCGGTGGTGCAACGCAGCCACCACGCCCAGCGCACCCATCGCGGCGGCGTAGTAATCGAGGATGGAGCCTGAGACGTTGTGCGGGTCGACGCCGGTGGCAGCGCCCTGGAATGCAGCGATGCCGGTGAAAGTCTGCAGCACGGTGTCGAAGCCCGGGTTGTTCTTCAAAGGCCCCTGGCTGCCGTAACCACTGATGGCGAAGTAGATCAACTTCGGGTTTTCGGTCTTGAGCGCGTCGTAGTCCAACCCGAGGCGGGTCATGACGCCGGGCCGGAAGTTCTCGACCAGCACGTCCGCCTCGCTCACCAGCTTGCGCAGCACCTGTTTGCCGGCATCGGTCTTGAGGTTGAGAACGATCCCTTTCTTGCGACGGTTCAGGCCCAGGAACGCGCGCGCCTCGGCCGGGGCGGTGGACGGAAGCCGGCGCTGCATGTCGCCCTCCAAGGCTTCGATCTTGATCACCTCGGCACCCAGGTCACCCAGCAGCCCGCAGGCAAAGGGGCCTGCGATGTAGGACGTGAGGTCGAGAACCTTGATACCGTTCAATGGGCCGCTCATGAGGATTCCTTGTGCCGTTGTCGAACCGTTGCCGACAGGGGAGGTCGGCTTGCATGGGTAAGCGTAGGCCGTCCAGCTAACGCCGACCAACACTCTGTCGGGCTGGCGGGATAAGGAAAACCTATGGGCACCGCTTGGGCGCGTTCGTCACCGGAGATGTTGCAGTTCAGCGCTGCAAACAGGCTGAGCGTGCCATTGCGCTTGTATTCGAACCCGTGGCTCTCGGCACGGCCGGGTGCCAGCGGAAGCATGCGGTCCTTGCGATCGAGCGCCTGGATCGCCGTCTTCTCGTCCACACAGAACAGCGGCCAGGACGACAGCGGCGGTTTGGCGCTGTGATGTTTGACGCCGAGGGAGCAGCGATTTTCACCCCCAGGCATCCGCGCCTCTATATATATGTAGGTGCAAATGGCGAGCAGGCGCTCCGCTCACCTGTGTGCCATCACTTCATACGCTCTCGTGAAAACAGTGTGAACGGGCTATGAGTGGAGCATCCTGGCGCAAATAGCGGTGCAGAGAAGCGGTTATCAAGCAACTTGTTGATCTGTAAGGATAAATTGGGATTGCAGATCCGTCTAACCCGGTTCGACTCCGGGTCGCGCCTCCAGACAACAGCTTGCAGACCAAGCACGCCAACGCCCCGCACTGTCGGGGCGTTGGTGTTTTTGCATTGCCGCTCCGAGCCGAAGCACGCGACCCTGCAGCAGACGAAAAAAAACCCGCTCGATCGGAGCGGGTCTTGATGGGCGAGGCGGCGAATAGCCGCCCGGGCTCACTGCTGCATTTCAGCCGCGCCGCGGTCGTAGCCACCCTCGACACCGCGCGGGTTCGAGATGAAATCGGTGGTCGGGACGAGAACGTCCGCGGTGTGGGTCAGGCCGGTATTGCGCGCCGGGCTGCTGGCCGTCAGGCGGGGGTTCAGCTGTTCACCCTTGGCTTGCAACAGGCCGGCGTTGGCGCACATCGAGTTCGGCGTGGTGCACTTCACGTTGCGCAGGTCCTGCTTGATGGCATAGCTCTCGTCGATGCGGATGGCGCCTTCGGTGTAGGTGTCGGCGCTGTTGTACGAGGGGTAGAGGAAGTAGGGCTGGCCCACCATGATGTTGTTGCGCAGCTTCAGCACCGAGCCTGAGGGGCCGCTGGCAGTGATGGTCACGTTGCCCTCGCTCATCAGCGTGTTGTTGACGGCAGCGACCACATCGGTCGATTTCAGCGCCACGAACACCAGGGCGTCGCCCACGGCGCGGCAGTTGTCGACGTTGTAGGTGAACGACTTGCCCTGGAAGTAGCCGCAGTTGCCGTTGATCACGCTGTTCGAGACGGTGGCGATGCCGCCGACCTTGATCTGGTTGCCGGCGTTGCTGACGGCACGCACGCGGTTCAGCGTCACCGTGCCGCCCAGCTTGTGATACAGCAGGTCCAGGCCGTCCGAGGTGTTGAAGCGGAACTTGGAGTCTTCGATGATCCAGTTGCCGCCGGTGTCGCCGGTGCCCACGCCGTCGCCGTAGCCGCCAGCGCTCTGGCCCCAGCATCCGACAGGCTTCTTCTCGGGATAGCTCTCGCCGCAGCCGTTGTACTCCACCAGCCACCTGGAGAAGCGCATGGTGCCGGCGTTGCTGCTGCCCTTGCCGGTGCCGTCGCTGGCCATGTCGCCGTTCCAGCCCGCCCAGCCGTTGGCGGCGAGGCGCACGTCGTTGACGGTCCAGTCGGTCAGGCGGCCGGCCAGGATGCCGTTGCCCGCCAGGCCGTGGATGTTCAGCTTGGACAGCGTCACGTTCTTGGAGTCGCTGGCCATGATGCCGGAGTCGGCGTACTGGCCATAGGGGTAGCCCGTGCGCTTGCAAGCCAGGCCGCCGGTGTGCGAGAGCACGCAGTTGGAGCGGTCGGTGATCTCCATGCAGGAGACTTCGGCGTTGCTGGTGCCGACCAGGCTCAGCACGTGGTGGGTGCGCTCGGTGCCCCAGAGCTGCGGCCCGGCCTTGCAGACGCCGTCGTAACCGTCGCCCAGGATGCGGGTCGGGCGATCGACGGCAGGGCCGGAGGGCACAGGCGCCATCGAACAGTCCCAGGGCCAGCTGCTGCTGCAGGCCTCGGCGCCCGGCGCGCCAAGACCGATCATGTAGCTGCCGGCATGCACCAGCAGCGTATCGCCGCCGGCGATGCGGGGGTTGCCGCCCGGCGGCAATGCGATCATCGGGCCTTTCCAGGCGCAGGTCAGGCCGGTTCCACTGCCCGGGTAGGCGGTGTTGGCCAGGCCGTTGCACTGCGCGGCGGACCCACCGTCGGTGCGCACGTGGTAAGTCTTTTCGGTGCCAGCGGCCTGGGGTTCGAGAATGGGGTTGGCAACCGCCGCGAGTGCCGCGACAGGCGCTGCAGCGGTCTTGATGGCTTTGGCCGACTGCAGGGTGCCCGCCGCTGCGGGCTGGAAGGCTTGGCTGCCGAGGGCGACGATCAAGCCGCAGGCCAGCGCAGTTACGCTACGCGTCAGGTAGGTCATGTGATCTCTGTCAGTTCAGGTGAAGGGCTGCTGTAATGCGGTGAGGCACTTCAGCAGGCTCAAATCGCAAATCGGGTGGCGGGCGTTGGGGCGGATGCTGTGCGATGGCATCGCCTCGCGGCGCTACACGGCTTGCCAGACTGACATCGAGCACTACGAGTCAAACCAGCTTGCGTCCTTTCTGTTTCGACGCGAATGTAGGTGTGTTGACGGGGTAGCCCGCAACCAAGCATCTGCATTTGTAACGAGACTCGGCCGGGCTGTCAGCGCATTCCTACAGCGGCTGACAGAGGTCAAACTAGGGGGTGGGTTTGTATTTATTTGCTGCAGGTGTGCATGGGGCTGTTGCGTTCTTGAAACAATTGAGTGTGTAAACGAACGCACGTCGCAAGCGCTTTTGGTATGAGTTTTGTAGCTTGTTAGGCACAGATAATATCGACGCCCGCCAAACCGGCAGCCCGGATCCGGCGGGCTGGCGGTGTACGCCGTGCGGGCTTCTAACCGGGAAATGAGACCAAAAATGGGTAATTCGGAACGAACGGTGGCTGTTGTGGGCTTGGGCTATGTCGGCCTGCCGCTGGCCGTCGAGTTCGGGAAAAGGTTTGTGACCATCGGCTTCGATCTGTCTTCGGACAAGATCGAGGCCTACCGTCGGCACGTCGATCCGACCGGCGAGCTCAGCACCGAGGCCCTGAAGGCGGCGGTCCACTTCGTGCCCACCAACGACCCGGCGGCGCTGCGGCAGGCCGATTTCGTCGTCATCGCGGTGCCCACGCCGGTCGACAAGGCGCATGTTCCCGACTTTTCGCCGCTGATCGGCGCCAGCACCACGGTCGGGCAGAACCTGAAGCCGGGCGCCACGGTCGTCTTCGAGTCGACGGTCTACCCCGGCGCCACCGAAGAGGTCTGCATCCCCATCATCGAGAAGCAGTCCGGCCTGACCTGGAAGAAGGACTTCTTCGTCGGCTACTCGCCCGAGCGCATCAACCCGGGCGACCGCGAGCACACGCTGACGAAGATCCTGAAGATCGTCTCCGGCGACACCCCGGAAACGCTGGACAAGGTGGCGGCGCTGTACGAACGCATCGTCGAGCCGGGCGTGCACCGCGCGTCGTCGATCAAGGCCGCGGAAGCCGCCAAGGT